>CAYSXU010000012.1:0-12157 GCA_964435095.1 uncultured Gammaproteobacteria bacterium | reverse complement strand
ATTTCCGCCATCGACCGCGCGCTCAACCATCTTGAGCAAGCAAAAATCCTCATGCGTCTTGCCGGCGACTGCGATCAAATAACGTTCGACACGTATGTCAAACGATCAGAGGCGCTAAACGGAATTGGACGGATGCTCGGCGGCTGGAGAAAGAAAGCATAATCGAAACGCCCGGCCAGCGGGCGTTTCAACTGACGACAGTCCCGGACGAAGACCACGGAGCCGTAGTTCGGATTCGCGTTGTCATTCCTGTTCGAGTTCAGCTTCGGCTCGTCGTTCCACACGTTGAGGTACGCACAGTTGGCGCGATCGTGGCGGTGGACGGTCTTCATGCTGCCAAGCTCCATCAAGGTCACCGGATCTTCCACACGTAGGCGGTCGATCCTGAATTTCATATGGGGCATTGTACCCACCAGAACCTGGCAAGGAGTGTCTCATGGGAATTGCACACCCTATGACAGCACAAGCTATCACAAGCTCCGGCAATGCTCTTTCGAGGATTTCGGGGACGGAACGTACTCCGCTCATAGCCCTACTCTCGAGTCCCAGTATAACGAAAGATCCCCACCCGCTTGCGCGAATGGGGATCAAGGGTTGAGGCTCGACAAGCGTCAAGCCTCGAGGGACGAGGACTGCAACTCCCGGACGAAGACCACGGAGCCGTAGCCCGGACTCGCGTAGCCATCCCCGTACGAGCGCAGCTCCGGCCCGTCGACCCACACGTCGAGGTACGCACAGTCGGCGCGATCGTGGCGGTGGACGGAGCCGGGCAAGTCCATGAAGTGCTGGCGCTTGCCGTACTGCACGTAGATGGCGATCCCGATGTCAGCCGTGCCAGCGTAGCGTCTGCCGGTGCACTCGGCCAGGCAGTCAGCCGGCTTCCGGTTGAGGTTCGGCAAGCCGTCGTGGGCACGCACCCAGTACGGGGCGTCGGTCGGCATGGCGTGCCGGTTGTCGCACGGGACGAGCGTGTCGTCGTCGTTGCCGTACTCAACGTACTTGAGCCCGGCCAGACGACAGGACTCGACGTGGCCGAGACGCGGATCCACGAGCACGAGGAGCGGGAACTCGGGATTGTCCGCGAGCAGGCTCGCCGGCACCTCGGGGATCGTCACCAAGTAAGCGGCGAAGTTCTTGAACTTGCGGCCGAAACCGCGGTCCCAGTACTTCTTCGCCTGCTTCCGGCGGATGTCGACGGCCTTGGCCACCTTGCCCGTCTTCGCGATGCCGCCCGAGGTGATCTGGCGGATGAAGGCGTTGAACTCCTCACCGTAGCCGTCACCGTGCTCGTCGAGCTCGAGGAAATGCCTGATCTGCTTGGCTGTAACGTGAGACATGAATCCTCCGTTTCCTGGTATTCGCCGTAGCACCCCAAGGGCGGTACGGGCAGTTTAGTCAGGAAGCAGATTGCACGGAAAACGCCGTGCCGGCTTGTGCCAGGGTCGCAGAACGCAAACCATAGCAACGAACAATGATAGCACAAAATAGCCACAAAGTCAATGATTCGTGGCTATTATTCGCAAAAAAGTAATCCGATGCGCAGTAAATCTATAGTAACACTTCAGTTTCTTCCTCTTCGAGCACCGTCGTCCAATATTCAATCTCTTTGCGGATCTCTTCTTCTTGCGGATCGCGCTCAACAATCGACCAGCCTTCTTCTAATGTTTCAACCCTTCCGCGAATCTCGTCAGTCCATTTAGGATCGCGCTCAGCCATCTCTTTCAACTGATCAATAAGACCCTGAAGCTTATCTTCTTCGGCTTTCCATTTGGCAACCAGCTCTTCAAAAGTTTGCTTACGCGTAACCGCGCGCTCATCGCACTGCTTATTCAAACCATCATGCGCCAGCAAGATGGCCTGTTCGACTTGATAACGCTCGTCACTTGAAAGCTGTTCTTCAAACAGTTTGCTGTTAACGTAATCAAGCACATGCACACCGTGCTGCGTTATGGCCTCAATTTTCGTTTTTACGTCAGCCTCCAGACGATCAAAAACTAACTTCTGTAAACGCTGTTCCTCGTCGCTCGCGCATAGCTCTTGATAGGCTTTGCGATAAGGGAACTCCTTTCGACCAATATAAACTAATGCCTGTTCAATTTGCTGTTGTGTCGCATTCTCATTGGCTGAAAGCTCGTCGTACAGCTTATGAGCCTCTTCAAGAATGGACGACGGAGTAAGCGGAACGAGCCTGTCGACGGAAATTTTATACTCCTCAAGGAGATGTTGATGTGGGTGTGCCATATACGGCATAGATTAGCACATCCCTTGAGCTTTTTCTGTGTACAGCCTAGACTCTCGATCAGCGTGGAGCACAACATGTCATTCCCCAAGCGGGGTGTGCTGCGTGCGCCCCGTACTGAAGTGCCGCTTTTGCGGCCCAACCAACGCGACGAATACACGAAGCACGACAACATCGTCATGTTTCGCCTGCGAGAACAGTATCCTGAGGCGAGTGTTCTATACCAGCACGCTATCGTCCGTGCGAATATAGGCATCGTCATGGTGCTTTCTAGCTCGCCAGATCTTCAAAATCGCGGGCTGACACGCAACGAGCTGGTGAGCGAGGGTATAAAAGGTCTGATCCGCGCCATTCAAGACTTCGATTGGAAACTCGGCTACGCCTTCTCGACCTACGCCACAAGCTGGATCAAGCAGGCTATGCGGCGAGCCTGTAAAGTCGAAGGTCACGACGGTCGACCTATCTACATTCCCAACTCAGCCGACGAACTATGGAGTATTGTCGAATACGAGCGGAACAAGCTGAAGCGGCAATTGGGGCGCGAACCCACCGACGAAGAATTGGCTGAACTAATTCACGATCCGCGATCCAAAAAACTTAAAAGCGAGTCGCATAAAGAGCGCTGCCGCAGGGTGCGAGACGCTCGTCAACGCACTGGACTTCACGGTCTATCGCTTGACGGCCCAGTCAACAACCGCGAAGACAGCACCCGTCGCTTACAAGAAGTGATCGCCGACGACCGGATTCGACTCGTTGAGGATCTGCTCAACGCCCAGCGGCTGATCCTGCAATGTCTGTCAGTTCTGTCGCATGAATCTTTACGCTGGCGCGAAGTGTTCATACGCCGCTACGGTATCGATCAGCCCAAAGAAACGCTCAAAGAGATCGCCGTCAGCTGGGGTTTAAGCGCGGAACGCATCCGCCAGATCGAGCGTGACGTCCACCGTCACCTGCTTGATTGCCACGGTATTACGCCGGCGGAGATCAAAGAGGCGGTTACAACGCTTTATCCCCATTCTGCCATCTGAGGCTCCGGCGATCCGGAGCCTCTGTTCGTTCTTGACGTCAGGCCCTTTCTCAGCTAATCTTCGGCCACATATATTCTTAACGCCTGAAGGCCTCTTTGCACTCGCGGAGACGCCGTCAGGAGAAACATATGGCAAACGACAAGAAACAGCTCAGCGAATTGCTTGAAGAAGGCAATTTTTTTCATATTCCGGCCGCCGGTGAAACGATCAAGGGTAAAGTTCTCTCAACCAAAGGACGCGAAATCCACATCGACATCATGGGTCTGACGACCGGAGTCGTGCGTGGTCGCGAGCTCTACGCCGAAGCTGATCTCTATAAGAACCTCAAGGCGGGTGACGAAGTCGAGGCGACTGTCATTGATCTTGAAAATGAAAATGGCGAAATGGAACTCTCGTTCCGCTACGCCGGTCAGCAACGCGCTTGGAAGGACCTTTCGGAACTTTCAACCAGCGGCGACCCGATCGAAGTCAAAGTACTCGACGCCAACAAGGGAGGACTTATCGTGCGCGTAAACCACGTTCAGGGTTTCCTTCCAGTTTCGCAGCTTGCTCCGGAGCACTATCCGCGTGTAGCAGGTGGCGACAAGCAAAAGATTCTTGAGAAGCTTAAAAGCTTTGTCGGCGAATCAATGCGCGTCAAAGTGCTCGATGTTCACGAAGATGACGGCAAGCTGATCGTTTCAGAAAAAGCCGTGTGGGAGGACGAGCAGAAGAACGTTATCGCGCAGTGCAAAGTTGGCGACATCATCGCTGGCGACGTTTCGGCCGTAGCCGACTTCGGCGCCTTCGTGAAGTTCTACCCAACCGGTAGTGCCACCCCGCTCGAAGGCCTTGTACACATTTCAGAAATCGCTTGGCAGCGCATTGATCACCCGCGCGACGTCCTCAAAGTCGGCGATTCAGTTCGCGCTGAGATCATCGGCATTGAAGGCAGCAAGATTTTCCTATCCATGAAGAAGCTATCGGAAGACCCATGGAAAGGTGTCAGCAAACGCTACAAGACCGGCGATTGGGTTGAAGGCAAGATCATCAAGGTAAACCCGTTCGGCTTCTTTGTAGAGCTCGATCCGGATATCCAAGGTCTCGCCCACGTTTCGGAGCTTTCAGATAAACCAGTTGAAGACCCAATGAAGATTGGTAAGCCAGGCGACACTATGCGTTTCCGCGTCGTGTCAGTCGAACCAAACGAACACCGCCTCGGCCTCTCCCTCAAGGAAGAGTCAAAGGCGACAGAGGTTAAGGAATAACTCGACATTGTCGCCGACTCATCCGGGTTCGGAAACACCGTGACGGTTTTTATCGAAACCTACGGCTGTCCGAAGCGGATTCGTTCGACGACAACGTCTCGTTAACACACAGACCGCCTGCTTGGGCGGTTTTTGTGTTGACATAGTCCTAGTTTTTCCCTAATGTTCACAGTCCCTGGAACACAGGGCTCCCACCACGAGGTCACATGGACACAGATCGTGTCGTCAACGCTTCAGTCGTCGAATTTCTCCGCTTTTTGCGGCATGAGGTCAGCGTCGAGCGCAGTCTCGAACAAATTCGAAGCATCCTCGGACGTTCGGCCTTTACCGAGCAGCAGGCATTTCGACTGCTAGCCATGCAAATACCGACTCGACCCATGACCTCGCTCGAGCAGGAACAGGCGGTCGTTACGGCTGCCGCGAACGCCATCGTCAGTACAGGCAAGGCAATCCTGCGCGCGCTCCCCCAGTCTCGAACCGAGTTCCAGACCGGAGCCAGCATCTGGATCAACGCGCTCGAAACCGACCGTCGCTCCGCACTGGCCTCTCGCCACACCACCGTCAGCCTTGAAGTGACTTGGTGGGCGGCGTGCTACTTCTCCTGGCGTCTGGCTGGTGGCTCGCAAGTACCAAGCCATGCCTTCTTCTGGGCCAACCAGATGAAACGCGCCGGACTCGAACGACACTCGGCCGAGAAGTACCTCGTGGCGCTCCTCGGCACAACCGAGCATGAAACGCACCGCCGTCTCATCGCCGTGAAGGCCGTACGGGATGACGACCTCATCCAGCCAAACGACTTCATGGCTGCCGTGCGCGAACTCGCCGTCAACGAACTCGACGCCGCCATCATGGCCGTCCTCCAAGGCGAGACACGTTCAATCACCGCCTGGTGGAAGAACCAGCGCGTCAAGCCGCCAACGGCCCACGCAGCCACCGAATCCTCGTCCGGCGCGCAAGCCGCGCGTATCGTTGAAACGCCGCGCAAACGTACGCCGCCCAGCGCATCAAACGCCAAGGCGACGATCAACCCACTCACCGTAGGTCCGCTCATCCATCGGCTACAGCTCAAGGGACCACGCGATCGCGCTCTACGAGGCGATCTCTGCGTCATCCTCGAGGTTCTATGGCGTAACCGCTACGTCGGTTCGCTGACAGTGAGCGCTTCCTCGCTCAAGAACCTGCTCCGTAGTCGCACCATGGACGAAATGAGCCTCAGCAATCTTGAGACGTGCCTCGCCTGTCTCGAGCGCATGAAGCTCCTAGTACCACGTCGCAAGTCAGGTGACGCCATCGCGCTCGCCGCCTCGCCCGAAACACGTACCGGGCATCGCATCATGGAAAAGCTCAAGGTGCGATTCCCCCGTTAATTACGCTCCGTCCGCCGCCCGTCTCACCTGAGGCTGGGCGGCGTTTGCGTTCTACCAATTTTTCTGGCATGGTCTGATGGCTTTTATCGCCTATGAAACCTCTATCCAAAAACATCATTGTCTTTCTGTTGTCGCTCCTTGTCCTTGGCGTTATTTTCTCTAGCCTAAACGTCAATACACCAGAAGTCCAAAGCATCGACGCGGCTACGCTCGTCCAAAAAATTGAAGCACACGAGATTAAGCAAATAGACGTAATTGAAAATGACGTCACCGCTTTTGGCCTGGATGGCACGGAATTTAGTCTACAAAAAGAGGCCGGACAGCCATTCAATGAACTACTTGCAACATACGGCATTGACGCCGAGGAGTTGAAATCAGTACCGATCACAGTCAAAGATCCGGGCGTTGCGCAAAGTCTGATGCGTAGCGTACTTCCAACGCTACTATTCATCGTTGGACTGTCGATCGTCTTATGGTTCTTTATCCGACAGATGCAAGGCGCCAACAACCGCGCCATGACCTTCGGCCAAAGCAATGCCCGTGAAGTGACCAACAAAAAGAACCGTATCACTTTTAACGAAGTGGCTGGTAACCCCGAAGCAAAAGAGGAATTAAGCGAAATCGTCGAGTTTTTAAAAACACCAAAGAAATTCGCCGACCTCGGCGCCAAGATTCCGAAAGGCGTGCTCTTGATGGGTCCTCCAGGAACTGGAAAAACACTTATCGCCCGCGCCGTGGCTGGTGAAGCTAATGTCCCCTTCTTCCATATTTCAGGTTCGGAATTCGTTGAGATGTTTGTCGGCGTTGGTGCAAGCCGCGTACGTGACCTTTTCTCAAAGGCCAAAAAGGCCGCTCCGTGCATCATCTTTATTGACGAAATCGACGCCGTCGGTCGCCAGCGCGGTGCTGGTCTTGGCGGAGGCCACGACGAACGCGAACAGACGCTTAACCAAATTTTGGTTGAAATGGACGGCTTTGATCCGAACATAGGCGTCATCATCATAGCCGCTACGAACCGTCCTGATGTACTCGATCCAGCCTTATTGCGTCCTGGCCGTTTTGATCGGCGCGTTATTCTTGATCGACCAGACCTTAAGGATCGCGAGGCCATCCTGAAGATCCACGCTGAAAACAAACCGCTCGCCGAAGACGTCAATTTAAAACGCATCGCCGAACGAACCACGGGTCTTTCTGGCGCTGACCTCATGAACATCATGAATGAAGCTGCCATTTTTGCTGCGCGTCGCGACCGCAAACAAATCATGCAGATCGATCTGCTCGATTCAATCGAAAAAGTCTTGCTCGGACCTGAACGCAAGAGCCACATCTTGTCTGAAGGCGAGCGTATGATTACGGCCTATCACGAAGCTGGTCACGCCGTTGTCGGCCACATGCTCCCGCATTGCGACGAGGTGCATAAAGTTTCAATTGTCTCGCGTGGCCGCGCCGCTGGTTACACCATGAGCATTCCTGACGAAGACAAAAAAATGCATTCGCGCGCAGAATTCGTCGACGAACTAGCTATGATGCTTGGCGGCTATATGGCCGAACAAGAAATCTTTGGCGACTTGACGACTGGCGCCAGCAACGACCTCCAACGCGCCACGCACCTTGCCCGCGAACTCGTCACCCAATACGGCATGAGCGAAGTCCTCGGACCGCGCACCTACGGCGCTCGTGATACCGAAGTTTTCCTCGGCAAGCAGCTGCACGAACAGCGCGACTACTCAGAATCCGTCGCGCAAACAATTGACGAGGAAATCACCAAGCTCCTCATGAACGCTCAAGAAACCGCTCGCGGCATCATCCGCGATCATCGCGCTAAAATGGATAAAGTCGTCGGCGAACTGCTTGAAAAAGAAACCATTGAAAAGGAAGCATTTGAGAGCCTATTGGGTCCCGCGATCAAAGCTCCCAAACTCGCCATCAAACCCACTAACATTTAAACACTCAAGCTCTGCCGTCCAGGCGGAGCTTTTGTGTTTAAGCGTCGGCATTCATCTGCTATACTATCTCTATATTAGGAGGACTATGAAATCAGAACCCTCCGTCTACCGACCCATCATATTGCGGTCGCTCAAGGCGGCCTGGGCGCACAAAGAATTGTGGCCGTTTGCACTTATTGCAAGCTTGGCCGGTACCGGCGTCGTCGTCAACGATGTGTTGAAGCAGGCGCGGATTATGTTTACGCCTACAATCGAATCCTATCAAGGACTTCTCGGAAATTCACTGGCATTCGTCGTTAACTATTTACAAAATCTTATCTTGGCAGGTGACGGCTACATGCTAGGCGTCAGTTTTGGCATTGTCATTGTAATACTGTTGCTAGTTACCATTATTGCGATCACGCAACAAATGATACTTGTCGCGATGCATCGCGCCGTACGTCGCAAGAAGCACCTTTCATGGCACGAGATACTGCGTAGCATGCGACATCTTCACGTTTTCCGCGTCCTTGGCATCGATCTCGTGTTCCGCTTGTTAGCTGTCATAATTCTCACAGGCAGCGGGCTACTGTTACGCAATCTTGTGTTCACTAACCAATTCGATTTATTAGTCGCACTCACCTTCTCTGCGCTGACACTTGGGATTGCCTTTGCTCTGAATATCGTCGCAATGTTCGCACTAATCGGAGTTGCACGCGAAGAGCTAACCTTCTTCAAATCTATTCACGAAGGCGCGCAAAGACTAGTGCGACATCCGGTGATTGCCTTTGAAATGTCAGCTGTGCTCTTTGCCGCAAACCTCTTATTTTCGCTCGTCTTCTTGCTCGGTCTCGCCATCCTGGCCGCACCAAGTGCGCTTTTGTTCGCTGAGGCACTTAGTACAGGCTCGTTATTAGCAGCGATTATCGTAGCCGTCGGTAGCCTGATAGTCTTTATTGCATGGACCGCTACGAGCGTCGGCTTTGCAACGACTTTTACCTATGCGGTCTGGATTGAGCTAATTGAACGTCTAGACAAGACCTCATTCACACCCCGTATTCACGCTTATAGCCGAAGGTTAGTAAGATAGTGTGCATGCCATCCAATCTGCCTTCCATCGCCGATCTCCTTAAACAGCGCGCCAGCGGACAAACGGCGCCTGTTTTACCAACCCCAGCTACAGTCCCAACGCCTGAACAAGTCGTCACACCCGCCCCAGAGCCTCCTCCGATAGCTCCAACTCCAGAACCCTCCCCACATTCACGCATTAAACTCGCCGACAAAGACGTCGCCTCTGCGCTTTCAGAAAAGATGCAGAATATTTCAACGCGTGAAAAGGAAGACGAGGCAGCGCGTAAGGGCTCATCTTTAGGCTTTCCGTCAATCAATCTAAAAGGCTTTCCTATCAGTCCGGAAGCCTTATCGTTGTTGCCCGAAGAACGGGCACGTGATCTTGCAGCTGTCGCATTTCTCTTTACCGGTCCTGAATTGCGCATCGGAGCCGTCAATCCAGACGATCCGCGCTTGAAGGAATTATTGTTTGAGCTTGAAGAACGTCACAAGACCCATGGCCAGCTGTATATCATCAGCGCTGAGAGTCTTGAACAAGGGATGAAACTTTACGCCGCGCTCCCCAAAATCAAACCCATCGTTAAAGGTGTTCAAATTACTGAAGAAGAACTTGCCAAATACGCCGCCCAAATGAGCGATTTTGCCTCGATCGCCGGCGTACTCACCCATGCAAACGTAACCGATGTACTGACAGTTATTATCGCGGCAGCAATTAAGCTGAACACCTCAGACGTTCACATCGAAGCCGAAGAAACCGGAATCGTTGTTCGTTTCCGAGTTGACGGCATGCTTCAAGAAGTAACCAAGCTAGATCGCGAACAATGGAAGCGCATCATTGGGCGCATTAAACTCATCGCGAGCTTAAAGATCAACGTGTCAGACCAAGCACAAGATGGTCGTTTTACAATTTTCCAAAAAAATAAACAAATCGATGTTCGTACTTCAACTATTCCAACAGCCTACGGCGAATCGGTTGTCATGCGCTTGCTCAATCCTGATTCAATCGCACTTGAGTTCGAGCAGCTCGGATTCCGCGCTGCAGCACTCAAAAAACTGACAAAAGAGATCGAAAAGCCCAACGGCATGATCATCACAACCGGTCCGACCGGCAGCGGAAAGACGACGACGCTTTACGCTATCTTGAAAAAACTCAATACGCCAGACGTCAAAATCATCACACTTGAAGACCCAGTCGAATACAAAGTCGAAGGCATCAACCAAAGCCAAATCGATTACAGTAAAGATTATACTTTCGGAAAAGGCTTGCGCTCGATTCTCCGCCAAGATCCAGATATTGTCATGGTCGGCGAAATCCGCGACTTAGAAACAGCCGAAATCGCCATCCAAGCTGCGCTCACTGGACATTTGCTCATGTCGACCATTCACACTAACGATGCCGCTGGCGCCGTCCCCCGCTTTATGTCGATGGGCGTCAAGCCATTCCTTTTGGCACCAGCGATCAATGCCATCATGGGTCAGCGTCTATTGCGAAAACTGTGCCAAGTCTGCAAGCAACCAGCCACGCTCGAAGCCGAGACCTTGGCGAGCGTTAAGACTCAACTTGAAAAAATCCCTGAAACGTCAGGTGAAACTAAAGTTAACGCCGAAAGTGTTACCTGGTATGCGCCGAAAGGCTGTGAACAATGCAACATGACGGGCTATAAAGGTCGTATTGGCGCTTACGAAATCCTAATCAAAGACGCCGAGATCGAAAAAGCTATCTTAGGCGGCGTCATCTCAGAATATGAAATGCGCGAAATCGCCGGGCGACAAGGCATGGTCACCATGGTGCAAGACGGCTTGCTCAAGGCATCCGAAGGTCTTACTTCAATCGAAGAAGTTAAGCGTATAGTAGGGCTTTAGACTAAAAACACAGCCGATCGGGCTGTGTTTTTAGTTATCACATGTTATTATCGTGTCATCTATGTCTAAAGATTTTGGAAAACTACTTTTAAACGTCGGACTCCTTCCTAGCGAATCAAAGGTGTATCTAGCCGCACTTGAACTCGGAGCAAGTACGGTCCAAAACATCGCCAAAAAAGCTGGTATTTCACGAACAGCCGCTTACGAAGCTATAGAACTTCTTAAACAACGCGGTCTAATCGCAGACTCAACAGTTGGCAAGCGACGCCTATTCGCGGCCGAGGATCCAGATCGAATTGTTTCGTATTTAAAGGTTGAACAAGAACGATTCCAAGACACACTCCACGACATTGAACGCTCTATCGGCTCGCTTCGATTGCTCTCAGGCGGCATTCGCCCAACTGTGAAGGTCTTTGAAGGCGAAGAAGCGCTGTATGCCTATTTTGACGACGTCGCGACAGTCAAACCAAAAGAGTGGCTTGAAATGTCGAACGCTGATGATGTCTATTCTCACATTGATGAAAAAACACTGCTGACGGCACGCAAATCATTACAAACCGTTAACGATAGTCTTATTCGTGTTCTTATCACTGGAAATCCACGAAACCCGCGTACAGGAACAAATATTCGAAAAATTGATGAAGCCTGGGGAACATTTCATGGCAATATCGCCATTTACGATGATCACATCGCGCTCGCAACCTACATCGGAAAAGTCGTCGTCGTCATTGTTGAGAGCGCGGCACTCGCTGAAACTATGCGCCTCATGTTCAACCTCGCTTGGAAGAGTTGCGAAAGTAAATAAACAGCGAACGGCGCGACCAGTTGGTCGCGCCGTCACGTCGTCACACGACTCCCATGATCACCTCCCGATCCACCCTGCCGGCCGACTTCTCCCCACTGATCGAAGAGGAGACGATGATGACGAAAGATGTGCCGCCGATGCAGCAAGCAGAACAGGACATCGTCTACTCCGGGGTTTGCATCGCTTGTCGCGATGTTATCGGCCAACCTTGGTTTGTTCGGGAGGGAACTAGATCGTTCCCATCTTTGAACTCCATGGCTGGTGCTTCGTGACGACCCCCAGGATCGGGGATCGACACGACCCAATACTCTACCATATCGTGACCTAGTTGTCAATCATTCGCCAATTCTGATCACAAATAATCCTGAGGTTCATTGCCTCTTTTTTTATTTAATTTTAGCTAAATATTTGTTATTTCATCATATCTATGCCACCAAACACTTGACAGTATTTTACTGTTGTGTTACCATGCTTCGTTCGCTGATCAATTGACATTGAAATTGTGAAGCGATCGGCGACTTCAGCATTTGGATGCAGTTTGGACGCGTGGATGTCTAGCAAGGAGGCGTACCTATCCGTACGGCGACGCCGCCAGACAGGTCACGTCATTCG
>CAYSXU010000011.1:0-21889 GCA_964435095.1 uncultured Gammaproteobacteria bacterium | reverse complement strand
AGGACACGGGCTTTTCAAGCCTGTAACCGGGGTTCGACTCCCCGTGGGGTCACCAAAGACAACTCTCCCTCGTGGAGGGTTGTTTTTATTTGTAAGATGAGCGCAGTTTTGGGGGTTCCAAATTCTCCGTTGGCAAAATGGACGCCTTCGGGAAAAAGAAAGGTTTGGAACCGCTGTTTGTGGAGCAAAGAAAAGTCATTCCATGCGGTTCCAAGGTCGCACATAACCTGTAAACCAAAAGCAACAACATTCTGCGTCTGCTCGGTCGCGCGGGGGAGCTTCGCAAGCTCAATGCGCATGGCGCGTATCTCCTCTTCGGCCTTCTGCGTAAGCCGTTTGGCCATGTCGTCATTGTATGTGCCCGCGATGTTCTTCTTCACGATATGCCCCTGCTCGCCTTCAAGTTCCAAGATGCGCCGTTCGGCCTCCCTTCGTTTCTTCTCCGTGTCCTCCAACGCCGCCTTCATGTTTTCCTCGATGGCGATTTGCAGCATTGCTGCGTAATCCTTTCCCATACTGCGTTTCGCAAGAAGCTCTTTGAACGTAACCTCCACTCCGTCGCGCTTGTGGTTCACGCCTTTGCACTTGGCGCAGCGGTAATAGGGATACTTGCCGCCACGTCGCCCGCGCGACCAACTGGCGGTAAGCCGCTGGCCGCAAGTGCAGGTGAGTAAGCCCCGCAGAGGAAAATCCTCGCGCTGCTTGCAGTACTTTGACGCCCGTCCGTTCCTGCCGTCCAAAATGGCCTGCACGCGCTCAAAAAGCTCTACGTCCACGATTGCATCGAAATTCCCTTGGTGAACTGCCCTGAACGCAGCAATCCGTCCAGCGCACAGCGGGTTGTGCAGTATCTTGCTCCACAGGGAGATTGTCACGCGCTTGCCGTTGCGTTGGCGGAAGCCGTCACGGTCAAGGACGGTGAGCGCTTCCGTGGCCGTGTATCCGCCCTCAATCATGCGAAACCCACGAGCAATAAACCCCGCTTGGGGTTCTTCGGGAGCGATGTTTTTCTTGTCTCGCAAGAGTACGTTTTTGAAGCCCGTCGGAGCACGCCACACGAAGCGCCCCGCCTTTACCGCGTCCTCCATGCCGTTTCTGGCACGCTCAGCGCGAATCTCGTTGTCCCATTGCGCGCCGCAAGCGGTGACATTTTCAAAAAATCTTCCTGTCGGCGTGTCCTCCATTGGTTCGCTTATGGAAAGAAGACGTACGCCGTGACGTTTGAAGAATGCTTTGAGGGCAAGGTAGTCCTCCACGTTACGCGATATGCGGTCGATGCGATAGGCAAGGATGACCTCAATTTTTCCTTTGTGCTTCTCAACATACCGCATCATCGCTTTGAGCTTCGTGCGGTCGGCGGTCTTGGCGCTTTCACCTTCTTCGCGGAACAGCTGCTCATCGAGGTTCACGGTAAAGCCATGATTTACCGCGTATTCCAAACAGAGGCGTTCTTGGGTTTCCAAGCTGCCACCTTTATCGACCTGTTCGGTCGTGCTTACGCGCGTGTAGATGAGTGCTGTTCTTTCCATATGGCGTTTTGCGAAACGAACTTCCTACGCATTCGGCTTCATTGTCCGAAGTTCGCGCAATTCTCGTATGGCACGGAAGAAGCGGTTTTCAATGCTCGTTTCATAACGAGCGTAGACGCTGTACAGGCGCTCGACGGCTTCGGCACTCATTTGTGGGGTGTAGCCCTCGTTCTCAACCGTATCCTCATAGGTTGCGAGCCCCTGCTCAAAGACCGCCAAGCTGTCGGTGCGTACGCGCGTCACGATGCGCGGGTCGAGCATCGACTGCACAAACTCACGCTCGGCCTTGGCTACGCGGCGCAATTTCACATAGTGGACGGCAATGCGTTCCAAGAGGAGCTGTTCAAGGGCGCTGCCGTCGGTACTTTCACCTCGCAGATTGTCGAGGACGCCAAGCTCAACGCCCTTCTCATAGTCGGTAAGCGTGTCGCGCAGAATGCCATGCGTAGCCGCGTTATAACGTGTTACCGCTTTGCCTTCCTCGGTTTTTGGGCCTCCGCCTTGTATGGCGGGCTGTTTGTTATGTTGCATAGCTTTCGATGAGGAATACTGCGAGGCGGTTGAGTTCCGCCGTCATTTCGTCACGCGCCCTCTCGTCCTCGATACCCAAACGGTCGAACTCCTTGCGGAGCTTGGCCTTCAAGACCTCGTGCTCGACCATATCCAAATGCGGCGGCTGTGCGCCACATTCGGTGCAAGTGGTTCTTGGTGCCGAATGACATAGGTTGTTTATTATGACAGCCGCGCACGTCGGGTGGTTCCCGTTCATGCGTGGCTGCGCCTGTTATTTTTTCGTCTCCTCGACGGTGAAGGTCGTTATTTTGCCGTTTTGTCTGTTGACCGTAACCGTCTGGTAATCCTTCGCTTCCAAGACCTTCACGAGGTCGGCGGCGGTGAAGTCCCCGCGCTTTCTCGTAGTGCCTCGAATGACTTCAACCTTCCCGTCTTGCAGCACCACCTCCACCGTTTCGTAATCACCGTTGCGCAGAAGGTGGAGAAGTTCCACTTCCTTGTCGCTCAATAATCCTTTCGTTTGTTGGAGATACAGGTCAAAGAGCGTGGTGTAATTGAAGGAAACTTTGCTCCCAAACTTTTTGAGGACGCCATTCACGACTTGGTTGAGGTCGATGTACACGAACGCCTTATTTTTCCCCTGCATGAGGCCGAAGAAGGCAGGGTCAAAGAATTCCACGGCACCCTCCGCGTTTACCGTCAAAATAATCTGCACTTCAAGGAGGGTAAGGCCAATGGCCATGAAGGCGTAGCCCGCAGGTTCGAAGAGCTTGCTGTTGGGGAGTTGCTTACGTTCAGCGGGCTTGAAAAACACCTTGCGTAGTCCAGCCAATTGTTCGGTTTTGAAGCCGAAGCGCCGCAGTTCGTAGACAACTTCCAAAAAGACAATTTCCGTAAAGGAAAACTTGCGCCACTCGCCCTCTTTTTCCTGCGCGGTTGAAAGGATGCCGACGGCGGCGAGGTTGTTGATTTGTCGGTAAGTAAGCGGGCTGTCCGAAACCCTGTACCGTCGCGCCTCCAAAAACTCACGGAGCTTGTATTGCTCGTCGGCTTTATGAAAATTCAGAACTGCTCCCTCGGTAACATTCAGCATACAGGAGCAGAATAACATAAAATGTACCTACGAGTACACTTTATGCACAACGTCAAAAAAACAAAGAGCGCGTCCCGTGTGGCAGGTGGCTGCCAACACGGGGTTGGCGCACTCTCTGCCTCGCACGGAACGCGCGAGTAGCGTCTCACAGGAACAGGTGGAACCGCATGACGAACTGGGGCTTGACCTGCCCCGCGTTGTCTCGGACTTGCACGGCGAGGTCGGTACCGAGCTGCCCGTAGTGCAGGAGCACGTTCGGGCCTCCCCCTGTGCTCCACGAGCTGCCGTCCTTCCAGTTGCCCCATCCCTCGCCTTCGACGCCTGCGGCCAGCCAGTCGTTGAACTGGTACTCCGCCTGCACGAAGACGTAGCCGCCGCCCGTCACGAGCTGGACGTCCGTCTCCGTCCACGCCCACACCTTGTCGCCGTGAGGGTTGAGGGTGAGGGAGAGGAGGGGTTCGTCTGTGGGGAAAGCCCAGCCCGCGTACGGCTCGACCACGAGCCAGTCGGTGACGGTGAGCTTGCCGCCGAGGTAGGCGAAGGGTGCGAGCCCCGCCGCCAAGTTGCCCGACGGGATGAAGGTCGCCGCCAGCTTCGTCTTGTCGGTGAGCTTGTGGTCTGCGTGGACGAGCAGCCCGACGCGGGACGGGGAGAACAGCTCCTCTGCCTTCGCCGAACCGCAGAACAGAAGACCAAACAGGGAGATGAGAGGGAGGAAACGGGACATGGAAGCTCCACGAAGGAGGTCGGCTTGCCCTGCCGTAGGGTTCTGTCATGGGGCGTATGCCTTGCGACACAATAAGTTACATGAGTACCCCGTATTTGTCCATGTTCCACCTCCTACTGGCAGTCCTATCCGCCTACATATTGGGGTTTTCTTGCCTCTATTCCGATGACATACAGCTGTTTCAGCTCCCCCATGAGGAGGTTCCAAAAATCTGGGCTTTGGTTCACCAGGCCGTCGAACGGCCTTCAAATCCGTTCGCAGGAACCAACAAAAACTCTCGGCAATGCCGGGAGTTTTTGTATACAAAGGCCTGAGGACGCTCGAAACGACAACGTCAACACAAGCTGCGTCGATTTGGCTATTCGCATCTTGATTAAAGAAATGCACCCGCCGAACCGCGAGGACACGACGGGCGTGTTTCTGTTGGCTCGCGCGGGCGCGAGTGTAGGTGGGAATGTTTGCGAGAAACGCCTTCTTAGAAGCCGAGACCTCGTGCCACACGGTTCTCGATGTGCGACCGAGTGATCGCTTCCTGGAGGAAGATGGCGGCCGCAGCCTGATCTGGACCGAGCAGAACCTGCAGGCTGCCATCCTGTTCGCGCGTCACTTCGTAGTAGCGTTTGCCGCCGTCGACGGTGACGTACAGATGACCCTCCATCTCGCGGAGCTGATAGGTTCGACGGTACCGGTTCAGCTCGTCGAGGATCCTCTGCCCTCGATTGGCGAGGTCGTCCTCCACCCGCTTCGCCTTCCGCAGCTTGAAGGACAGCACGGCACAGGCAAGCAGCAGGAATGCAAGAAGGAACCAAAGAATCTCATTGGACATGTGAGCTCCCGGATGAAAGTGAGAATCCCCAATCGAACTAGACCGGCAATCACAGGGCAAGCCTCGTGACCAATCAAGATACTAAAACAACGCCATCATGTCCAGCATATCGGACTATGGCATGAGCCGATTTGCACGATGCGACTCCTGCGTTCACAAAACAACAAACCCCGTGCCAGGCAGCGGTCTCGGGAGAGGCGGCGTTGCTTGCACGGGGTGAGGAGAGTGACAGATCGGCTTGCGGGGGGGACAGCTTATCCGAAGAGGATTTGCTGTGCCGCCAAGGCTTGCTCCTTCGTCAGGAAACCCGGAAGAGGCCAGTGCTCGCTGATGAGCTGCGGGTTGGGATCGTCGGGCTGCGTGGCGATGAGGAACGTGGCCTCACGAGTGCCGTCGTCGTTGAAGCGGACGGTGATATCGCCCAGGATGTTGAAGTACATACCCCGAGGGATTGGCGCACCTTCCGGCAACGGACTGAGCGGAGGCCCCGGCAGCGCACGCATCCAGCGCTTGGCGACGCCGGCATCTGGAGCGCTCTTGAGAATACCGCGAACAGCCTGCTTGAGGCTTTCTACGTCTGCAAAGACCGACATGATTCCTCCCTTGATTGCGGTGGCACGTCCTTTCGGATCATGGCACAAGAACGTTAACAACAATCCCCCTTTCTGTCTAAGCATAGCGATTCAAACCAAAAACCCGCCGAGCCGCGAACACTCAAGGGAGCGTTCTTAGCTCACACGGGCACGAGTCGAAATTCATACGAACCCTAGATCAGGCCTGATAGATCGCGGCCACGCCGTGATCGACCACCACCACCGCGACACCGACCATTCCGTGTAGCGCTCTCGCAGCCTCCTCGTCGAAGAACGAGATGGCACTTTCGATACCCTCACGACCCGCCAGACCACGAGCGAAAGGGACTTCTCCCCGATCGCGATACGGCTGCCAATCCTGTCCGGGCATGAGCGCTTCGGCGAGAGGACCACCGTGTGCATCGTCAACGTTCAGCACGACGATCACGACGTCAGCGGGACTCAAGCCTTTCTCACTGATGCGGCGCATGAAGTGAGCGACACGATCAGCGTTCAGGCGAAGCGTATTCTCACAGTTGTGCTTACCCACCGCCCGAGCGACCGCTAGGGCAGCTGGGTCATCCAACACGAGCCGACCCGCGATCTTTCGAACAGTTGCGTGTGTTTCGTCCATCACTTCCTCCAAGGAGTCGTTCTACTACTTCCCAACCGCAAATGTGCGACCTTCTAAGATAGCAGAATAATGAAGCATTGTCCACTCCCCGCTACCCAACAACACACCCTCCGCATTACGGATATCCGCCAGAAGCCTTCTGCTTTCTTCTCGAAGCGTCGTTGAAGTTTCTCGAAGTTCTTCAAGCTCGTCCCAATCATCAGAGGTAACAAATCGATCGTGGGTCTCCTGAAGACGCGTTTCAATATCTTTAAGCCGCACCTCCATACGAAGCACCTCCTGATTATTGAAGGTTTTAGCGATCTCTTGGCCGGTCATGAACGATCGATGTCGTCATTCTTCAACCATACGTGTTACACCTTCTGATGATCCAAAATGCCCGACTTGTAGAGCTCGAGCACGATCAAAAACGTCGCGAGAATTGTTGGGCCAAGCACTAAGCCAATCGGACCAAAGGCCTGAATACCACCAAGCATGGAAAGCAGCACCATGAGAGCGTTCATGCGCGTTCGTCCGCCAACGATGATGGGCGATAAAATATTGTCTATCAAGCCAACAGCCACCATGGACCAAATCAACAATCCAACAGCTTGCGGAACGTTACCTATAACAAATAGATAGATGATAGCTGGCAGCATAACAACAGCTGTACCAAGCATCGGAACCTGAGCCGCAATAATAGCTGCTGCCGCCCAAATAAGCGCACCTGGCACACCAAAGATCGTCAAACCAATGCCCGCTACAATCCCCTGTACCGTTGCAACAATCAATGAACCCAACACGATTCCACGAACCGTACCAACCATGCGCTTAACGATCGACTTATCAAGTGTGTCTGCCAACGGCGATAAACGTAGAAACTCAGCTACTAACTTTTCACGTTCAAACAAGAAATAGAATAAACACACAAAGAAAATAAACGTCTTGAAAATAAAGTCAGCCGAGCTGGCGAATAGTGCGCCAACATTTTGGAAAGCCCATTCGGCGATTGAGCGAAGACCGGCGCCAAGATCGATAGCCAGTAATTGCTCTTGGAGAACGCCAGGCAACAGATCAAAGAACGGCCAACGCTCAACCTGCAGCGCGTCGACCCAATCGGGATTTGCCACAGTTCCGCGCACAATTTCAACCGCCTGCTGAACCATGAGAAGACCTGCTGTGACCAATGGCAACACAACAGCAGCCAAGGTAAGAATGACGATGATAAGTGACGACAGCTTGGGATGTCCGATCCAATCGCGAAGCCAACGTTCAAGCGGCGTCAAAATAATCGCCGCGATTCCGGCGGTTGCTAAAACGATGGCGAATGGTTGAATCACCTTCCAGAACAGTCCAAGGACTATTAGACTTAAGATCAGAAAAAACCATCGCGCGACCACGCCGTGATAAAACGGATGATCCATAGTTGATTTCTTGGCTGGCATATTACTGACAGTATAGCATCGTAATTTTTTCGCAAACAAAAATCCCTCGCTTTCGCGAAGGACTCTTGTTTGCGAAATTAATCGCGCGGTCGGGCTGCGCTCACGCTGATCGTGCGTCCACCAAACTCGGTTTGGTCGAACATCTTCACGGCGTTTGCCTGCTCGTCCGGGGTGTTGAATTCGACGAAGCCGAATCCACGCTTGCGGCCAGTTTCCTTCTCAATAGGAAGGAAAACCGACACCACGGTACCCGCGGCGCTGAAATGCGCCTTGAGTTCATCCTCGGTAGCAGCATACGGGATGCCGCCAACGAAAACGCGTGCGTTGTCTGCCATAATGGCAAAGTTACTTCTCCGTTCGTAGCACTCGCACATCTCTCGTTCGTCACGGAGAAGGCCCACACACGTCACGGATGCTTAGCACACACACTATAGCACAATCCCAGCTTTTAGGCAAGCCTTAGCCCCTGCGGATACGCAAAGCGTTGAGGACAACTGATACAGACGACCCAGCCATGGCAGCTGAAGCAATAATCGGGTTAAGCAACCCAAATGCGGCTAACGGCACGCCAATTACATTGTAAATAAAGGCCCAAAAGAGGTTTTGCTTGATGGTTCGGTAGGTCAGCCGCGTGAGCCGTAGAGCACCCACAACCTTTTCCGGACCGCCACCCACCAACACCATGTGACCAGCCTCGATGGCAATATCGGACCCAGTACCCATGGCGATGCCAAGATCGGCCTGAGTAAGCGCGGGAGCATCGTTGATGCCGTCGCCCACAAACGCCACTCGCTTGCCTTGTTTTTGAAGTTCACGCACCACGTTTAGTTTCTGATCTGGTAAAACTTCAGCCTCAACTTCCGTTATGCCAAGCTCTCGAGCCACCGCCTCGGCGGTCTTACGATGATCACCCGTCAGCATCATCACCGAGAGTCCCATACGCTTGAGATCAGCTACGGCTTCTTTAGCATTTGCCTTTGGCACATCAGCAATACCAAGTACGCCGATCATCCGTCCGTCGAGCGCGACCATCACGACGGTTTTACCTTGTTCACGTAGACGATCGAGTTCATCTGTAACCACCTCAATATGCTCGTCAGCCATCATGAATGCATTACCAAGTGAAATCCGCTTCCCTTCAACAACACCGCGAACGCCTTTTCCCGATACTGATGTAAACTGATCAACCTTGAGAATATCAGAACTGAGTTCCTTCGCCTTCCTAAGAACAGCGAGCGCTAACGGATGTTCAGATGACGCCTCAAGTGCCGCAGCATAACGAAGAACGTTATCGCCGCCTATAACATCCGTCACCACTGGCTTGCCCTCAGTCAGCGTTCCCGTCTTATCAAAGACAACTATATCGAGATTACGAGCACGCTCAAGCGCCTCACCGCTTTTAATAAGTATGCCTTCACGTGCGCCGCGACCAGTTCCGACCATAATCGCCGTCGGCGTAGCTAGCCCAAGCGCACACGGACAAGCAATAACAAGCACAGCGATAGCTCGAATGGCGGCCTCATACAGTAGGCCAGTGCCCGACGCAGTAAGCACAAACGTCAAAATAGCTATAACAATAACCACAGGAACAAAGATTCCCGAAACCTGGTCAGCTAGTTTTTGAATTGGTGCCTTCTTTTCCTGCGCCTCGCCGACAAGTTTGACGATCTGCGCTAGCACGGTGTCCTTAGGTTCTTTTGTCACCTCAACAGTCAGCGCTCCAGACGAATTGATAGTCGCACCAAAAACCGTATCGCCCGTCTGTTTTAAGACTGGAATGCTTTCACCGGTTAACATCGATTCATTAAGCGACGACGTTCCGTCAACAACTACACCATCAAGCGGAACCTTTTCTCCCGGCTTCACCAAAATTCGATCACCTACGTTTAAACTATCAATCGGCACCTCCTCAGTCACCTCATTCACCACGCGGTGAGCTGATTTTGCGCCCAATTCCATGAGCTTCGCAATCGCCTCCCCCGCCTTACCTTTGCTTGTCGCCTCAAAGTACCGACCAAGCAAGATAAAGCCCGTAATAATGGCGGCAGTTTCAAAGTAAAGGTCACCGCCTTCAAAAAAATTGAACCAGCTCAACACAAGCGCCGAAAGTGTACCCATCGAAATTAGCGTGTCCATATTGGCCCGCCCTCGCTTGAGCAGCTTGAAAGCCATAACGTGAAACTCCATGCCAGACACCAAGACTACCAAACTCCCCAAGATTGCCTGAAGCCATGGCAGACCTAAATCACCCATTGCTAGAACGAACACCGGCAAAGCCAGTGCCAAAGCAACCGTCGCTTTTGTGCGAGCCAGCTTCACATCCAGGCCGTGAGCCATGTGATTCTCATGCACATCGCCTGACATATCATGTTCGCCGTGACTCATTACGACATCGTATCCTGCCGCTTTCACCACTTGATGCAAGGCGTGTTCATGCGTCTCAGCTTCGTTAAATTCAACCGTCGCCCTGGCTGTGGCGTAGTTGACATTCGCCCGTGACACACCCGGAGTTGAAGCTAGATCATGTTCAATGTTGACTGCACAAGAGGCGCAGTGCATTCCTTTGATCGGAAAACTAGTTTTTTTCATAGAGACTGTTTAACTATCAGCGTGCCGCGATACATGCCCATCGAACAACTAAAAACATAGGTGCCCGCTTGCCTAGGTGTGAACTTAATTCTATTGAAACCGCTTTCAATGCGCTGCGTTATGCCCATCTCAGGCACCACCAAGGTATCCGCACATCCAAGTACTTCCCCAGCATAAATTTCCCACTCCACTGGCACGTCTTCAAGCACTTCAATTATCTCAGGCTGATAGCCATAGCGAGTAATCTCCATCTGAACCAACTGTCGACCGTCAACGAGCGTCGGTGTAGACGGCGATCCGTCATCGGTCTCAGCCGACAACCCAGTAAATCCAAGTAATGTCGCGCCATTTTGTACGTTCGACAGACCAAGTACGATAACCGAAGCTCCAATCAGACGCGTCATCCGTCCAAGATTTCGCCCTTTGAGTGACGAGGTGGCCGCACTAATCCCGAAAAGCGCAGGCGTTGTGCCAAGTGCAAAAACAAACAAAGTTAGCGCGGCTTGAATCGGACTTCCGGTGGTTAAGGCGAAAAGCTGAACTGACTGGGTAAATCCGCAGGGTAAGAAAAAGGTCAACGCGCCCAAGATACCCGGCACCCACGGCTTATTACTTAACGATAACCTCTGAATTCGATATGCCAGCCATTTGGGCGGTCGAATAGCATAAGAAGTAGGTAAAACATCCATCAACTGAATACCCAAACCGATCATGAGCATGGCCACCGTCAGTACCACTAGACCGTTCATTTGAGTTGAAAGTGCGACAGACTGTCCAAGCAATCCGATCAAAGCTCCAAAACCTGCAAAACCGATCAAGCGTCCGATATTGAATAAAGCATGCGGCGTCATCTTGGCGACGAATGAAGCGTTCAGATGTTCTAGCGCGTAACGAGAAGAAAAAGCCGCGATCAATCCGCCAACCGCTGCTGTACAGGACGACACCGCAGCGAACAGGCCAATCAAAAAAACCGCGCCGAGTCCGGTGCTGCTCTGTATATTGGGTGAAAAAGCCAACGCTCCCGTCCATTTGGCAACCAAGTAGACGGCAGCTATGAGTATGATCGCTCCGCCAATCCGAGACCAATTAAGCGTCTCGGTTTTGCGTAGAGACGAAACTGCGCAGCTAGTACACTGCGGACTCGTTTCGTTAAATACAGGCTCTTGCATATCGGTTCTATTGTCCCCTAGTTTTCCCCAACTCACAATCCCTTACTTCAACGCCAAAGATAGCGTAGAATACTAGACAAGTATGTTTGCAAAAAAACATGGCGTGGCACTTGATGAGCTTCCTTGGCAGGCCAATGAGGGGCAGCTTGCGGTTGATGTAATCGAATCGCCCGATCGCGTCATGATCCGCTCAGCTATCGCTGGGGTTCACGAGGATGATCTTCAAATACACGTCAATGAAGACATGGTTACCATCCGTGGGGAACGTCATATTGATCGTTTACCGCTCAACGCCACCGTGCATTACGAGGAGTGTTTCTGGGGTGTTTTTTCCCGTTCTGTCATTTTACCTTGTCGCGTCAAACCAGATGAAGCCGACGCCAGTTTGCGCAATGGCGTTCTCATGATTACTATCCCAAAAGCACGGGGTGAAGTAGCCGTTCCCGTCCGGCGCGAACACGAGGTATGACCGATCAAGTAAACACCAACCCTACTCCCCCGACGCGCAATTGGCGCGTCATCCTTTTGCCTATCGGAATCATTGTCCTACTAATCATAGCTCTAGTATCAACAACAGCCATTGTTCACGGTCGATACACAGGCCTAGTACTACGCCATGTCTCAGTGGCTGGCATCGAACTGTCAGGTCTCGACGAAACAACGGCCACAGAAAAGCTCCAGGCGGCCTTTGACGAAATGGTTGCTAACGGCCTAACGGTCGAGGTTAATAACGATCTAGAAACTATTGAACTCTACCCAACCACTGGAGCCGGCGGAGATCTAGCCTTCAGTCTGATTGACTTCGATCCATCCGCAGCCGCGAAGCAAGCCATTAATGTCGGACGAAGCGATAGCAACTTCTTAAGTGCGCTCGGATCGCTTTATTACTTAGCTATCGGTCGTAAGAATATTCCAGCCGTTGTTAGTGTGGATTCTGTACGTCTAGCCGAAGCAATCAGGACAACCTATCCGGACGTCGAAATCGAAGCCGTTCCAACCGACTTTGCGGTTACGTTTAGTCGAAATGTCCCAAGCGTAACTATTGAAAACGGCACGGCAGGTTCATATCTTGCCCTGGAGACTGCAATTGATGAACTCAAACAAGACGCAACCGACTTACAACTTGAAACCCTTACAGTCTCACTCACCTCGGTCGACCCTGACATCACGATCGCTGAAGCTGAAACCTTAATTGACGAAGCGACGGACGTCATCGAGGCTGCGCCCTACACGGTGGCCGCAAAGCTTTCAGGCGGTGAAGATAAGACTTGGAGCGTTAAAGCCCAGGACGTCGCCACCTGGATCGTGCCCGCACGAGATGCAGCTGGCGAACTTAGCGTTCTGCTTGATGCCGCGTCTATGGTCGATTTTATAGAAGGATTGCACGACGCACTCGACATTGCTCCACAGAACGCTAGATTTAAAATCGACGGCGGACGCGTAGTCGAATTTGCCGGTAGCGAAAACGGCAGTTCGGTCGATGACCAAGTATTTTTCGACGCCTTTGAAACAGCCCTCGGTCAGACAGACGCGACTATTACAGTCACTCTGCGCGTTGAAGAGCCGTCAATCACCACAGGTAATGTCAATAATCTTGGCATCAAAGATATCCTTGGCGTCGGCTCGTCATCATACAAAGGCTCGCCCAGCAACCGCCGAGCCAATATTAAACATGGAGCTGAAAAACTTAACGGCCTGCTCATCGCTCCAGACGAAACCATCTCATTACTCGAGCAACTCCGGCCGTTTACCGTCGCAGATGGCTATTTGCCAGAACTGGTTATCAAAGGTGACGAAATCAAACCAGAGATTGGTGGCGGACTATGCCAAATTGGTACAACTACCTTCCGCGGAGTTATGAACTCAGGCCTTGAAGTCGTCGAGAGACGGAATCATAGCCTGGTGGTTTCCTATTATAACGATCCATCAAATGGTAAACCTGGCACTGACGCCACGATTTATGATCCGTCGCCTGATTTCAAATTCAAAAATAACACTAGCAACTACATACTCCTGGTATCTGAAGTTGATGAGACGAACAGCCAGCTAAATTTCACCTTCTGGGGTACGTCAGACGGCCGCGTGGGCTCGTACACACCGCCTGAGGTTCTATCGTGGAGCGGCTACGGTGAAACCGTCTACAAAGAAACAACCTCGCTCGCTGAAGGTGAAACAGAGTGTCAATCTCCTCACCCAGGTGCCACCACCACCTTTACCTACACCGTCGAATATGCCGATGGTACCAAATACGAAGAAGCCTTCCCGTCATCCTATCGTTCACTGCCAAAAATCTGCTTGATTGGCATCGCCGTCGAAGAACCGCCCGCTGAAGAGCCAACGACGAGCGAAGAGACAACGAGCGAGGAAACGACTAGTACTGAAACAGAAACTACCACCGAAACAACTCAATAACCTAAAGCAAAACACCCCGGCCGAAACCGAGGTGTTTTACTATTTCTGACGATCGATGAGCTGCAGTCAAGAAGAGGCATCCGCGGTGTCAGTCCAGCCGAAGCCAGAGTGAATCGCCATATGCATCCCCATGCTTGTCGTGACTGCAGTTCACCAGCCACCAGGGAACGAACAATCTTAGCAGTTTTCTTATAAACGCGCAAGGGAGCTCGAGAGCCCCCTTTTGCCATTTCTGCTGTGATATTACCCTATTTTATGACTTTGTCAACCAGACCGTACTTTACCGCATCCTTTGCCGTCATAAAATTGTCGCGTTCCGTGTCAAAAGCCACCTTATCTTTAGCCTGTCCCGTATGCCGCGACAGAATCTCATTCAGACTCTCACGTAGGGCTAAAATGCGATCGGCATGAATTTTAATATCCGTAGCCTGCCCCTGAACACCACCCAAAACCTGATGGATCATCACCTCAGAATTCGGCAGAACAAAGCGCTTTCCAGCTGTACCCGAGGCCAAAAGCACAGCTGCCATACTGGCCGCCATGCCCACACAGATAGTTGAAACCGCCGGCTGGATGTACTGCATGGTGTCATAAATCGCTAACCCAGCCGTAACTGAGCCACCCGGTGAATTGATGTATAGTTTGATGTCTTTTTCTTTATCTTGGCTTTCCAGAAACAGTAGCTGAGCAATGACGGCGTTTGCTACCCCGTCATCAATTTCCGTCCCCAAAAAGATAATACGATCCTTAAGAAGACGAGAGTATATATCATACGAGCGCTCCCCGTATGTGGTTTTTTCAATGACCGACGGGATGAGGTATTGGGAACGAATCTGTTGGTCCATAGATAAAATTCATTGAAACTCCAGAGTAACTCGAGCCTGGCGGTATGTAAAGCCTTCTAAAGCCCAAGTGTATTCGATGCACAAAGAGCCTCGGTGAAACTCTGATTATGCGAGACGACCACAAAACCCACGCCTTCAGCACGCAAATCGGCTATAAGCTTGATGGATGTTTTGAGCATGTCAGCATCAAGCCCAGAATCTAGCTCATCAATCAGTACAAAACGTGGTTTGGCCAGAAGCATCTGCAAAAGTTCAGCGCGCTTCTTTTCACCACCTGATAAACCATCGTTGAGTGGACGACGAGAAAACGCTTCATCAATCTTCAGCCTTTGACAGGCTTCGCGAATCTCAGCTTGTACAGCCGGAATAGAAAGACCGCCGCGTAGCGCCTCGACTTCAGCACGGATCGCGCCCGCGATAGTAATACCAGGAATAGCTGGCGGCTCTTGATGAATAAGGAAAAGTCCGCGACGAGCCCGTTCGTAAGCCGGTAATTGAACAATAGACGCTCCATCAAGCATTATGTCACCGCTTTTGATATCACAGCCAGGCTGCCCCATGACAGATAACAAAAGAGTACTCTTACCGATTCCATTTGAACCTGATATTACCAACAGTTCTCCCGGACGTACTGTCCACGAACACTCACGAAGTATTTCGTGGCCGTCGCGGGCAAGGGTGAGCGATTGGATGGCTAGACCGTTTTCCATAAAACGTAACCTCGTTGAATAGCCCGCAGTGCGAGCAGCGCGCAGCGCGTTCGCGTTATCGTCACTGGAGCCGCAACCAGCGCTTCGACGTACGGCAGTCCAAGCTCTGGCAGATTAACGACAGGAGTTCCGACAAGACTCTCCGTCAGCATCGACGCGGTCGCCATCGAAACCACACAACCGCTTCCGGTAAAGCCCACGGCCGCAACTCGTCCATCCTCGTCTACACGAACAGCCACGTCAAGTCGATCGCCACAGGCTGCATTCGTTTCACTATGGCGGAATGAGGCATTATACAAATCACCAAAACCTCGAGGGTGACGAGCATGATCAAGCATTAATTCTCGATACAGGTCAGACATAGGCTAGTTGATCCTGCACTATATGAAGAACAGATATAAACTCTTCAATATCATCCGGCGTATTTTTAAAACCAAGCGACACACGGATGCTACCTCGCGGACAGATACTTCTCGCGAGTGGTTCAACGCAATGATAGCCGGCACGTACACAAACGCCTTGTTCTCCAAGAAGCTGCGCCACGTCATGCGGATGCAAGCCGTTAAGAGTAAAACTTACAATCCCGATACGCGCCTCGCTTCCTGCCGGACCAACCAGTTGCATTCCAGTAATCTTTGATAATTGCCCAAGTAATTCTGACGTCAATTGGTGTTCAACTATCCGTACGCGATCAATATTTTGCTCATTCAAATATCGTACAGCTGCGGCAAAACCGATTGCGCCTGTTACGTTCGGTGTGCCGCCTTCGAAACGTTCAGATCCGTCTTTCAAACGTAACTCCGACACACTTTCAAGCATGCCTCCCCCATACAACAGAGGCGTAATCGATTTGAGACGTTCACCGAGGAACAGCGCGCCAATACCCATTGGGCCGTACATTTTGTGGGCACTGAACGCGAAGGCGTCGCAACCAAGCTGGGCAACGTTAACGGGCAGATGACCAACCGCCTGCGCACCGTCCACAATCACCAATGAACCTACTTCACGGGCGAGTTTAACAATATCTTCGACTGGCATGACCGCACCAAGTACATTGGAAACAAGCGGAAGCGCGATGACTTTAGTCTGTGGACCGACCAACCGACGAGCTTCAACCATATCAAGTCGAAAATCGGCATCAAGCCCTATCGTGCGCACTGAAAATCCGCGCTCGCGCGATAACACCAACCACGGCAAAACGCTCGCATGATGATCAGCGATCGTCACAAGCACTTCATCGCCTGGCCCAAGACGCTCAGCAATGCCACATGCGACAAGATTGAGTCCTTCGGTCGTACTCTTTGTAAACACCAGTGATTCCACTGGAGCGCTAATAAAACCTGCCACCTCAGCCCGAGCCGATTCGTATGCAGTGCTCGCTTGAGCGGCTAACGGATACAAACCGCGATGGACGTTCGCTCGTCCACCAACCTCAAACGCCACCATAGCCGCAAGTACAGGTTCGGGCATTTGGCTTGTAGCTGCATTATCTAGATAAACTGTTCTCATAAAAGCTGGGCTGGACACAAAAAAGCCTCTGCAAGCATATTTCTTGCCACCTCAGGCGCCAAGCCTCGTCCAATAAGATAGCTCAACGCAGCATCGGCCGGCCGTGAAATACTTGCTCCGTGCCGACAAATCACGTCATCAGTCTGTACTAAAAGCTCAGGCACGCTCGCCGCAAAAGCTTTTTCACCTAGCAAGAGATGATGCAGCTGCATATTTACGTCGGATCGGCTCGCTTCACGGCCGATAACAATGCGTCCGCGCACCGTCGAACGTGCCGAGTCCCGAAGTACACTTCGAACCTCGGTATAAATACGGGACTGGGCATCAACAAGACGGCTATCATCATCCACCTGGCACATCGCATCACCGGAAAGATCACATACATATCGCCTAAGAAGTGTTGCATCTAACGCGACCGTGGCCGTCTGGCGGACGGTCACGCGACCGGATCCACGTATAATGATAAGCTGAGAAACTTCTGCATGCGTATCGAGCTCCCACGCCCCCTCGAATACAAGTTCGGCACCCTCAGGCACTTCAATCACAAGTTCGAAGCTTAGCTTCGAAGAAAATTTTGCTTGAAACCTAATATGTTTTCTTTCGCCTTCACGCAATGTAATTAAACCTTGTGGCACGTCACTTACAACCGACTCGATAACAAACGGCGTCTCAGATAACGGACGGATAGCATTCGGGTTCGGCATATTAGGCGAGCGCTCCTTCCATTTCTAGATCAATCAGCTTCTCGAGTTCAACGGCGTACTCAAGCGGCAGATCGGCCACGATAGGCTCGAGGAACCCACCTACAATCAAACGGCGCGCGACGTCCGGCGCCAAACCACGCCCCATAAGGTAACCGAGTTCGCGTTCACTAATTCGCCCGACAGTCGCTTCGTGGCTAACCAACGCGTCGGTTGACTCAACTGACATCACCGGGATTGTTTCCGACACCGACACCCCGTCGAGCATCAAAGCGTCACATTGCACGCTAACCGTCGCACGCTTGGCGGCAGGCGTCACCTTAACTAGTCCGCGATATGTTGATACGCCACCGCCCATACTCAAACTCTTGGCACGAATTACAGCCGATGTATCAGGTGCAACAAGCGCCACCTTAGCGCCCGTATCCTGAACCTGCCCCTCCCCCGCAAACGCCACGCCAAGATATGAGCTGCGGGCTCGCGCACCGCGCAGCACACTCATCGGATACAACATCGTCGTCCCACTGCCCAAGTTGCCGTTTAACCACTCGATCGTGCCGTCTTCCTCTACGAGCGCGCGTTTCGTGTTCAGGTTAAACGTATTCTTGCTCCAATTCTCAATGCTTGAATATTTCACTCGAGCTCCGCGTTTTACAAATATCTCAACACATCCCGCATGAAGCGCCCGCGTTGAATACTTCGGCGCCGAACAGCCTTCGATATAGTGCACTTCACTTCCCTCGTCCGCAATAATCAGCGTGTGCTCAAACTGCCCTCCACGCTCCGCATTCATGCGAAAATACGCTTGCATCGGAATATCAACCGTTACCCCCTTTGGCACGTAAATAAACGTGCCACCGCTCCAAACAGCGGCATGAAGCATAGCAAACGAGTGATCGTATACTGGAACGCATTGCGTCATGAAGTACTCGCGGACCATGTCCTCATGCTGACGTAGCGCCTCGTCCATGTTTAAAAACACCACGCCAAGCGCTTCCCATTCTTTCTTAAGATTATGATAAACGACATCGGAATCAAACTGCGCGCCAACGCCGCTTAATGAAGTGCGCTCCGCTGCCGGAATACCTAGCTGCTCAAACGTTGTGCGAATAGATGACGGGACATCGTCCCAGCTGCGCGATTCGTTTGCTTCAGGTCGAACAAAGTAAGTAATGGCCTGAAGGTCGAGCGAAGCAAGCGACGGTCCCCATGACGGCAGACTTACCGATTGAAAACGCTCGAACGCATCGAGACGCTTGCGTAACATCCAGTCGGGTTCGCATTTTTGACGGGAAATCTCAATAACAACCTCTCGAGATAAGCCAACATCAGCCGAAAAACGCGGCACGGTTGAACTGGCAGCCTCAAGCGTCGACCGAAGATCGCCCATAATAGCCTCATCCTATGGGCAAGACGGGCTTTGAGCAAGCAGATACTTTCCGCAAAAAGATCGACGATGCTGCGACGTAAGTCCATGTTCAAGAATAGCCTCGTGATGCTGCTTAGTCGCATAACCAACATGCCGATCAAATCCGTACAACGGCAGCACGTTATGCAGTTCGTGCATAAAATGATCGCGATACTCTTTTGCGATAATCGACGCCGCAGCAATGGAAAACACATCAGCATCACCATCTACAATTGCTCGCTGCGCCAACGACAATTTGGGAATCTCAAAACGTCCATCTATCAGCACGAGCGGCTGCGATTGCTCCGTCCATACCTTTTCAAGACCATCGATCGCCTTTCGCATCGCAAGCAACGACGCGTTATGAATATTCAAAGCGTCGATTTCATGCGGTTCAACAACACCAACTGCAAAAGACGCTGCCTCGGCATGAATCAACGTAAGCGCAGCGTTACGTTGTTTGGCCGAGAGCATTTTACTGTCGCGCACCTGGCGCAATAATGGGCTTCGTCGAACAAATGTCTCTGGATCCCAACGAAAAACCACGGCTGCGGCAACAACCGGACCCGCAAGACAACCGCGGCCAACTTCGTCGCAACCAATCACCCAACCTTCACCCGAAGAAAGACTACCAATCTCTTGAAGAAATGAGGGGATATGCACCACAGAACGACACTATACCCCGGGAGACACACTTGCCAAAATTCCAAAATGTGCGTAAAGTCTCTAGTCACCTGCACCTTCTTCCCACCGAGGACTTCATGATCACCAGCTCGCGCCGCGTATTCATGGGCGTGGACCGTCGTGTCGTCCTATGTCGCCCCACCCTTCAGCTTCCGCCGCCTCGCCCGACCCGTCTTCAGCTGATCAAGCTCCTCACTGGCCTCGGGTTCGGCCACGTCGACTTCCCTATCGCGACGATCGCAAAGGAACTCGTCGGAAAGCCGTACTTGCGCGAAGCTCGCATGAGTGACGCGCCCAATGCGTTTACCTGCTCAACGCTCGTCAGACATCTCTACGCGATGCGCGGCATCTGGATCCCCCGTTTCGTGGAACAGCAGTACGAATTCGGCCGACCGGTAGAAAATATGCACGCCGGCGATCTCGTCTTCCGTTCTGCGACTGACGGGTCGGCAGAGCCGTATCACGTGGGCATTATGACGAAGGAGCGAACCGTTATCCATGCAGCCGGACGCGGGGAACGCGCCGGTGTGCAAGAGATTCCGCTCGCCACCTTCAAGCGATCAAGTCGCTTTTTGGTCACTCGTCGAATCGTCGACGACTGGGACGAGATCGAGACGTTCATCGTGACCCCGCGTTACGAGATCGAAACTTCGGACGATCTGAACATCCTCGTCCGCCGGCTCATCATGGAGCAACGCAGCTCGTGAATCACCCTTACCTCAGAACGGGCACCCTTCAACGGGTCCCGTTTTTATGTTTAAACAAAAGCGCGTCCCGCCGACAGGCAGCCGAGGGACGGCTGTTCTTGCCTTGGGACGCGCGAGCTGTCCTTCACTTGAGGTAGATGGCGCTACCGAGCATGAACAGAGCGAGGAGGGAGAGCAAGTTGAAGCTGTTCTTCGCTCGCTCCTCACGATCGCGACCCACGTGGTCGAGGATGGCGATCGCGAAAAAGACGACTGCTACAGCGAACTGAATGGGAGAAAACAACGGAAGCCTCCTTGGAGGAGTACGAAGAGCGACTTGGCTGACGCTATTCGACCAAATAGAATGACAGAAAATGGACGTTTGGTCAATGTTAAAGCGCCATCTGAGCTTCATACTCATGAATCAAATCAAGCAATCAGCCGCTAGCCCACCGCACAATAGAAAAACTCCCGGCACATTGCCTGGAGTTTTTCTGGTCGGGCTGACAGGGCTCGAACCTGCGACCTGCTGGTCCCAAACCAGCCGCGCTACCAACTGCGCCACAGCCCGTTAATCACCTGACTCTGAGAGTCAAATCGTCACTTTTGGTGAAGCGACGGGGGAAGGATAGCCAAATTTCAAAAATAAAGCAATGTTTTGACTCTGAGAGTCAAACTTGAGATTAAAGATAAGAACCGGCACGACTACCGACTCTTGAATCTAAAATGCATGTTCTGGAACTTCCCAACCCTCGGCGTCACTGGTTTCGTCGATATCTTCACCCACCGAATAATTCCCCCAAAAAACATCAGCCACGTCGAGAACATCGTTCGCCCAGTCCGTCCCGTAAAGAGAAGCGGCTACCGATTCGCCTGTTACCCATCGCAAAGTAGCGTCTGGCGCGACCGCGTAGACCTTAGGGTTTGTTTGTAGCTTTACCAGGTACGTTGCCGGCTTGATTGTTACGTTACGGCCAAGCGTATAGCTTGCTAGGTCTTCCACGGAAAGCGTCACGACGTCGTCAAACGAATAGCCCCAGGACAAGAATACAGTCTCATTTGGAAATGCATGGCGCCTGCCATCTGACCCAAGAAGATAGACCGCGGAAAATTCATCGGATTTAATAAGATCCCCGAAGTCAGGCACGGAATCTACAGCCTCTTCTTCAACCGGCTCTTCATCAACTGGCTCATCGTCAACCACCACAGTTTCACCAACATAACTTGAGGCTGTTACTGCATCAAGACTCCACGGATGTGAACTATAAGATTCGATACGTATATATCGATATGGCGTACTTCCGTTATACACAATAGTCCAAGTTGAACCATTTGGCGCGTAATCACCGCCAGTTGCTAATGTCTCCCAGCTTCCATTATAAAAAGTAAAAGAAATTATTGCTCCCACATCGCGCAAAAGCTGCGTCACAATAAGATCCCCAGTTCCTTCCTCACCCTCACCCATATCAAGAACAACATAAATGCCAGATTGTTCAAAACCGACAGATAAACCATCAGGTGCACCAAGCGCAACTTCGGTATTGGATAGATTAGTTGTCGATGAGCCAAAAATGCTATTCGCGTAAGCATCGGCCGCACGAACTGGTCTAGCTATGGGAAGTAATAGTCCCAAAGCAAACAGAACAATAAAATATCGGCGCATAGTCAAACGAAGTATAGCATCGAACATGCAATATGGTGTAAGGCCAAAGTGGCTTTGCTTGACGGTCGCGTCCATAAAACGTACTATATGGGCACTTCATTTTCAGGTATTCTGGGTGTGTAGCTCAGGTGGTTAGAGCGCAGTCCTGATAAGACTGAGGCCGATGGTTCGAGTCCATCCACACCCACCAGGAAG
>CAYSXU010000010.1:17511-22728 GCA_964435095.1 uncultured Gammaproteobacteria bacterium | reverse complement strand
ATTTTCACCACGATATCTCGCTTTTGTTCGCGAGTTTTTGCCATACCGACCTTTGAAAATGAATAAACGGCCCAACAGGGGCCGCAGACATGATCCCACTTCGCTCCTGCGGAGCTACGTTAGGGATTGAGATTCTCGGTAGGACTTATGGCCGCTGTAAGCAACCAACCTACTGTCTGCGGATCTCTTGGTGGCAGCAAAGTACCAAAGTAAAAGGTTGACGTCAAGAGGAAAAGGGGCTAATCTCCCCAGTTCCTGACAGACAACCTCAGGCCACAACATAGACAAGGAGACACGCGTGAAACGCTACATCAACCCCAGGAACGACATGACGCCCGCGAATCGCGAGCTCATCAACCGCGTCTGGAACGCGCTCACGGCGCACGTCGAGCGCACGTCGCACATCGAAGGCTCCGACAAGCGCCGCGAGGCACTGGCCGACCTCGGGGTCGCCACGAATTCACTCCTCCACTCCGACCTGCCGCTTAAGGATCTCCCGGCATTTGCCGCAGGAGACCTCGGTCCGGTGGTCGCCAGCTGGCCGCTGTTCGCCTTCAAACAGGGCATCGAATGGCTGCAGGAGCGCAGGCTGAAGGCAGGCTTCGAGGAGGGCGACAGCGCGCCGTCGATCGTCTCAACGCTCAAGCACTTCGAGCACGTGCGCCAAGACGACCTCGTGCTCAGCCTGCCGGCAGGCAGCGCGACCGACCGAGTACACGAGATGGTGAAGTACGCCCTCAAGGAACGCGGATGGACCGGCACGTGGAGCGGCAAGCTTGTCGAACGAGTCGACAAGATGACGGAGATCGTGCTGACGCCGCCGTACGCGAACTACGGTACCGACACGGTCAACCTCAGGTCGTACTTCGTACACGTCACGCAAGCCGAGCTCGGCATCGCCGAACCGTTCGACCGCTGGTACTGCATCTCCGAGCTGAAGCCCGAGCTCACCGCCGAGATCGTACGTCGATGCGACGAAGCTCAACGACTGGTGATTCAGGGTGCTGATCTGTTCCGGAGTGCGGCCGCGATCCGCAATTACATCGGGAGCGAACTGGATTCACTCAACAAGTCGTAGATCAGTTCACTTGCCCGTTTCGTTCCCCATCGGGGTTCGAGACGGGCTTTTAGTTTATTAACGTCTCGTCTAGTATTCGCCTGACACTGAGTCTCAGTTGTCCACACCCTACATAAATACCCGCTAGCTTTAGCCAACGAGTGTTCAAAAGTGGATAACTGAGACTGAGTGTCAGTGGGCTAATTACGCTAAGATCACTTATTTAATAAATGAGCTAAATTGGCTTATATCCGCTAAAAACAATCAAGATTCACATTGACAAAAGTGCCAAAAAGTGCTATACTAATACGTTATTGATGGACTACGACTGCCAGGAGTATCGCGAAGAAATCATCGACTTTTGACGATTTTTTCGCGGGACTTCGGTCCCGACGCCTTTCAAACCTACCAGACTGGAGACACGCACATGGCCACCCGCCATCACGTCCGCTTCCCCGCCCGCAAGACCTCCCGCGACGCCAACTACGGCACCGCGCACATCAAGGTCGAGCTCGGGGACGGCCTGGCCTGCCCCGCCAACCCGACCCGCGGCAACAAGAGCCGCGTCCGCCCCACCGACCCCTGCGTCGATGGCGACGCGATCATCCTGCCGTGGAACACGGTCGGCCGCGACCTGATCCTCTCGGACGCCTTCACCGGCGAGACCGAGTTCAGCGTCGACGACGAGGGCGAGCCGGTCGAGTTCGAGGAGAACGAGCTCCGGCGCCTGCGCCGTCACCTCCTCGCCGAGCAGTCGCTGCTCGTCGCGTAGGACAGTCAACAACGTTCGTAGGGGCGGCGACATCGTGTCGCTGCCCCGCTCTCAGAGACGATGAGGCAACTCGTCGTTTGCGAGAGCGGAACACGTCCGCCGGCCCTCAAAGGTCATGATTTCTCCTATCGTGATCTTCGAGGGCGGTCAAAGAAACGTTCGCGTCACGAGACCCGGGAAGGCAGCCGCCATGCCCGCACCTCACGCCCTTCGACGCGACTACCACCCAAATGAACACCGCGAATAGCACGTTGCTATTCGCATGGAGGCTACCAATGTTCTGCGAGATCTAGCCCGCGTCCGAGGCTTCGTACTCGGCGAATCCCCAACAAAAAGCCCGACGATCGCCGGAGTCAACTCGAACATACTCCGCGCACAAGATCGTCAACGACAAAAACTCCCTGAGTGGCCGCGATGCCGCCACAAAGGAAATGCTGATGTGTTCCTTGTTCAAACGTTAGCCCGTGTCCGGGGCATCATACCGGCACATCGTGCGGCGATACTTCGCCGCGCCCGCAGAGTTCATCTCAAAGAGGTGAACTGCGCGGGCATTTTCTGGAGAAATTCGATGTACGATACGTCCGAGATCGATTTAGCAGTGAGCGCGCTCCGCCGCTACTTCATGAAAAGGGATAAGGTCGACTACTTCTCCGAGATGCAGGCGCTCATGCCGAGCCTCGAGAAAAGCGAACCGCGTCTGCACGTCATCGTCCTCAAGAGAGTCGGCGCATACGTGGCTCGACCGAACGAGGCCACCTTGAGGCAGATCATCGTCGCACTCCTCGAGTGCCGTCGAGCGAACATCTGGCAAAGCATTCCATTCGACGTCGACGACATCCTGCGCCACAACATCACCGAGTACGCCGAACTCTTCGACGCGCTCAACGCCCCTTCCTGACCGTCTGCCTCCACCTGGAGACGGCCCTGCCCCGAAGTCGTCCATCGACTTTCGGGGGCCCGCAGTGTGAATAACTCATTCGCCCCTAAGGGGCGGGTAAGTTGTCCACAATGCGGACCCACACTTCGGAGGCTTCATGCACTACGTCCTCGCCATCTGTGGCGGCATCTTCTTCGGCCTTGTCGCGTTCGAACTCACAGTTCAGGCGCTCCGTTCGTTCGACAACATCGAGCTCCGGACGCGCGAGTTCGACGGCCCGAGAACCGAGCGCATCTCCGTGCGCAGAGACCTTAAGGTCTCCATCACCGCCGCGCTCGTCATCGCGCTCGGCGTGATGCTCGCTGCGTCCTGCGCCGGTGTGAGCGCTCTCATCACGGACTGGGCGGTCCACGCGATCGCGAACGCCATCCGCGACCTCAGCCTCAGGATGCTGGGCGGCATGGCCCTGGCGATCCTGCTGTGCTCGCTGTCGGCCGCCATCTACTGGCGCGTCAACAAGCGCAGCTGAAGTCTCACATCCAACGTCTCAAGGAGCGACAACTCGTCGCTCCGCCCGCAGAGTTCATCTCAAAGAGGTGAACTGCGCGGGCAACCAACTCGGAGGAACCCATGGTCACAAACAACGGCATTCTCATGATCGAGCCTTCCGGCTCGCCTTCTCCCACCCCCATCATCGACGAACTGACGCGCAACATGACCGCCATCTGGCGGAAGCGGCGCGACAGCGACTACAGCTTCCGCGGCTTCCACGTCTGCAACTGCGGTGCGCACAGCGACAACAAGGAGCACTGGCTCGGCGTCGACAACCTGCTGACCAACTCGCTGTGCATCCACTACCTCGCGTTCCACCGCAAGGACGTTCCGGAGGTGGAGCAGATGAAGGTCAGCGCCCTCGCGTCCATGATGTTCGACGACGAGCCAAACGAGCAGGAGCTCAACCGCCCTCGTCGGTAAACTAGCCCAACCCTCGCCGCCTCCGCCTGGAGACGGCACCCGCAGAGTTCATCTCGATGAGGTGAATTGCGCGGGCAACCAACTCGGAGGAACCCATGCTTCTCGCACTGCTTCTCGCCTGCGCGGACAAGAATGTCTCGATCGACGACCGCAAGTTCGACATCGAGCGCCTGGATCCCATCTTCGTTGACGTGGATCTATCGGCAGATGACGACTTCCATTCCATCGAAGTCACCATGCCCGCGCTATCGTCGCGTCTCGTCCGGTTCGACACGTACGGCACGAACTACTTCGCTGTCGTGATCGAGGAGGGATTGGGCCTCGTCGTGACGCCAAGCCAAGGCTTCGGCCCCGTGAAACGCCTGACCCTGAACTTCCGCTCTCTCCGTTACGCGGTCTTCAACGACCCACTGGTTCAAGGCCACGTCCTATCGCTCGAGGTCAAGAACGACACGCTCATCAACGGAGTCAAGATGTTCATCGGATACAGCGACTCCCCGGACTACCTCCCGAAGTACCAGCGTCAGTCCGGCGGCAGCTCCATCCTCGATGAGCACGTCACCTGGAGGTACAGATGCACGGAACTCGCGATCAACGGCGTGAAGCAGCCGCGCGTGTGCACCGAGTATAAGCGCTGAACAACCCACTCTCGCCGCCTCCACCTGGAGACGGCCCTGCCCCGAAGTCGTCCATCGACTTTCGGGGGCCCGCAGAGTTCATCTCGATGAAGTGACTTGCGCGGGCGACACACCAAACCGCCCAAAGGAAAATAGACGATGTCCGGCTATAGCCTGTACGATTGTTGTTACACCTGGAGCTGGAGCTGGGACTACGACTATGGTTCGAACCTCGACGATGAGGAGGTCGCGGAGCTCGAGTACATCAACAGTTTCCTGCCAGAAGATCTCTTCTGGAAAGTCGATCTCGACGAGTACGAAACAACCCACGACAAGGTGCGCGCCCAACTCGCCGCCGAACATCATCTTCTTCTCGCCGAAGAAAAGCAGGGAGGCGGACAAACTCAGAGCCGCGTTCGATCACGTTTCCGCGCGCGGAACTTCCGCCGCTAACACACAACCAACTTTCACGGAGGATCCTCATGATCACACCCACCTAGCGCCGCTCACATGAGCGGCGTTGTTTTTGACAAAATTCTGTAAACGACTACTATCTCGACACCTTTCCGAGGTGTCCATGAGTTCCCTTTCACCGTCTCTCGTCACCGCCCTCTCAGCCGCTGCCGACGTCATCTGCACCCCGCACTTCGAACAGCTCCTGCGGGAGATCGAGGCCTCCAAAACGGCCATGCCTCCCCCGTTAGTCGAGCTGGTCGAAGCGGCAGCCAACTGCCTGCGACCGCTGTCGCTCAGCGGCGATGATCCGAACATGATCCGGCGCGCCGACTACCGCGTGCTCGTCGCACAAACCGCTGCCTACCGCAAGGCAACAGGTCTCGACGAGTCTCTCGTGTTCATTCTCGCGCTGTTCGCCGACAACGGACTCTTCACCGAGATCGACCGCGAGATGAACAGTGCG
>CAYSXU010000010.1:17244-17501 GCA_964435095.1 uncultured Gammaproteobacteria bacterium | reverse complement strand
CCCCGCCGTTTCCGAACGGCGGGGTTACTCGTACCTAAGCGCCTCGATCGGATCGAGTTTAGCCGCTCGCTGTGCCGGATAAAGTCCGAAAATTACACCGACTGCTGTTGAAACGACGACGGCGAGCACAATAGCCGACGGCGGAATAACAGCTTGCCAGCCTTCAATAAACTGACCAGCGATAAATCCACCAAGGAGGGCAAAACTTACACCAATAATCACTCCTGTAATGCCGCCAACCAACGTCAACATCACAG
>CAYSXU010000010.1:1368-17234 GCA_964435095.1 uncultured Gammaproteobacteria bacterium | reverse complement strand
GAAATTGCTTCAAAATGTCACGCCGTGTCGCGCCAATGGCTTTGCGCAAGCCAATTTCGCGCGTCCGTTCCGTCACCGCGACCAACATCATATTCATGATGCCGATACCACCAACCAAGAGCGAAATAGCCGCAATCGATGACAACAAAATAGACAGCACATTACCAATCGTCCCAATCATTTCTACGGCATCCGCCTGACTTGAAACAATAAAGTCATCCTTGGTCACGTCATCTTCAAGGTTCTCAATATTGTGCTCATCGCGCAAAATCCAACGCACTTCTTCTTTAGCATATTCAACGTCGCCGATCGCGCGCACTGCGATGTAATTAACATAATCAGCGCCGACAATGTGCTCTTGTACGGTCGTAATCGGGACGTAAACAGTCATGTCGAGATTCTGGAAAAATTGGCTGCCCTGCTCCTCCATAACGCCGACAACACGCAGGCGTACATCTTTAACGGAAACATACTCGCCAACGGCAGCGTTTTCACCAAATAGTTTGACTGCCAATTCCGAGCCAAGTACGGCCACGCGCGCTGTGCCCTGTACGTCAGACCCATCAATGAAACGGCCATGCTCAACGTCAGCCGGAAATACCTCTAGCTCATACTGTTCAGCACCGGAAATGGTCGCAAACGTCGCAACGTCTTCTGACGACACCACGGTCGACGTCATAAGCGAGGATGACACAACAGAGAACGCATCGCTTTTGCGTAGCGCGACGGCATCTTCAAGCATGATCGTCTGGTCGACGAATGGAGATGGAGGACCGCCAGCCTGATCACCGTGCGCGGGTTCAATAAAAATCTGATCTGCACCCAAATCAGCCACTTGACCTAAAATATAACCCTCAGCTCCCTTGCCGATCGACAGCATGACGATAACGGCGGCAATGCCAATAACAATGCCAAGCACAGTCAACGCCGAGCGTGAACGATTGCGACGAAGTGATGAGATTGAGCTGATAAAGAGATCTCGAAAACGCATATTAAGCCACGATACGACCATCTTTCAACCTGACGATGCGCGAAGCATAGGCCGCAGCCTCAGGTTCGTGAGTCACCATTACAATGGTCTTGCCGTGATGACGATGTAACCCATGAAGAAGGCCGAGCACTTGTGCACTGGAAGCTGAATCAAGGTTGCCCGTCGGTTCGTCGGCAAAGATTACTTTAGGGTCAGCCACCAAAGCACGCGCGATCGCGACCCGCTGTTTTTGTCCGCCTGAAAGCTGATTTGGTAAGTGCTCAAGACGATCACCTAGTCCCATATCAGTCAGAATTTTTGTAGCGCGCGCTCGGCGTTCGTGCACTGGCACATTTTGATAAGCCAACGGCAGCATGACATTTTCAAGCGCCGTGAGACGCGGCAACAAATGAAAGGCCTGAAAAACAAAACCAACATCACGGCTGCGACGGACGGCACGTTCATCGTCTGACAAGCTAGCGACATTCTCACCCGCAAACTGAAAATCTCCCGACGTCGGACGATCAAGAAAGCCCAGAATGTGCATGAGCGTCGACTTACCGCTTCCGGACGGACCCATAAGCGCCACAAACTCCCCCTCGTTCACCTCAACATTAACGTCATACAAGACCGGCGTAGTAACGTCGCCGTTCACGTAAGTTTTAACTAAGTTGTGCGTCGCGAGCAGCGACATATTAGTCTTCGATGACCTGCGTCACGATCGTGTCGCCTTCGCCAAGGCCGCCGAGCACAACAACTCGACCGTCATCGCCACGGAGACCAAGCTCAACTTCACGCTCAACATAGCCATCTTCGGCGGCTTCGTCGGTCACGCGCACGTACGTCTTGCCATCGCGCGTCACAATCGCGCGCTGCGAAACGTAAATAACTGACGTTTGCGCCTCAATGGTAATGAGTGCATCAACCGTCATGCCCGAGCGCAACATGTCCGAACCGATCTCATCATCAAGCACGACATATGCGTGAGCCTCAAAATACGGCACGCCTTCAAGCATTGTTGCGGCCGGATACACAACCGACAGATCGGTAATAAACACCTGGTCAAGCGCCGAAACATTCAAAGCGACCGCCTGATCAGCTGTTACGCTCGCAATGTCATTTTCAGGAATATAGAGTGTTACGTCGACAACCTCAGATTCGGTTTCAAACGTCACGGCAACTCCCTGAGCCATTTCACCCTCGTGAATAAACACTCCGGTGATAACGCCATCAAGCGGCATCACCAAGCGCGCGTTACGCAACGCAATGATCGACTGCTCATGGGCGGCTCGAGCTTGGTTCACTTGCGCGGCAGCAATCTTGCGTGCGTCTTCGCCCGCACCCGAGTCGACCACCATGCGCTCATTTGCCTGCGCCTGCGAAACTGCAGCCGCACTCCCGGCTACAATCGCCTCAAGCGTATCGTCATCCAACTTCGCGATAATCGTTCCTGCCTCAACCCGTTCGCCCGGCGCCACAGTGACCGCCTCAACAATACCCGCCGAACCAAAAGCTAAACTAATAGCTTCGCCGCGCTGGGCGCTACCTGACGCGTCAACGGTCTTAACCACGTCACCACGCGTGACCTCTTCGGTACGCAATTCAGACCCATTATCAGCCGAAGTCGACCACCACCAGATGAATCCAGCGACGGCGATCAAGGCGAATATATAGAGAACTGTCAGAAGTCGTTTAACCATAGTTTTAGCACCTTAACAGATGAGTTTTAGCCCGGCAACGGCCTCTGGACAAAAAAGCTATTTTAGGCTAAGATAAGTCACCTCGATCCTTCGACCACAACAGCCCCCCCGAAACAGGAGATCTCATGAGTGCGCTCGCCCGCAAGGCCGATCCCGGCCTAGACCATCCGATGCTTCGCGCCCTCGAGTTCCTAGGCCGACCCTGCAGGGTCTACCAAAGGGACGACGCCCGCCCCTACCTCGAGGGGGTCGTCGAAACCCTTGGAGTCACCACGCATGGAGAGTTCTTCCTCTTGGTACGGCCAACTGCCGTCCAGATCGACGACGAACTCACGCCCGGTGGGTGCGCCATGATCGTCGGCAGCGACGAGGACAGAATGCGCCACGTCTTCCGCGTCCCAACGCCAGACGACGATCGCCCCATCTACCTCGACAACGAACGTCCCGTGCGGATCGTCGTCAGTTGACCCGTACCGAAACGCCGCCCCCAGGCTCTGGAGGCGGCGTCATCTTTTTATTTACTTATTCAGCTTTAAGCACCCAGCTCGTAAGAGTATTCACGGCCCACAAAATAATCGCCACCACAAGTGCCGGCAAGAAACCAGCCACCTCAACGCCTTTCACAAACGAGCTCATAAACCAGATGAGTCCAGCGTTAATCACGAACGTGAACAAACCAAGGGTCACGATCGTCACCGGAAGTGTAAGCACAATCAAAATCGGTCGCACAACAGCGTTCAACAATCCAAGCACAAGCGCTGCAATCACAGCCGCGTAAAACGACTCAACGTGAAAACCAGCTACAAACTGATTGAGCGCAAGAAGTGCCAACGCGTTAATAAGCCAACGCAAGAGTAATCGCATATATTCACTTAATTATTTTCCGAAGTCGCTTGCTCGGGCGCCTCTTCCGAAACGTCTTCTTCAAGCGCGGCGAATTTCTTTTTAAGCGTCACGACCGTGTTCTCGACGTCAGCCAGCTTTTGTTTCAGCACCTTGGCGAGCTCAAGCCCACGTTCGAATTTCTTAAGCCCCTCATCCAGGTCGACGTCAGCCGTTTCAAACCACTCAGTGATCTCTTCAAGTTCGGAAAATTGATCTGCAAAGCTTGTTTTCTTAGCCATAATACATCAAAGAAGTTTTTCTTGTTGAGCACGAGACATACATTCAGCTTCCACCGTACCATCAGCCAACTGGATAGAGAGTACCACCCTTGGCGTAACGTCGAACGCACGTTTTATGATACGACCGCCAACTCGGACTATGGCGTATCCTCGGCTCAAAACGCGCATCGGGTCAAGACTCGAAAGAACACGTTCAAGTTCTCCAGCTCGACGCTTGGCTGTCGCGACTAGGCGCAAGGTAGCCTCCTCGAGCAGCGTTTGCCGACGTGCCACGTGATCAATAGTTTGAACCAGCATGAGACGGAAGCGCTCAAAGCTGTGCGAGAAGCGATTGAGGAGCACGGCGATATCTTGCGAGATGCGTGATATTGAACGATCAAGTACCGCAATCGAGCGATCAATCCCGGCCTGACGTCGTCCCATTTCGTACTGCAGACGCCCTGCCATACGTTCATAGGCGTACATGACCGATCGGTCAATATCTCGTCTATCCGGAACTACGAGCTCGGCGGCATTACTCGGCGTGGATGCACGCACATCCGCAACAAAATCGCACAACGACTCGTCACGTTCATGGCCAACGCCCACAACGACCGGAATCGCCGAACTAAACACGGCTCGAGCCACCTGTTCGTCGTTAAACGCATGCAAATCTTCAAGCGCACCGCCGCCACGCGTGAGCACAAGCACCTCGGGACGTTCGCCAACCGGCAGCGCATTAAACTGCGCAAATGCACCCAAAATCTCAGCAACCGCAAATTGACCTTGCACGTGCACCGGCACATGCAGCACCGTCACTCCTCCAAAACGATTCTGCAAAATACGCAAAAAATCTCCGTACGCCGCAGCCTCGCTTGAAGTAATGAGTCCAATGCGCTCAGGAATACGCGGAATTTGTCGCTTACGGCCTGCATCAAACAGTCCCTCAAGGCGCAGCTTTTCTTTGAGCGCGGCATACGCTTTTGCATACGCGCCCTCGCCGACCAACTCGACGGACTGCACGTTAAACGACAGCTTACCCCACTTCTCAGCCACTTTCGGATAGCCCTTCACATGCACGCGCATGCCCGAGGCAAGCGGCACCATAAGCTGAAACGTCGTCATGAAACAACCGATCTTGGCATCGACTTTTTCATCCTTCAAGTCAAACGTCACCCACTTCCCCTGTGACACCTTAAAATCAACAACCTCGCCTTCAATCGCCATTCCATCAGTTGGAATAGTCCGGAGCGCGTGGTTGATAAGGGAAAGAAAATCGGAAACAGAGATAATCGCAGAAATTACCATAGCCGGAGTGTAACATAACGACCAAAATATCGTATACTCATCCGGTATGCGTATCATCCCCATGCTTGCGGCGGCCGTACTCGCATTCGGCTCAGCCCTTCCAAGCTTCGTCCAAGCGGCAACCGCTGGCGATCTCATTAAGTGCGAGAATTTTAGTGCAGTATATTATCTCGCCGATGACGGCAAGCGATATGTGTTCCCGAACGAGAACATGTATTTCAGTTGGTTCCCGGACTTTCATGATGTCGTCACCATCTCGTGCGATAACCTCGCCGCGTTACCTATCGGCGGTACAGCGGTGTATCAAGCCGGCACCCGTCTCGTAAAGATTCCAAGCGTCCCAACGGTCTTTGCCGTTGAACCGGACGGTGTTCTTCGTGCCATTGCTAGCGAAGAGCAGGCGCGCGAACTTTTTGGCGACGATTGGGCAAAACGAGTTGACGACGTTCCCGAAGGATTCTGGCCAAGCTTCACGCAAGGCACAGAACTTGAAGACAGTGAACTGCCCGAAGGTATGATTCTTACCCACGAAGACGACATCTTCCGCGTAAATGATGAAGGTGAAGCTGAAGAAATCGACGTCATTCTCGAGCCAGACCAAGAAGAAGTACTCACCGAGCACGCCCGCGACCTCGATGAAATCGAGCAAATGACCGGCGTTGCGCTCGCGCTTATCCATGTAGACGCCGAACGGGCACGAGAAATACTCGCCGAAGTACTGGAAAAACTGAGCGCCATCGACGTTCATGAAGAAGACGAAATTGAGGTTGATGATATTGATGAGATTGAAGACGAAAACGACCAAAAGGAAGACGCGCAAGACGCGATCCATGACGCAACAGAGGAGCTCGAGCGCGCTCAAGACAACATAAGTGAAGCAGACGAGGAAGGTCGCGACGTCACAGCGGCACAGGAATCAATCGCGCTCGCTCAGCACTATCTTGCAAATGCAGAAAGCTCATTCGCATCAGACGATTATGTATTAGCGGAGGATCACGCCAACGAAGCCAAGCACGAAGCGATGCACGCCCGCGGTAAATACATCAGTGATCTTGACGAAGATGAGGACGGCGTGGAAGACGAAGACGAGAGTGAAGATGAAGACGAGTCCGAGGACGACGAAGACGATTCATCGATGGATGATATCGAAGAAAGTAACGATGACACCGACTCCGAAGATGAATCAGGCGATAGCGACGACTCGAACGACGAAGACCAAAATGACGATGAATAACAAAGAACGGCGGCCATCAAGGCTGCCGTTCTTTTCTATTGCGTCGGCATAATGACAATCGCTCGCTTCGCACCGCTCGCTGGATTATGCCCTTCCCAGTCACCAATCGCTTCCATGAACGTGTCGATATCGTACGAATAGTTTTTCCCATGACGCGTGCCCGGATCGTTCGTGATGAACGTGTTCTCAGTATAACCGCGCAGCACTAGCATGTGATAGACGGGGCCTTCGCCTGAAAAGAACGGATTGCCAAGTTCACGACCGGCTGCTGGCACAATAACCGGCGTTCCAGCATCAAGATACGCTTTAAGCTCGGCCACACTTGGATTCTCTACGACTTCAGCAAGATACCCCGGATAATAACCCTGAATAACATCAGCCACATCAAACGCCGTCATACTCACTCCATACCCTCGAGCCTCTTCATAAACTACTAGATTGAACAACTCAGCATCCCCTTCAGTCGGATCAACATCGCCCGTCTCCCCCTCGAAATAGCGTACAACCATGGCGATTGACGCCTCTTCGCACGTTTCCTCGTGCATAGCATCCCAGACGCCGAAAGGCGCTTGAGAAAGCCAAGGCAATGCTAAGTTAAACTGGGTACGTACTTCAGGCGCAGGTTCAGGCTCGTCCTGTGGTTCAACTATCGGTTCAGGCTCCGGCTGATCTTGTGGCTCGGGCACGGGCGTCTCTTTGACGTCCTCATAAGTCACCTCGGGTACGTCAGCCGTCGGGACGTCGTCAGCTGACAGCCATGTACGAACCTTTTGCACGCCACCCATAACAAGCGCAATAACGAGCACGCCAACAGTCAGGTAACCGTGCCACGGTTTATAAGCGCGCTCTCGCAGCGGATCTCGAAAACCCATCATACGACGTGCTTAACAGCCCATTGCCGCACATGCCAAGTCGCCAAAACGTCATCCTCGTTGTAGCGCAAGATATCGTCCAACACTTCACGATTGCCTGTACGTAGCCATTCCTCGTACCACAAGACTGAATTCAAACCGGACGCATCCTCATGTCGCCAACGGAAATCCAGATACTGCGCGATGTCTTTGAGCGAATAAAACGACAACGGAAAAATGACGCTATCGCGCAATTTTACTAGCAGATCAATACTCCGCGATTCAATGTCATCCATAAAACCTTCAGGAGCACCGTAACGATTCGTCATGAGACGGAACACATCAATTTCATACCATCCATAATGATAAATCGGTACACCCGGATATCCACGCATGAATTCAACGAAGCCTTCCCACGCTTGTTGTTCTTGTTCTGGGGATTCGGCTAGAAATTTGTGAAAAGTTTTTTCTTCGCCATGTACGTCCAATACGCCGAATAAATAATGTAAATCACGCAATGGATCGGCTTCTACATCAATCACGAGTGCATCACGCTCGAGAGGAAGATCAATACGGCCAAGCGTAATAACTTTACCGGCCGTCAGCGCGCGAGCCTGTTCTATTAGAAAAGTTAGACGATCCTGCGTGATGCCGGAAACTTTGGCTGTAGCCAGATCAGGATGCACTTTAGACAGTCCAGTCACCGTTGTGATGCCAGCTTCGCGTAAAGCATCCGCTTCACTCCGCCATACCCGATTCAAACGCGATAAATCGTCACACTCGATCGCCTGACGTTTACATTCATGGAACCACGGCGACTGCTTACAATCTGACGTGAGAAAATGCGGCTCTTCAAGTCCCTCTAAAATGCGCTCAATGCCGTCGAGCGTTAACTGAAACCTGGTTTCAAATTCTTCAATAACGTACGCCTCAACCGAGCCGTCTGGATGCATAACATAACCCTGGCGCGGTTTTGAACCTTGTACGAGCTTCAAAAGCTCAGCATAAAAACAGCCCTGCATGCGATATTCATCTTTCACGTGACGTGAACGTTTGATGTCGCAAGCAACGTAATAATAATCACCAAAATTAGATTTGCCTTGAACTCGCTCAAGCAAATCAGGATGCCCAACCCAATGTCCGTGGATGAGCACGCCGCCATAAATCGACTCAGCGCCCGACTTCATGAGTTCGAGCGTCTTCGTGAACGCGTCATCAAGGTCTGGCTCAGTCACTTCGACCACATTTTTGCGCGTAGTCAGTAGCTTGCGGTGCTGTTCAGGCAAGAGTCCGTCGGCTTGGATACGCGAACGCAGCGCGTCTTCGGCCTGCGCTTCTTTAGCCTCATGTGCAATCCATGATGGACACTTGAGGTAACGATAAAAGCTTTTCTCGGTAATCATCTTATGCATGTGATCGAGTATATCCGAAACCTATTAATTAGTCTTTATAGGGAAATAATTCTTCTATAGTTAGACCAAAGAAGCGGGCGCACTTATAAGCGAGAGAAAGTGAAGGGTCTGTCTTGCCCTGTTCGATAGCATGAACGGTCTGCCGGGAAACTCCCAGTTTTGCAGCAAGATCTTGCTGAGAGAGACGCTCGGAAAGACGGAGCATGAAGAGACGGGAAATGGGACGGACCATAGTGAAGCATTGAAAGAATGAGAAGGCGTATTGGGTGGGTTGTGTCGTTTCAGCGTCAATTCCTATGTAAAGTTTACTTTACATTTTAACATCAAAAAACCCAATGATTTCGTGTTTGGGATGTAAGGTAAACTTTACATACGATTTGGACGAAAAAAGGACAGGCCACCGGTCGCCCGGCCAGCCCGTCCCTTCTTAACTGTTCACATTTCTATTTCGCCAAATCTTCAATAGTCACCTTATTCATGACAATGTTTTCAAGTGGACGATCGCCAGCGCCTGTTTCGACAGCTGCGACTGCATCAACAACGTCCAAACCCTCAATGACGTAGCCAAAAATCGTGTACTGATGTGGCAAAGGATAGTTGGCATGCATGACGAAGAACTGGCTGCCGTTCGTATTTGACCCGGCATTCGCCATAGCGACCGTGCCTCGCGTGTACGTGTGATCGTCGGCCAATTCGTCATTAAACTGATAACCCGGACCACCGCGACCAGTACCGGTCGGATCGCCACCCTGGATCATGAAGTTTTCAATAACACGATGGAAAATGACACCGTCGTAATAACCGCCCTCAGCAAGGTAAATGAAATTTGAGACGGCCAGCGGAGCCGTATCTGGATAGAACGTAATCACGATGTCGCCCTTGTTAGTTGAAATACGCGCCTGTTTGTTAGTGATGCGCTCAGGCGGAAGCGCGCCTTGGTACGTCCAAGTCTGTTGCATAGCAGAGGGTGTCGAAGTGACATTGTTCGACGTCTCGGTTTGCGAGGCCGTATTTTCGCCGGGCGAAACACAACCAGCGCCAAGCGTTACGATCATTGCAAAAACAAAAAGCCAACGAGCCACGTAGGACATAAAAAATGAAAATTATCTAAGCTGCGCCTGTAGCTCCGCCACCTTAGCTTGTTGCGCCTGAAGTGCGTAGACGGAAGTAAATAATACGGCCGTCAACGAAAATACCAGCACCAACAAAAGTGAAACGAGCTCAATACTGCCAATCGGCAGGGCATGACAGCTCTGGCAGACGTTACCTGAAGTCTTGGGCATTGTCACGGGTACGACATGAATGTCGCTCGCGTGTTTACGCGCACTGCTGACTGATTTTTTAACAGAAGCTTTTGGCATATTCCTCTTTGACATACTAACAGCGTTTGACTTGATTATATCACGCACCCGCAAGTGACTGAAGCGGAGCCGAAGATGAACAGCCGGCATTAATTGTCGTACTCCAAACACTCCTAAAAACAAAGGTTACGTCACTGGCTACGTCATCAATAAGTATATTGGCCTGACGAGTAATCTCCGATATAAGCCGCTCATCTCCTTCAGCAAACAAACCGCCGCAACCTCCGCGCTGTTCGAGTGACGGCAATTCAATCACCGGTCCATTATTTAGCCGATAACCAACGTGGGTAGCGAATCCCGTAGTCGTAGCCGGAGCCATGGCAAGCAGCGCATCGTAGGCCGTCAAAAAATTCGGAGGGTCAATTCGCTGCTCCAAAGCGAGCGCATAACGACCAGTCGAGGCTGTGGCTACATATAACGAGTCTTTATTAAGCTGTGAAAAATCGGGCACAGGTGACCAAAATTCCAGCTCTTCCTGATAATACAAAATTGACAGCTTATCTGTAGCCGCGCCACTTTCGCTGCTAGCAAACACAAGAGTAAACGGCCGATCAACTACGACACCTGCTGGACCAATGTCATAAGCTGGGCCTAAGAGCGGTAAAGCGTAAGTCGTCTGTGCCACGTCAAGCGTAAATTCTTGCGATTGACGACTCAATCCAGACAAGGTTACGCGCCCATCGCTGCTAATTAAAACTTGCTCTTCAGGCTCGGGCAAAAAGATAGCCCCTAGGGTGAACAGAGCCACAAAAAGCGCGATGATAGAGGTGTAAATAGCTTGTCTCATGCCAGAAGTATAACAGACCCATAGAAAAGGCCCGTCCCCTTCGGAGGGACGGGCCGCGAGGCCTAAGCCACGCTTGTGCGACGCATGCTAGAAGCGTTCAAATTTCCCCCCGTGCAAGAAGGAAACCAGAGCCCGTAGGCTCAGAACAGCTCCACTGAACAGCCGAAAACTGTTGCCTTACCAGGGCGCATGTAGTCGCTAGAACGGGGTTTGACGAAGCAAATTTACCGCTCCGTACAATAGCATCATCATCAACTCTCGTCAACGCGTTACCTCTTCCCAAGGTAAACCCTCACGTCCAAACATGCCGTACGTCGCGCATAAACCATACAACGGACGACGCAGGTTCAAGCGCTCTACAATAGCCTCAGGTCTAAAATCAAAACGCTCGGCTACTAATGTGGATAGATCATCACCCTGTCCAGAACGAACTGACAAAAGCAGCGGCTCAGCCATGCCAAGCGAGTACACAACCGTCACAAAAATATTGTTTGCCACACCTTCGCTTACTAACTGCTTAGCAACATAACGTGCCATTAGCGTACCGGCGCGACCTGGCTTGAGCGGATCTTTACCAGCCAGAGCGACACCGCCGTGCGGTAAAAGACCACCATACGTATCAGCCAAAACTTTACGTCCACTAACACCCGCGTTCGCTCCAAAACCGCCGTGCATAAAAGACCCGGCAGGATTTACCAGAATTTTAACGTGCTCAATATCGCCAATAACCGGAATAATGGCGTGTTCAAGAATATGAGCCTGTAAGTGCGGTAATTCGATCAAGTTATCATGTTGCACAATGGCTGTTACCGCTACAACACGATCACCTTCAGTTGCTAGCTGCAACTTCCCGTCTGGCTTGAGCCAAGAAAATCGTGTGTCCGATCGGCGCAAATCATCGATGCGTTGCGCTAGCAAATTTGCGAAGACAACAGCGCGCGGCAACATTTCACGCGTTTCGCGCGTAGCGTAACCGTGAACAATCGCCGTTCCTTGAGCGCCACCGCGTACGATTACTCGACCTTCTTCTTCATTAGGGCGCTCTAAATTAACAAACAATTCAACCGCATCATCGTAACCGGTTTTTTCATACACACGACGCGCCATGTCTCCAGCGTCAAAATCAGCTCGTGAATCAATGATCCCGCCGAGCATAATCATGCCGTGCGAACCAAGCGCCTGAATATCCATGCGTGACAAAGGGTCACGACGCAAATACTCGTCGACAATTGATTCGACAATTTGATCGCAAATTTTATCGGGATGCCCCGCAAGAGGCGCTTCAACAACCTTGAGCATAGTCGGCAAAACATTATCACGACTGAGGAATTAACGTTATCCACATCCTGCTCTTGCGTTCGGTTTTCGTTCGGAACAAAATACGAACATAAGACGAACAGCTTATGAGCCTTCTTCCACCACTTACAAAAAAGCAACGCGAAGTACTGAACTGCATTGAGGCGTTCATTACACGTCATGGTTATACGCCCTCGTATCGCGAAATCGCTGAGAATCTTGGCCTGTCATCACCGGCCACGGTACATCAACACATCAAGGCACTATGCGAAAAAGGCATCATAAATACAGGCGAACATGGCGCTGCTCGATCAATCGAAGTCGTAGAAGCTGAACCAATGTCACCGCTCGCCATCATGCTGCCTCTCGCTGGGCTAATCACTGCCGGCGAACCAATCGAGGCCGTCGAAGAGCGCGAAGCTATGGCTATACCAGCCGATTTTGTCATGGATCCTTCAAATTCATACATCCTTAAAGTAAAAGGCAGGTCCATGATCGAAGACGGCATCTTCGATGGCGATTACGTCATCGTCGAACGTAATCCATCGCCACGCAACGGCGACATCGTCGTAGCACTTCTAGATAACGCCTACGCCACACTCAAACGTTTTTACAGAGAAAAAGATTTTATACGCCTTCAACCAGCAAACAGCACCATGAAACCCATAATTATTAAAGGCGATATCAACATCCAGGGCATCGTAAGAGCCGTGATGCGTAAATTTTCAACACCTTAACCTACACAATATGAGCACCATCGCACTCCGTCACTACGACGTGACGGTTGGTTATTGCACTTCACTTCGTGATCGTAAATTGAGACTATTCCATAAATCAATTCGCCTTCAGCTCAGTCGCCGACGTCTAAGGCAGCATCTACGCAGCGCACTTCACTCATTTCACGTCACGTAGTATGCATGAAATCCTCAACGATCCCGTTGACGTAACTGTAAATTTTTGTGAACGACGGGTACGTCCAACCCTAGTTCACTGGGGAGGACGAGCGTATAAAATGGAGAGAGTAAATCTTGTTCACGGTATTCGCGAAGGCGCTAAACGTATTTTCTACTTCTCAGTCTCCGACGATACAAATTTCATGAAACTACGGCTCGATACCGAAACGCTTGAATGGAGATTGGTTGAGGTGTATTCAGAATAAATTATTTTAAAAGGAGGACTATGAGCCGAGTTCAACGCAAAGACGGCCGCTTCATGTTTGCACATGCCGATATTTTTTTCGCCGATCGCAAGCGTGGCAGCCGACTGCTTCGTATACGCGTACGCCGACAAGATACAGCTACGAAAGCCCTGGCGTTCTTCTCAGGATCACGATAGTCCATGCGCCTATGTCGCGTATCATTCTTCATCTTGATTTCAACTCGTTTTTTGCTTCAGTCGAACAACAAGCTAATCCATTTTTACGTGGAAAGGCTATTGCCGTAGCCGGCAAGGGCAAAGAGTCGATCGACATCGCCAAAGCTCACACCAGCGCTGAACGCATCGCCGTTAACGACATCCGCTTTCGTCGGTCAATTATTACTACAGCTTCGCGCGAAGCTAAGAACATGGGCGTAAAAACCGCCATGGCCACCTGGGAAGCACTAAAAATTTGTCCCGATCTCATCGTCATACCCGGTGACCCGCAAAAATACAGTGAAATAACTAATCGCTTCGTCAACATCTTGCGCCGTTATGGCGACAAGGTGGAGTTATTTAGCGCGGACGAAGCCTTTGTAGACGCCACAATAGCGGCCGGGGATTGGATGGGTGCAATCATACTTGCTCAACGAATTCGGGACGATATTCGTCGCGAATGCGGTCAGGCATGCACAGTCTCAATTGGTATTGCACCTAATAAACTCATGGCCAAACTCGCTTCAGAATCTGTAAAACCTAACGGACTTACCTGTCTTCCGCCAGATAAAATAGCATCGTTCGTTTTGTCCCGCCCTCTTCAAGATTTTTGCGGCATAGGACCTCGTATTGCAAAACGCCTAGAAAACCTTGGGATTACTTCAGTCGCAACCCTACGCCGCCTAACACTACACTTCCTTACTGAACACTTTAAACCAAGCTACGGTACTTTTCTTTATTACGCAGCCAGAGGTATAGATGACGATAACGTACAGGGCGACGAAACTCCACCAAAATCAATTGGCCACTCATATACCTTCCCCAATAATCTTCTTACCGAAAACGATATTCGTAACAATCTTCTTACGCTTTGCGATCGGGTTGCTATTCGTATGCGTAAACAAGGTTTTGTCGCGACACATATCTCTACCTATGCTCGCTACGGAGATTTCACGAGCATTGGCACCAGTAAACGTTTTAATGAGCCATTCACTGACGGTCTTGAAATCTTTAAAGCAGCCTGGGCGATGCTAAGACGCGAAATCAACCTTGAAAAAGGTATTAGACTTCTTGGAATTTCTTCCAGCGGACTTCTTGCATGTCCGATGCCTCAAGCCATTTTTCACAAAGACGAACGCCTGCAGCGCACGCTCACGTCGCTCGATAAACTCACTGAACGCTATGGCATCGGTGTCTGGCAACGCGGTTCGACCATGAAAACCGTGCTCAAAGAACGAGTGAGCGGCTGGCATTACGATCATGAACTATAAACGAAAACGGCCCCTCTAAGACGAAGGGCCGCACGGTGCAGGAAAACGCGGCGGTCATCACGGCCTCATTTCATCTGCATTGGTCAGCAACTGAATCGCTTGCGCGACCGCCTGCGACCAGGCCTTGTTTCTACCCACCTCAGCGACACACTCGAGCCCAACCCCGCGACGAGCGAGTTCGGTCACGAACCTAATCTTGTCGCTCATCTCCAGATTTCGCTCCTCGCCCGGCAGAACACTGCCCCACGAGGCTGCAATGTCACCTCGGTAGGCGTCGTTTTGAAACACCCGAGCGACCAAGTCCATGGTCTCAGCGCTGTGCACCGCTCGCTGATACCACTGAGGATCGACCCCGAAGTATCGCAGCGAACTGAAAAGTCGATTCGCGCGCGGCTCGAGCTTGCTCTCAGCCGTCATCTTTCCTCCAGTCGTTAGTACGACTGAGATATTTCATACCTAAGCTGACACAACGTCAATACAAAACCAGCCCCGAGGGCTGGTTTTGTACACATGGTCTAATTTGTCAGTTCTTCCTCAATCTCTAAGAGTCGATTATATTTACACAGCCGCTCAGAACGTGACGGCGCACCAGATTTAATAAACTCGGCGTTTACGGCTACGGCCAAATCCGCAATAGTAGTGTCCGTTGTTTCACCCGAACGATGCGAAATGACGATCTTGTAACCATGTTCTTGTGCGAGCGCAATCGTCTGCATGGTTTCAGTCATGGTTCCAATCTGGTTGAGTTTAATGAGAACAGCATTGGCTACCCCAAGTTTAATGCCACGCCGCACGCGCTCGACATTTGTAACAAACAGGTCATCACCAATAAGCAAAATCTCATCTCCAAGACGCTCCGTCATTTCTTGCCAGCCTTCCCAAGCATCCTCTGCGAGACCATCCTCAATGGAAAGCATTGGGTACTTTTTAGTCCACTCCTCGTAGAGCTTTATCATCTGCTCCTCATTCATCTTGCGACGATCTGTCTTGAGAATATATTTTTCAGTTTTTTCATCAAAGAACTCGCTAGCGGCAACGTCGATACCAAATGAAATCTCTTTGCCTGGTTTATATTTGGCCGCCTTTACTGCTTGAAGCAAATAATCCAGAGCCTGTTCAGTCTTACCAACATCTGGAGCATAACCACCTTCGTTTCCAACATCAGTATCAAGACCGTCAGCCTGAAGTACGTCGCCGAGCGCGTGAAAAATTTCACTCCC
>CAYSXU010000010.1:0-1358 GCA_964435095.1 uncultured Gammaproteobacteria bacterium | reverse complement strand
GCCTGTAGCTTGCGCGAAAAAGTCTTAAAGCCGTGTGGAATAATAATGAACTCTTGCATGTCTAAATTGGTATCCGCATGCCGTCCTCCATTAAAGACATTCAGTAATGGGGTTGGAAGTTTCCATCCAGACTGTCGGAAGTGATAAATCTGACGCAAGTAGGCGAATAAAGGCATCGATGCTCGCCTGGCTCCAGCGTGAGCGCAAGCCAGTGAGACGCCAAGAATGGCATTAGCACCCATGCGCCGTTTATTATCTGTTCCGTCTACTATGCGCATGGCGTCATCAATACCGGCCAAGTTTGCAACATCCATGTTGCGGACCGTCTTCGCGAGTACCGTATTGACGTTGTTGACCGCCTTGCGCACGCCAAGTCCGCGATATCGCCGCTTATCGCCATCGCGTAATTCCAGCGCCTCATGAATACCGGTTGACGCACCCGACGGAACTGAAGCATGTCCGTGCGTTCCGTCTTTGAGAATGACGGTGACATGTACAGTCGGGTTTCCGCGTGAGTCGAGAATTTCATGCGCGTGAACGATGTCGATTTTTTCTAGCATAACTCGGCACTACTGAATAATGGCGTAGGTCACCGAGATGGTCATGGCGACCTCATTCTCGCCTACCTGAATATCCGGAGCTGCACTATCGGCTGCAATTTCAGCGTAAGAACGCAAATATATGTCGTCATCTGAATTTTGATACTCAGAATAATCAACGACGTCGCCCAAGCGTGCACCCATGGCTGAAGCGATATCTTGAGCTTGTTTACGAGCCTCGGCGATCGCTTCCTGTCGAGCCTCGGCGGCTATAGCTGAATCATCATCGATCTCATATCTTAATGAACCGACATCTGTCACGCCATTATTTCCGGCGGCTTCGAGTACCCTTCCAATAATTTCGTTGTCACGGATCTTGACCGTCAATGACTGTACAGCTTGATAGCCGACAATAACGGCCGGGCTGACATCATAGTCGTATTGTGGATACAACGAATAAGAAGATGTCTTTAAGTCTGTTTCCGCGATACCAAATTCCTTTATGGCCGCAATCAGCTCGTTCATCTTTTCAGTATTCTGATCCTGAGCGACATTGGCACTGGAAGCTGTTACCGAAATACCAAGATCTACCGTCGCAATATCGGGTATGGCACTCGCCTCACCTGTAGCAGAAACCGTAATCGTTGGTGCAGAAAGCGGAGCAAATCCGACGAAACGAGATTCACGCAATGTTTTTTGGACGAATGCTCCGGATAAAACTATCAAGTAGACCAAAAATATCGCCAGTAGCACCGTAAAGACCTTATTATCCTCCCACGATGGCCACATCCCGCTGCCGTTTTTATCCCATGCCGCCAT
>CAYSXU010000009.1:22320-24214 GCA_964435095.1 uncultured Gammaproteobacteria bacterium | reverse complement strand
TATGGCCCGATGTTCAAAGTGTGCAGTGAGGTGCTGCTTGGTGAGAGTGGTATCAACAAAAAAGAACGGCAAATAGTCGAAGCTATGCGTTCGGGGGATTTTGAGAAGGTCGAGGTGGACATGGGTGGAAATACCACCACATTTCACGGCACAAAGCGTGAACGCGGCGACCTGTCGCCCAAGGACATCACCGACGCAATCAAGGCGCACGCCTATCAAAAAATCACCGTGTACGTTCGAGAGGACAAAATCCTGACGTGTGAAAGTGAGGTGATACAGAAGATGTAACAAACACATGGCTCCGTGTGATCGGGAGATCCTCGACGTGCAGGGCCGTGATAATCAACAACTTTCGTCATTCGGCATCGAGAGCTCCTTGAACCGAATGTGGCGCACAGTCGCCGCATTTGGATATGGTCGAGCACGAGGCCTTGAAGGCCAAACTCCGCAAGGAGTTCGACCGTTTGGAAATTAGGGACGAGGACACACGCGACGCACTTACCGCAGAGTTCAACCGTTTTGCAACACTTCTTATCGACGCATATGGAAAATAACGAACAACAAACCCCGCACGGTGGAGGCCCACAAACCGACGAAGGCAGGGCCACAACGCGCTACAACGCGGTCACGCACGGTATGCTTCGCGATACGCTCACCGAATACGAGAAGGACGCCGAGCTCGACGTACTTACCGAGCTTCGCGTCGAGTTCTCCCCGCAGAACGCATTGGAGAGCATCTTACTCGAACGTATTGCGGTGCACTATGTGAAGCTCAATCGCATCACCAAAGCCGAAAACGAGTTTGTAAGGTCGGTACTTGATCCTCGCGTCGTCGTCACCAAGACAAAAGAAGGGTTTTCAGGTTTGGAGGAGCTTGTGTGGAATGAGGAGATCGTCGAACGTGCGGGATATACCCCGAAGGTCGGAGCGGAGGCGGTGGAGCGTCTGTACGGCATCTACGCACGCTACGAGACGAACGTGGAGAATCGCCTACTCCGTGCCATGCGCGAGTTACGGGAGCTGCGTAGAGGTCGCATGACGACATAATAAGTTCGTTTCGCAAAACAACTATGTCTATCGCCGTCCTCTATAATCGCGTCTCAACAGTTCGTCAGGCCGAGAAAGGGACGAGTTTGGATTTTCAAGAAAAAGAAGGTCGTAAACTGGCGGCCGCCGCAGGAGAAACGGTACTTGCTGAAAGTATTTTTATTGAGCGTGGCGAAAGCGCGAAAACCGCAGACCGCACCGAACTACAAAAAATGATGCGGTACGTTGAGGAGCATAAGCATGAAGTTTCGACGGTGTACTTTTACGACTTCTCGCGCTTCACACGTGACAGCGCCGACTTCCATGTTCTGCGAGCTTTTTTCAAGCGATTAGGCGTCCGTTGTGTTTCGGTCACACAGCACACCGACGACACACCAGAGGGAAGGTTTTTTGAGAACATGTACGTCGGCATGGCGCAGCTCGATAACGAGCTTCGAGCGATGAAGTCCCGTAATGGCATGGTCAGCGCAGTGGGAGATGGGAGATATATTTCGAGGCCGACGCTTGGATTTGTGCGAGTACGCGTATTCAACAAGGCGACGGTCGCACCACAGGAACCCTACGCGGGGCACATCCGTCACGGATTCGAGCTCGTCGAGCACGGCTATACACAAACGGAGGCGCTTGCCGTACTCACGAAAGAGGGTTTTGCGAGGTTGAACGGCAAACCTGTCTGCATAAAATACTGGAATAAAATCCTGCACAATCCCGTATACAAGGGCTATATTCGAGCGTTCGTAAAGGAATACGGCAAACCCGTAAAAGGGACGTTTGAGCCCATCGTCAGCGAAGAACTGTTTGACCGCGTACAGGCGATGTTGGCTCGTCAAAATAAGAAAGCGCCGAA
>CAYSXU010000009.1:0-22310 GCA_964435095.1 uncultured Gammaproteobacteria bacterium | reverse complement strand
TATCAGAAACAACGTGCCGATTTCCCCCTGCGACGATTTGTTACCTGTCCGAATGGTCATAGGTTTACCGCATCGCTATCGAAAGGACGGAGCGGGCAGCGCTATCCATTTTATCGGTGCAACACCTGCCCCAAGTCCAACGTGGCGAAAACAAAAATTGAGGATGCATTTATGACAATTTTGGAGCAGTCCCGCATGGACGATGGGCTTGCCGCTTTGTTGCGGATTGCGATTGAGGAAAACTGGAAGGCGGCGGGCACGGCAAACGAAAAACGGCGGCAAGAGTTGGAGAAGCACATCATCTCTTTGAAGGGTGAACAGGAACATTTCGCACGCAAAAACTTTGCACAGGTGCTCGACGACGACACTACCCGTGATCTCGTTGCAAAGACAAAAAAGACGATCACCGAGTGCGAGCAGGAGCTCGTACTAATTCCGCGTACATCAGATGAGGTCGGGCATGTTGTCGAGTATGGCCTCAACATCATGCGTAACCCCCGCGCTGCGTGGGAGGCGTTTTCACTCCCCCACAAATTGCGGTTTCAAACCTTTCTTTTCCCCGAAGGTTTACCATTCGCAGACGGACAATTTGGAACCGCCAAAAAAGCGCTTATCTTGGAAACAAAAACGGCTCACCTTGTGGGTGAGTCGCATTTGGTGACCTCACGGGGAATCGAACCCCGATTTAATCCGTGAGAGGGACTCGTCCTAACCGTTAGACGATGAGGCCAATATTGCGGCTCAAAGATATCAGAGCGGGGGGTAACCGTCAATCAAAGTAACGTGAATTAAACCGATCTCGTCAATCAATTCACCGCTTGTTACACTTTGCACATATGAAGACCGTGCCCGAAACTGAAATCAACATTGCTTTTGCGCGAGGCTCTGGCCCGGGCGGACAAAACGTCAATAAAACCGAAACCAAAGTCGAAGCACGATGGAATATTGGCGCATCGACGACGTTTTCCGAACAAGAAAAGGCCGTGCTGCGAGAAAAACTCGCCAACCGCCTTACAAGTGGCGATGACATCATCGTCACCGCAAGCGACGAACGATCACAAGATCAAAATCGCGAGCGAGCCATTCGCCGGCTTCAAGAGCTTGTCGACGAAGCGCTGACGCCAGCAAAACCGCGCGTCCCCACCAAACCAACCCGCGCATCAAAAACACGACGACTTGAAGTAAAAGTACGACGTAGCCGTGTGAAAAAGCTGCGAAAAGGCGACGAGGACACCCTCTAACTCTCTTGGCCGTCTGCCCCCTTAAACATACAAAGACCCCCTCCAACTCCCCCTTGGTAAGGGGGAGAGGTTCGTGGCTCAGTCCGCGATTCCCCTCCTTACCAAGGAGGGGCGAGGGGAGGTCTTGTGTCAACTTTTCCCCAGACAGCCTTGGCGACCCTATTCAAGCTTTGATAAAGTGTATTTTGTTATTCCTGAAAAGACTTGCATATGTGTGGAATCATTGGAGCCGTTGGTGACGAGAATACTGTCAGCGTTCTTCTTGACGGTCTTTCCATCTTAGAAAGTCGCGGCTACGACTCTGCGGGTATCGCAACAATAAGCGACGCAAACACACTCACCATTACCAAATTCGCAAGCGTGCAAACGTCAGACGCCATCAACCACCTGCGCGAACATCGCGACAAACACGCCGGACACCGCATCGGGATTGGTCACACGCGCTGGGCAACGCACGGCGGCAAAACCGATCAAAACGCCCATCCGCACACGGACGCCAAAGGCCGCATCGCACTCGTCCACAACGGCGTCATTGAAAACGCCAACGCGCTGCGCAGTGAACTCCAAACGCTTGGCATCACATTCCGCTCCGAAACAGACACCGAAGTGATTGCGCAGCTCATCGGACGCTATCTCGACGAAGGCCAAGAACTCGTCGACGCCATCAAAAAATCATTAACTCGTCTTGAAGGCACTTGGGGCATTGCCGTCATCGCAACCGACTCCCCCGATCGCATCATTGCGGCGCGCAACGGCAGTCCGCTGGTTGTCGGCATTGCAAACGGCAAAATGTACGTGGCGTCAGAACCGGCGGCGTTCGGGAACCAAACGCGCGAGTTCATTGCTCTCCAAAACGGCGAAGTTGCTATCGTGAAACCAAACGGTCACACGCTCGACGTTTCACGCATCGAACACGCGCCCGACGAAACCATCGACATCTCCCCCGCCCCACATCCGCACTGGACGATCAAAGAAATTCTTGAACAACCCGAAGCCATCGCCCGCACGCTCAACCACGGCGCACGCATTCTCGACGACGTACGCGTCAAACTCGGCGGCCTTGAACAAAACGCCGAGCGGCTGCTTTCCATCAAACACCTCATCATCGCGGCCTGCGGCACGTCATACAATGCGGGACTCTATGGCGGACTCGCCATGCGTGCGCTGAAGGCATTCGACACGGTGCAAGTCGTCGACGCATCAGAACTCACACTACACCACTTCCCTCGCGAAAACGCCGGCCTCCTCGTCATTACCCAATCCGGCGAAACCAAAGACGTGCATCGCGCGCTTCACATGGCCGAAGAGCTGAATGTCCCCACGTTCTCCGTTGTGAACGCGGTTGGCTCGCTCATCGCGCGCACCACAAAATGCGGCGTCTACCTTAACGCCGGTCGCGAACACGCCGTCGCGTCAACCAAAGCGTTTACCACGCAAGTTGCCGCGCTCGAGCTGATTGCAACCTGGTTTAGCCAACAACGCGGAACCGAAGAAGAACGTCGACGAAAAATCATCGAGGAGCTTCGTCGGCTTGCCACAAACGTCCGCACAACGTTTCAAACGCGCGATGCATGCAAAACCGTTGCGCATAGTCTTATCGAAGCCGAGCATTGCTTTGTGCTTGGCAAAGGCGCAGGCGAACCGATCGCTCGTGAAGGCGCGCTCAAAATAAAAGAGATTACCTATTTGCACGCTGAAGGCTATCCGGGCGGCGCGCTCAAGCACGGCCCGTTTGCCCTCATCCAAGAAGGCACGCCAGTTATCATGATCATTTTGGACGACGCGCACGCTCAACTTATGCGAACTGCGGCCGAAGAAGTGCGTGCTCGAGGAGCCCGAACGATCATTATCACCGACGAACCCAAACTTGCCGAGCACATCGCACATGAAACTATCGTCATTCCAAAAGGCGGCGTGCTGACGGGTCTGCTTGCAACCATTCCGTTTCAACTCATCGCCTACGAAATGGCCGTCGCAAAGGGCATCGATCCCGATCGTCCGCGCAACCTCGCCAAAGCCGTCACAGTGGATTGACGGGCTGACGAACCTACCAGAACCTGTTAAGATTCCCCCATATGAGCGAGCAGACAGATATCCTCGAAATCCTGCAATTCATGCAGGAAAACATGGCCAGTAAAGAAGACATAAAGTCGATGGCGACTAAAGACGATCTTAAGTCCATGGCCTCGAAGGACGATATCCGTGGCATGGCGACTAAAGACGATCTTAAGTCCATGGCCTCGAAGGACGATATCCGTGGCATGGCGACTAAAGATGACCTTAAGTCGATGGCCTCGAAGGACGATATCCGTGGCATGGCGACTAAAGACGACATTCATGCACTTCGCATTGAGCTGCGCGAGGATCTAAAAGCCAACGCCACAAAAGATGACTTGCTAGTTTTCAAATCCGACATCATGACGTCAATTGATCGATTCGCCAAACTTCATGAAACGCTGGATCAAGAATTAGTGGCTATGCGCTCCAAATATGAGCGTCTTGAAGCGCGACTTGAAGCCGTCGAACTAAAAGTTGGTCTCGCAGTCTAGCCCTCTCCAAGGCTTTCGCCAGCCTATGTCAATTCTCACGCAAACAATCGCACTCGGCTATAAACACCTAGCAAAGCCGATATTTTTTCGTTTTGATCCCGAAGATGTACATAATCACGTCACCGCTATAGGACGTGCTGTCGGCAACTTCAAACTTGGACGCACGCTCACCAATCGAGTGCTCGCCTATCAAAATCCGATGCTCGAACAGACGATTTGCGGACTGACATTCCAAAATCCCGTCGGGCTAACTGCTGGCTTTGATAAAAACGGAGAGCTTCTAAATATTTTGCCGTCCGTTGGTTTTGGATTTTCTGAAATCGGCTCGATCACCGGTGAACCCTGCGAAGGCAATCCCAAACCACGTTTGTGGCGTATGCCCGAACAACAAGGGCTCGTCGTATACTACGGTTTAAAAAATGACGGATGCGAGGTCGTGGTTGAACGCGTAAAACACGCTCTTCCGAGCAAAATGATCGTTGGTATTAGCGTGGCTAAAACAAATAACGCTTCGACCTGCGACCTCGAACGCGGTATCGAGGACTACGCCAAAGCCTTCATCAAAGCCACGCAAGCCGCGCAGTACATCACGATCAACATCAGCTGTCCAAACGCATTCGGCGGGCAACCTTTTACTGATCCGACGAGATTTGACGCGCTCATGACGCGCCTCGACACCATTCGCGCCACGCAACCCGTCTTCATAAAACTCTCCCCCGACCTCGACGACGCTGCGCTCGATGGCATCCTCACCTCAGCCAGCCGTCATCGTGTGCACGGTTTCATTTCAAGCAACCTTACCAAGAATCGCTCTGCACATCCAAATGCTCCAGGCCAAGGTGGAATGAGCGGCAAAATCGTCGCCGCGGCCGCTGACCGTCAGCTTGAATTTCTTGCCGCACATGTATCTAAAACATATACGCTCATCGGTTGCGGAGGTATTTTTTCGGCCGAAGACGCGTATCGAAAAATCAGGCTCGGCGCTTCGCTCGTGCAGCTCGCCACCGGCATGATTTTTGAAGGCCCGCAACTCATTGGCGACATCAACCGCGACCTCGTCAAACTTCTTAAGCGTGACGGCTTTGCGTCAATTAGCGAAGCCGTGGGCGCGCACCATACAGCCTAGCTCAGCCATTTCTCATCCTGACGACACAGAAAATCCTTCGCACGCAACGGATCAGCCATGATGTCCTTTACGGCGCGTTCCATGCGTGCGCTTTGCGATCCTTTCACGAGAACGATGTCACCTTTCTTGATAGTACGATCTAAATAGCGCCCTGCTTCAACCGAATCCGTCAACCACTCGATGGCGTCCGCGTCCATGCCAGCGCGTCCCGCTTCATCAGCAGCGAACTTCATGTCAGGACCAACGGCGATAAACAAGTCAGCGACGCTTGCCACTTTTTTTCCAATGTTGCGGTGTTCAGCCTCAGAATACTGGCCAAGCTCCGCCATCGTGCCAAGTACAACAATCTTACGTTTATGTTCAACGGTTTCAAACGCCGCCAAAGTTTCAAGCGCAGCCATGACTGATGCCGGCGCCGCGTTGTATGAATCGTCGAGAATAAGCGAACCCTTGATTCCAGGAATGGGACGTAAACGACCGGACGCTGGTTCAAAATGCTCGTTCAAGGCTTCAACAGCTTTTACTACTGGAATCTTAACGTGTCGAGCCACGGCAATAGCAGCCAGCGACGCCAGAACCGGCATCGTGCCGAGGCAATTCCTGAGTACTAACTCGGCCGTCTCGCCGTTTGCGTTGACTGTTGCTCGTGTAACCGCGAACACCTCTTCAGGATCAAAACTATCATCCAGACGTGTTTCGATACGGATATTTGTGGCTACGATGTTGGCATCCTTAGTTCCGTAAGTGATAACAGGCGCCTTAAAACGATCCTTCATGAGAGCTACGGTTGGATCGTCTATATTCAAGACAACTAAGCCATGCTCAGGTACATGGTCGCCGAGCGTGGCCTTTTCCTCAGCCAGCGTTGCAAAATTTGGGTAATTCGCAGCATGCACGGGCGACACGGCCGTGATCACTCCAACTTCAGGCGTTGCTAAATTACATAGCGCCGAAATATCACCCGGCTTATCAGCTCCGAATTCAAGCGCTAGCATTTTTGGAAAAGTTTTGACCTGACGTGCACGCCTAAATAATTTAATCCATTCCCATGCGTTTCTGCCTGGGCTCGGCTCGCCTAAAATCGCTAGCGGCACGCCTATCTCGTTATTATAATTTTTCTCAGACTTACGAACGCTATATTTAGCTGCCAGCGCTATCGCAATAGCATTCTTAGTTGATGTTTTACCAACTGAACCAGTAACCGCCACCACCGTCGGCTTAAAGTTGACCAATGGTCTTTTAGCAGCTTTTCGCAATCCGAGCGTAATAATTTCTTTAAACATAATATTTATTACTTCGTCGCTCTATAAGTCGCTACCTCAAGTCTACTCGAGCGGACGATCAGGAGCAACGGCGTAATATTCCAATAAATACTGAGCGATTTCACCGAATAACGGAGCAGCAGTACTTTCGGCGTAAATAATGTTTTCAGACTTTGGATTCTCTATCTTAACAACCATGGCAAAACGCGGATCCTCAACTGGTCCAAAACCAGCAAACGATCCATTAAACTCAGTCGAAGAATAAACTCCATTTTTTGCAATCTGAGCTGTACCCGTTTTTCCAGCTATCCAATATCCAGGCACTCCGGCACGCTTACCGTGTCCTTCTTCGACGACTGATACAAGCATTGCGCCAACCGTAGTCGCCGTATTACTCGTCAATACTTGTCGCACTTTGCTTGGTGCATGTTTTTCAACTGTACCATCCGGATAGCGCATCTCCTTCACGATGTAAGGCTCCATAAGCGTGCCTCCATTTGCAATCGTCGCGTAGGCCATCGCGATCTGGATCGGCGTCACCGTAATACCCTGACCAAAACTAGCAGTGGCCGCAAAAATATCTCCTGGCTTATCGAGCGAATCGACCGTCCCGGCCACTTCTGAATTAAGAGTGATACCGGTCAAAGTTCCAAAGCCAAAATTTCGTACATACCCAGCAAACACATCTTTACCTGTCTGTTGCATGGCAAAAACCATGGCAGTATTTATTGATTCCTCGAGCGCTGTTGTCATGTCGACTAGTCCGTAGACACGATTATCAGCGTTACGGATCGTGCGTTCATCAAGCACTACAGAACCAACATCAATAAATAAAGTTGACGGCGAAATTGCGCCAGAATCAATTCCAGCCGCCAACGTAAACGGCTTGAAAATCGAACCTGGTTCGTAGGCAGTAAAAATCGCCGGATTATTATATACGGAAATGTCCTCAACCTCAGCATAAACATTAGGCTCAAAATCCGGCGCGCCACACATAGCAATAACAGCTCCAGTGTCTGGATCAACAATAACGAGCGCACCGCCATCAGCGCTAAATTTTTCAACTGCATCGCGTAACAGACCACAGGCCGTATATTGCACATTACGGTCAATCGTCAACATCAAATCACCACCGTCAACCGCCGGCGCGAACGAACGTTCACCCACCCCGATCCAGCGACCAGCACCATCAGCCTGTGAATACAACGATCCGGTCGTACCAGCCAAAAAGTCATTATAATACCCCTCCAGCCCATACTGCCCGATCGGTTTGCCCTCCTCATCGCGACCTACAAAACCAAGCACGTGCCCACCAAGGCCTCTTTCCGGATAAGCACGAACGTCTTCAAGTACATAATTAACGCCGTCGATTTCAAGCTCAAGTAAACGGTCGAGCACGTCCTGTTCAATATTACGTGCAATAGGCTCGTACGGATCATCATGTTTACTCAAGCGTTCCACAAGATTGGCGATCTCTTCAGAAGCCTCGCTGTCAGTTTGAGCTATGCAAACTTCGGCCGATGACCCATCTTCGACCACACACCCGGCAATTGCCAATAAGGCCGCGGCTTCATCTGACTTCCCAGCCGCTTCAAGTTGAGCGATCAACTGTTGACGTTCATACTCTTCGATTCCCGTAAAACCCAAGGCGCGCGCAATTCGTATGGCTTGCGTCTTTGGATCATCTATCCGACGCGGATCGGCAAATACAAACGCCCGCGGCTCGTCGGTCGCAACTGAATACTCAGTAGTGTCACCGAAATCAGTTACAAAAATTTCTCCTCGCTCAGGCACCAATTCCTCGTAAAGCGAATATTGTCCCTCAGCCAGCGCCGTATAAAAAGCCGCGTTTACAACCTGCAAAAGGAATAAACGGATAACAATAACTCCGCAAAAACCGAGAAAGAAGAAACGGAGAGCAGATAGACGCCGTCCGTTTCCGCTCGCTCGTTTGCGGAGTCCTCCAACCATACGCGAACGTTTACGCTTCTTGAATCTCTTCTTCAGTTATGACGTTACCGTAGGATCTGACGACATCGGCGGTTGCTTCGTACTCAGTGATACGTACGATGTTGCCGTTAGTATTTTCAAATTCTCGGAACGACATAGCACCGCCAGCTTCGTCATCCTTAAGCGTTGCCGAACCTTCGTACGAAAATTCGTAATCATCGCCACCGTACACCACAGTATCATCTTCAGGCTCAAGCTCTTCGTCGATGTCTTCGAACAGCTTAATTTCTTCACTCCCTGGATCGACTGATAACCACAATCCGTCACGGGCATGCGCCCAATAAACTGTTTCTCCCGTGTCTAGTACGACTTCTTCCAAGAGCGAAATCTTGAAAGTCTTGTCACGTACGACGATGGGCTGGTCACCAAGTAACGCTGCGACTACTTCTGCAATGGTCATAAAGGGGCTGAGAGCGAAGTCAAAACTCGAGACGTGGTTAGTATAGCACTTAATAATCGAGCCCTTCTCGTGCTGTAACGCCAGAGTAATAATAATGGCGTTCAAGCCGCATCTCAGTAATCAGATGGGCTCGGCCTAGCAAAGCAGCGCTCGGATTGCGACCGGTCAGTATGACTTCGACCGTGTCGCGCTTCCGGTCTAATACGTTAAGGACCGCCTGTTCGTCAAGCATGCCGAGTTGAACCGTCGAATTTATTTCATCTAGCACCACCAAATCGAATTCTTCCGAAATCAGTGCCTGAGCCGCAATTTCTAGGCCACGAGCCGCCTCTACGCGGTCCTCGTCGGTAATTGAAAAGTCAAAACGGCCAGTTTTTGGGTCGATACGGTCGCGTCCGGTAGCTTGATAACTAAGGCCCGGGATCGTCTCTATGATCTTGCGCTCAGAATAATGCGTCGCTCCGCCCTTATCAAAGTAGACGATCATCGCCTGCTTTCCCGCCCCAACGCAACGAATGGCCTGTCCTAGCGCCGCCGTCGTCTTGCCCTTGCCGTTGCCGTGTATGAGCTGGACAAGGCCGTAACCCACACGACCCTTAATTCGTTCATCAAGCGCTGGCTGCTGTGCCATACTCATCCAAATGAATAATCGCCATCTGCACTGCCTGCGCCGCTAACGCACGTCGATCAACACGACCACCAGTAAACAAACCAATGACGCCAGAATGACGCCCAAGGCGCGGATTATCGGTTAGACCAGCTTGGTGGACAGCATCGTCGAGTGTTATTCCCCCGTTCATGAGTTCAGCCACCTTCTCGGGCAATCCAAAAGCTGACGACAAGCCGTGATACACGCGCTCGCCGTCGTAAATTGCGCACACTTGAAGATTCATTGGACCGGCATCTGGCACTTCCATGTGGCCGCCCTCAATCCCAATTCCGTAATCAGCCTCACCTTTAGCGGCCTTTGCACGATTTGTAGCGCCACGCACCGTTTCAGCTAACGTCATTGGCTGTTCACCTACGCCTGACGGCACTTCAATTCCGACGATCTCCGCTCCAGCAAACTGAGAGTAAGTTTTTAGAACATCTTCGACCGCACCGACTTTAATCGGATTACTGGAACCAACATTAATGCGCATAGCTAGCGAGCTGCGACAAGTAGATCGATACGCTTATTGGTTGCTATATCTTTCTGATCGACATGATCAGCCAGATCATGAACCATTTCATGTAGTCCACGAATATCTTCTCGAATAGTAACCTGACCCTGAGCGAGTTGTTTGATGTCATCTTTAACTTGTGACATGTCTTGCTTAAGAACTACGACGTCCATCTTAAGAGCTGACACGTCTGTTTTCAAAACCGCAACGTCTAATTTAAGAGCTGATACATCAGTCTTAAGAACTGATACATCAGTCTTAAGAACTGATACGTCCTGTTTTAGTCCTGAGACGTCGACGGCAATTCCATCGATTTTTCCGTTCATCTCTCCGAGTGCCAACATGACGTCCTTCATGGTCGGTTCAATATCCATAGTGGGTCGATGATATCACGTGACTGGTTTCGATCAAACTGATCGCGTATTTATCGCAAAAGCGGAGCAATCACGCCCCGCCCAGCGAGTTATTTAATTCAAGAACACCCACTCGTCGATCCGCAGTTCAAACACTTATAACACGACGCGTTGCGCACCATCATACTGCCACAGGTATCGCAAGCTGGTGCGTCTGCCGTATTGTTGAAGGTTGACGTGAGCGAAACCTTTTCACTCTTCGCGTCAAAGAGATCGGATTGAGACACAGGCGCGACCATCACCGGCTTCTCTTCAGCTTTTGGGAGCTCAACCTGTTGCGACTCCCCCACCGTCACGTTATTGACACCAACCGCGAGCTGCTCTTGCGGCGACAAGAACTTGAGCGCCAACCAACGGAAGATGTAGTCGACGATAGACTTGGCGATGCGAATGTTTGGATTGTTCGTAAAGCCCGACGGTTCAAATCGCACGTGTACAAACTTGTCGACAAGCACTTGGAGCGGCACACCATACTGCAGGCCAATCGAAATCGACGTCGCAAACGCGTCCATGAGGCCGCTGATGACCGATCCCTCCTTCGCCATGGTAATGAACACCTCACCCGGCGTTCCGTCGTCATACAAACCGACCGTGATAAAGCCCTTGTGTCCACCAACCATGAAGCGGTGCGTAAGCGCACGACGCTCGTCGGGCAATCGACGTCGGCGCGGCGCGTTGACGTTTTCGGCAACCGGCGCAACCTTGACCGTTGGAACCTCTGTCTGCTTTTCATCGGCAGCGGCTTTGTCTTCCGCGTTTGATTTTGCCGAATCTTTTTCTTTTGACGTCGTGAGTGCTTGCTGGCGCTTGCTGCCATCACGATAGATAGCAATGGCCTTGAGCCCCATCTTCCAACCTTCCATGTAAACACGCTCAATCTCTTCGACCGTTGCCTCGTTTGGCATGTTGACCGTCTTGCTGATGGCGCCGGAGATAAACGGCTGGACGGCCGCCATCATGCGCAAGTGACCCATATAGTGAATCGAACGCGTACCGTTCTTTGCTTTGAAGGCGCAATCGAAGACTGAAACATGCTCTGGCTTGAGATGCGGAGCACCTTCGATGGTATCCGTTTTATCGATGTACTCAAGTATGTCTTTTGACTGCGCTTCAGAATAGCCCAGGCGCGCCAAGGCTTCAGGCACGGTGCCGTTGACCATCTTAAGCATGCCGCCACCCACCAGCCACTTGTATTTTACCAGCGCGATGTCTGGCTCAATACCGGTCGTATCGCAGTCCATGATAAAGGCGATCGTACCCGTTGGGGCGAGCACTGAAATCTGTGCATTGCGCAAACCGAATTTCTCCCCCAGTTCCACTACATTATCCCAGGATTGGCGAGCGGCCGACACAACGTCCGACGGAGCACCAGTCGCCGCCATGTCATAAGCCGCTTGACGATGCATGCGCATGACTTCCAAAGCCGGTTCACGATTCAGGCTAAAGCCTTCAAATGTGCCGACTTTTTCGGCGATACGCGCCGACTGCTCATAAGTACAGCCGGACAACAAGGCCATAATGCCAGCCGCCAAGTTTCGTCCTGCATCTGAGTCGTAAGCCAAACCGCGACTCATAAGGAGTGCGCCCAAATTAGCGAAACCAATGCCAAGCGGACGGAAATCATGACTGTTCTGCTCAATGGCTGGCGTTGGATAACTTGAGTTGCCAACAGCGATTTCCATGGCAGTGATCATGATTTGCGAGGCCTTAGTAAAGGCTTCAACATCAAATTCCATCACGCCGTTTACTTCCTTACGGAACTTCATGAGGTTGAGCGACGACAAATTACACGCCGTATCGTCCAAGAACATGTATTCCGAGCATGGGTTGCTGGCGTTAATGCGACCAGTGTTCTTACAGGTGTGCCAGCGGTTAGCTGTAGTGTCGTATTGCACGCCCGGATCACCGCACTGCCAGGCTGCGTCTGACATTTTACGCATCAATTCACGAGCCGGATAGCTAAGTGACGGCTGACCCGTGGTGATTTCATGTGTGATCCATTGACCGTCTTGTTCGACGGCTCGCATGAATTCGTCTGTCACGCGCACTGAATTGTTGGCATTCTGAAAATAAATTGAACCGTAAGCCTCGCCGTCCATCGAACTATCGTAACCTGCATCGACCAAGGTCCAAGCCTTACGCTCTTCTTTAGCCTTACATTCAATGAACTGCACAATGTCCGGATGGTCAGCATTCAAGATAACCATCTTGGCTGCGCGTCGCGTCTTACCGCCACTCTTGACGATACCCGCGAAGGCATCGAGACCTTTCATAAAAGACACTGGGCCAGACGACTTGCCGTTACTGCCACCAAGATATTCCTGCGACGAACGAAGGTTTGAGAGGTTGGTTCCAGTTCCAGATCCTTGCTTGAAGAGCATGCTCTCTGTAGTGCAGAGGTGAAGAATGGAACGCATGTCATCTTGCACGCTGTTAATAAAACACGCGCTACACTGCGGATGTGGATTGACGCCCACATTAAACCAAACTGGACTGTTAAAGGCAGCCATTTGATTAATCAGGATCCATGTCAGCTCATCTTCGAAAATTTGTGCATCTTCTGCCGTCTCAAAATAACCATCTTTACGTCCCCAGTTGGTCATGGTTACCGAGACACGGCTAATAAGCTGCTTCATGGACGTCTCACGTTCAGGCGTGCCCACTTTTCCCCGGAAATATTTTTGAGCGACCACGTTGACGGCAGTCTGTGACCAGGTTTTCGGCGTTTCAATGGTCTCTTGTTCGAATACGACTTTCCCCTTTTCGTTAGTGATCTTGGCCGTTCTAAGCTCCCATTCCAGCATGTCAAAAGGCTTGACGCCGTCCTGCGTGAAATAGCGCTTAAACTTCAATCCATTGCCATAACATTCTGAAGCATTAGCAACAGGAGCTGACTTGAAAATCAGAAAAGCACGGGCAACGTGAATAAGGTTGTTATCAATCAAGGTAGCCGTCACGACGTCACGTACATCGGCTGTGAGCGGCGTAGCATGCCCGTTGAACGTGCGCTGAAGGCGAGAAACGATCTGTCCAGTAATGCGCATCAAATAGCGCGGTAAATCCTTATCCTTGATACCAGAGGCGCGCAAAGCCCGTTCAACTGAAGACCTCAGCTTGTCTACGGAAAATGCCTCCGTGCGCCCGTCGCGCTTTGTGACCTCCTTCACCGACGTCATAAACTCGTAGACCGAGCGAACCGCAGTTTCGGCCTGAGTGCCGGTAACGCGAATTTGGCTCGTAGTGGTGACAGATTCTGACATACCTTGTTTGCGCAAGTTAAATGAAAATTGAGACAAAAAATCCCCCGTGGGGGGATCCGAAAATGGCCCCTCCATCAACGACACGCCACAACGTGTTGTGGTGCACGGACGAGTATAGCACTACATATTGTGGTGACGAGGCTACGAACGTGTGGATAAGAAGCGTCCGAAAACGCCCATACATAACTTAAGATAATTTCTGTGCAAAAGCCCCATTCCAGACAATCAATTTAAGCCGTCAAGCCAACTCATCCACCTGTGGAAATCTCCAGTCAGTCACCGTCCAAATATCAGACGGCCGTCAACGGAGCTTTCAGTGTGTTACAAAAAGTGACCGATCGGTCACTTTTTGTAACACACCTTTTTTAAGATTATGGGCAAACAAATCACTAAAACCCCAATGTCAACGGCACGGCTTCGACTACTTTAGACATTGAAAAATCTACCGGCACCATACGCCGCTCCCCCATACGGTCGTCAAACAGCACGAAACCGTTTTTCATACCAAATTCGTAAACCTCTTTCGTCACACGAACATCTTGCAAACAGTACTCACGAATCTCATCAATTTTACCTTCTTTCCACCATTGAACAGCCTGCAAACCGTGGCCACTTTTGCGCGTGCCAATAGTAGCCGCTGCCACTGCGTCAAGCTTAATGCGGTATCCCAAACTCTGTTCAATCTGCTTCAAAATATCGAGCTGTGGCAGCTTCAATAAATCGCCAAGGTAGTAATTGTTGAGCACTGGCATGTCAAAGCCAATCGAATTGTAACCAATAATACGGCCGCCTTGTTCAAGTCGCTTAAACATGGCTGGAAGATCCGGCTCTAAAAATGACTCGTACGTATCGGTCTCGTAAAAATACACGCCAACCAAAGATACCTTTAACTTGTCGGTGAAATATCCTCCAACTTCTTCAAACGTATTCTGCGTTTCAATATCAAGAACGATCTCATTCGACATACAAATCCAACCAAGGCTACCAAAAAATTAAGGAAACGACCAGTAAAACGATCCCCAGATTACTCTTCACCCTCAACCTCTCCTCCTCCTGTTTTATACGCTTCAAAACCACCAAGTAAATTACGCACGTGAACGTACCCAAGTGATTCGAGCATTTGCGCGGCGACTGTTGATCGTCCTCCGGTTTGACAATAGACGACAATATTCACTTGTTTATCGGGCGCGATGTCGGCAATTTTGAATGGAATCAACCAATACTGCAGCAGGTGCGCGCCGGGAATGCGTCCCTCGCTCCATTCATCCTGCCCGCGAACATCCAAAACAATCGTCTTATCACCAGCAGCACGCAAATCCAAAAATTCGTCTACCTCGATCAATCGATCATTCGACATATGCAGCATTCTGAATGCTCACCGCACTTGCGTCAACCCACGGCTGCCGGAATAACTTCACTATAGGTAGGATAGGCATGAATCATGCTAACAACATCCTCCCAGCGTGCATTCAAATGCATTGCGAGCGCGAGTTCATGTATCACCTCCCCCGATCGTTCGCCAAACAAATGCGCTCCAAGAATTCTGCCCGAAGTCTGGTCAATGACGACCTTAAACATACCGGCGCGTTTACCATCGACCACAGCCCGACCAAGCGCACCGACAGGAAACCTTTTTATTTCAATTTGAAAACCAGCCTTAACCGCCTCTTCAGCCGTCAGGCCAACAGAGGCAAGCTCTGGATCAATAAAAGTGACGTGCGGTACAACGTCGAGCTTAAAACGTTTGACGGCTGTAGAACGAATTACTCGCAAGGCATTATCAGCCGCCGTAACGCCAGCGTGGTGCGCGACATGCGTAAATTGCTCCTTACCGGTTACGTCGCCAGCAACAAATATCTTGGGCGCAATACGCAGTGAAGTATCCACGCGCAACCGGCCATCAGCGTCAAACGTGGCGTCAGTTTTTTCTAGTTCTAGCCCTTCAATATTTGGCCGACGTCCGGTGGCTAGCATAACGGCATCAACGAGCATGGTCTGGCGCGGCGCCGAGCCTATTTGATAGGTCAACTTCACCCGCTTGCCAACCTTGCGTAGCGCTAAGACTTGGCAACGTGGAATTATGCGCACGAATAGTTCGGATAAACTTTTTGCAGCTAAACCCGCCAGCTCGCTATCCTCTCGAGATAAAATCTGATCACCGACGTGCATGAGCGTTGTTGGTACATCGCATTTCGCAAAAAACGTTGCAAACTCGCAACCCACTGGACCGCCGCCAATGATAGCAATAGACGACGGCAAGCGACGTAGCGATACCGCCTCGTGAAAAGTCATCGTGGGAACGTCTTCCAAGCCATCGATCGGCGGAAAATACTCACGACTGCCGGTTGCTATTACAAAAGCCTTGGCCTTAATTCTGCGTTCACCAACCAGTACCGTCGTAGAATTAACAAACGATGCCCGGCCTTTGACGACTTCAACACCGACCTGCCGTAAGGCGTGCGATAAGCGTCGTCCATTTCCAGAAATAGCACTTACCACAGCATCCTTACGCTTCATCACCGCTTCAATATCAAGCGATACATTGCGTGCCCTAACACCAAACCGCGCCGCGTCATGACGAACAGTGTGATAAAGCGCGGCCGCCTTCAACATGGCCTTAGTCGGAACGCAAGCCCAATGCGGACACTCGCCGCCCAGCTTGTCCGGCTCGATCAGACAAACATTTACACCATACTCAGCTGCTCGAAAGGCCGCCGAAAGGCCAGCCGATCCTCCGCCGACGACGACTAAATCAAAACGTTCGTTGACAACTTTCTTCATACGACAAGTGGAAGCGCCGGAATACCAACAGTTTCGCCGCGTAAAATGCTCTCAATGCGATAAGCGCCGTGCGTTGGAGCATTGGTGTAGCCATTCCACGCCAAGCGTGCCAAAGCCCCGCTCTTTATCCAATCAAACAACCATTCGCCCATGTATTGCGGCTCGAGACCATCGATACCGCCTCCGACTTGAATCAGCCATTTACGATTAAAATCCTCTTGCGAACCCACTGTCGGCGCCATGATAATAGGAATGCCAAGACCAGTCGTAAACGATAACTCAGACGGCTTTGTCCATAAAATATCCGTTTTACGCATAAGCTTCGCAAACTCCGTAAAATAACCCAAGCGAGTTTTTTCATAAAGCATGCTCACAGCGCCTTTCTGACGAGCACCGACCAAACCGTTAAGACGTATTTCGCGCTCAAAATATTCAGCAGCATCGACGTGCGTTCCAGCAACTAGATTAACGATCAATTGACCCTTACGAATACTCTGCGACAATGAACGCAAAGCTAAACCAATCATCTCGCGCTGCGCTCCAGCTCCTCCGACTGCAAAAGTAATTGACGGCGGCTGACGATACTTAGCCTGGCTGAAGTCACAAAATGTCTTTCCAAAATGAGCCGTTAACAACTTCTGTGTGCGCGCAGCGAAAACGCCATCGGGATCTAATTTGCACATGCGACGATGAATGTCTTCTTCTACCAATTTAGCGTTTAGTCCGCCGATATTATCGACCGGCATGGGGAACCCAGTCAGAAAAATATTCTCAGACCTTACGCCATATAAACGCAAACGCTCGGCTACACGTCCAGTTGGCGCAAAATATTTTATGCGGCTCTTTTTGGGCGATAACGGAACCCAAGCGCGCGCCACATCAGCATCACAGATGACAATATAAATATCACCCGGATAACCCAATTCCTCAGCCGCAAATGCCGGTGTAAAAAAAGTACACACTAAAGGCAATGGTTTTTTTGCGAGTTGCTTAATTAGGTGATGACAAAGCTGCTGATTATGAATCAGCCCGTATGTTTGACGGACTTGCAAACTTGGACGTGATAAATCACGGCGCGGATAAAACGGCGGAATTTCCTGGAGCTCGTCCAACAACTTAAACGCAACACCGCCTAAAACAGGCACGCGCTTAAAACGCGATAAGGCTTCATACAGACCACGTCCGGTTGACCAAAGACGTTTCTCTTTTTGTGGAATACCGTCGTACGTGTTAGCTACGATGTAAGACTTATTTGACGCCAAATGCCGTAACGCAAAAGCGGCACGCTCATGACCGTATCCCATGTCGACGGCGATGACGTAAGCCAAAGCCTTGGTCGTTTTCTGCTCCCCCATAATGCCTAAAGTATAACACGAGATCGATTGACTAATCGGTTAATTTGCGCTATCATTTTCGCCTAGCCTGAAAGGAGAAACATGCTAGTAGCAGCTGGCATCTGCGACATCGGCTTCGGCCGTCAAGTCAATCAAGACGCCATGATCTGCGAACCGGAACAAGGTCTGTTCGCAGTCATCGACGGAGTCAGCGGATGTTCTGACGGTCAACTGGCCGCCACCATCCTGCACGATGAAATACACGCCCACTGTCACGGCACGCCGGATCATGACAGGCTCGTCGTCGCCTTCAACTTCGCACATCGTAGGATGTGCGCCAGAAGAAATCGCGATGGTCTCCATTCACTCCAGACGTGCGGCACCGTGGTATGGATTGATCCCGAAAGCGGACTCGGTTTCCTGGGCCACGTTGGTGACACGCGAGTCTTCCTCCGTCATGCGAATGAACTCGCACGCTATACCAACGACCACACCGACATCGGTCATCTGACCGACGAGGAAGCGCGCGGCTACAAACCGCATCTCACGCGCGCGGTCGGAGCCGACACCTTCCTCAGCGTCGGACCGCAAGTCGAGCCGTTCCTTCTCGAGTCTGAAGTTCTCATGCTCATGGCAACTGACGGGCTCCATCACTACGCGCTTCCGCATCGAATCGAGCAGGTAGTTTTGGACGACGACCCCGTCGACAAAGCAGCTCGCTCGGCCTACCACATCGGGCTCGACGGCCAGCGCGAACATCGTATGCGCGGCGACAACATCACCGTTATCGCCGTCCGCCGATTGGTCTAACCTCTTCGACCGCCTCTCACCCAGGCGGTCGTCTTTGCATGACTGAACATATATATGATCGGATCTATTTAAATAGTAGCGGTCATTTCGATAGTGGCGTTCATTGCGTGAGGCCGGGTAGTTGCTGGTTTGAGAAATGGGTTTTTGCTATTGCAGCAAAGTCGCAATAAGAAAAGGTTTATCTGCCAGCGACACATCTGGTGAACAGATAATCACGATATGGAGCACCAATCTTCGAAAAAGTGCCTCATTGGTCACATTTCGCTAAACACAGCGAATCGGGCGCAATCTAAAAGGCCGATTTCAACAGTCGATTTTCCGACGGTCTATTTATTGGCATATACCTTCGTCTTTCCCAAAACGCCGCTCATGACCTTTCACCCTTTTTATATGCCTCACCCCATCGTCGCGGTTATCCTCGGCTCAGACTTGCCAAATTTTAAACATTCGTGTAGCCTACCGGCATTCTGCGTTTACCCTACTATATGGCAAAAGTCTGCGTCATCACTGGCAAAAAGCCAAACACCGCCCATAACGTCTCTCACTCGAACGTGAAGACCAAGCGCCGCCAGTTCCCAAACCTTCAAAAGAAGGACATTGTGAACCCGGCCACCGGCAAAATCATGCGCATCCTCGTTTCCACCCGCGGCCTCCGCACCCTCAACAAATGGTTGAGCGAGGGCAAGCGCGTTGATCTGCGCGATTTCACGGCGTAATGTCCGTAACAAAATCACCAACCTCCAGGTCGGTGATTTTGTTATCTCCTTCATAAAAAAGGATATGCGAAGTGAGCTGGTCGACCAGTGATACTGTGCATGGAAAGAAAGGGTGGAGTGAATGTGGCCGTGATGGGTTGATTGATTGTGGTCGTGAAGACATTGCTGTAAATGACCGACATGTCAAAAATCGGGCCCTAAAAACTGCCGCTGAGCATTGATGGTAATCGGTAAAGTCTTCTGAACATGAGATTACTAGACCACAAATCCGTCGCAATGCACTACAGCTGAATCTTTGGCTAATAGCGCCGTCTCCACATCCAACTCGAGCTTCTTATTGTGACTTTGTCTCAATAGCAAAACCCCCTCTTACCAAAAGCACATACCCCAGCCGCCAACCTCATGTTTTCAATGCCTCAGTCTCAATTTTATCAGCAAATTTTTAGGCCGTCGCCATGGCTGATTCACCAATTTCGCTCGCAAGACGCACTAACGTTTCGGCGCGCACAAGTGATACTTCAATACGCTCAGCTAAGTCTTCGGGTTCTTGTCGAGCAACATCTTGGCACAACATCAGGCTTGCTAGCGCAAGTCCATCGAGCTCCGGTGTTGAAAGCCCGTGAATAACCGTCACCGGATAAAGCGCGGCCCGATCAATCATCCGCTCAAGCCCGGCACCTTTGGGATAATTCCAACCAACGAGTTTCATTTCTTTACACCCGGCGTACGTCATGGCTCGATCAGAAAACTGACCGTTCGTCACCACCCAGACTTCATCAAACTTCGGACATTTGCCTTGCGCCGCTCCGTCACAAAGATCGAGAAATCTCGCGTACGCCACAAGAATATCCTTAAGACGAACATGATCGCGATGATCGTTACGAAATTTTGCCTCAATCGCAGCGCGACGTCCTGCCCGCTGTGCCTCAACGTCTACCTCGTGCATTACACAAGCACCCATATATTCGTCAGGTAGCTTGGTTTGGTAACCGGTCGCGGCAAGCAACGCGGCAACATACGCTTCAAACTGAAAACCGCTCGGCCCCAATCGCTCCAGCCCTTCGCGCAACGAATATCGACAGGCGACGCAAATATTGTCGCGGCTAAGCTCAGCCTTCACAAGTTCGTGCAGCCGTTTGGTCGTCATACCTTCAACTATGTGACGAGATACTTCATTGGCGACACGAAGCGCCGCTGATCCAGAAGCTCCGGCACGTATAACGCTTTCTCGCAGTTTTTCAAGCGAAAATTCAACGAACTCACCGGACGATTTTTGGATCAACATACCTCCTAGGATTTGTCCCTATTGTAACAGACGTTCAAGCAAATCACGTCCTTTTTTCTCCCAGACGATTATACCTAGCGTTTGTTTTTCCAAAATGTAATCAGCCACCAGCTGGACGGCAGCGTCCCGGTCAGTCGCTAAAAGTTCGGTTGCGTAGGCCTCAACAAAAGCGTAATGGAAACGTTCACGCTCGTCTTCGTCGACGATCTGCCGCCATAACTGATCGTCCATTTCACGCTCAACTGACTGGGCAGTTGCTAAAGCCCCGTCAAGATAGGATGCAAGTTCAGTTTGTACCTCATTAATACTACGATCAGACAAATCATCTTTCGAAGTCACCGACCGGATACGAGCCAGCAAGGCGTCTATCTGGGCATCTGGATTATCTAGATCAAGATGCATTTCGGCGGTCTCGTACTCGGGCTTCATAGTAAGCGCAATGTCATCAGGACGCGCTGCTATACCAGAAGCGATTAATCCATCATGCAAGGCCTTAATCGTAGCAAAATCCATGTCAGTATCGACAAATGAATAGAGCAAATACAGCATGGGCGTCGACAATCCGTCTTCATCCAAAAACTTAAGCGCCAAGTCCTTCATGAACACGGCCTGATTCTGACTACGTTGCGGGTCGCCAATTTGGTAGCTACGACGATGACGAAGCCACTGCAATGATTCAACTGTTGGCAAATCTAGTGCACGAAGAATGCCATACGTCTGTGAAAAACCAACTGTAACGACATAATCAGACTGGACACCGACGATACGTTCGATCTGTTCGATACCATAATCGAGTCCAGCAAAGGCGCATGCATTAGCTACGTAGTAGTCAGACTCAGCGTATGTGCCTGGCGGTATGTAGGTATACGTCCCGCGTGGCACAGAAGTCAGAGTAGTCGTCCAGGCTTTGGTGTCGACCGTCAACATGTGGATGGCATCGCAATGCCCTTCATTCCCCTCTTTGCGTGAATCAATGCCCAGGATCAGAATATTTATTTCGTCATCTGCACCAAACGGAATCTCCGAAGCCGCGTTCAAAACGGTATCACGGCGTGCAGTAATCACCTTATCAACAGCCGAATCGACGCGCGGCTGGACAGGGGCAGATTCAATAAAACTCGGACGATGTAATAAAAACCAAGCACCGACGACGGTAAGAAACGCCCCTATAACCAGGGCAAGAATACGAAATATTTCTCGTCGAAAAAAGGTGGCCACAGACTAGGTTGTTAACTCTGGCGTAAACGAAATCGTTTACGCCTGCAAGCGCGACAGAATACACGTCACACCATCACCCTATCTTTAACCTATTTTGAGACTTTTTTCTAGTGTGGATAAATAATCAAAAGCCCGGGGGTCATCCCCAGGCTTTTTTGTCCTGCTCTGTTTAATGATCCGTCCTGATCCGTTGCCTACAGCAAAGCTTCCTTAGCAGCCTTGCCAACCGAGAACTTGAGGACGGTCTTGGCCGGAATCTTAATCGTTTCACCGGTGGCTGGGTTGCGACCCATACGAGCAGCGCGGCTCTTCTTGACCATTTTGCCGAGGCCAGGGAAAGCCATTTCGCCTGAACGCTTGATCTCTTGGTAAACGAGAGCGACGAAACCGTCATACATTTCGCCAGCCTGTTTCTTGGAGACACCCCAGCGCTCCGAAAGTTCTGCCATGACTTGTGACTTGGTGAGACGCTTTGACATAGAAAAAATCTAAATGATTTTTATGTTTTACGGTCGAAAGCGTAACAATCATTAAGAAAAATCAAAAGAAGGTTATACACATGCCACACAACTACAAATAAGCAAAAGAAAATCGCGAGCTAAATAACTCGCGATTCCCTAATGAATTTGAACTAATCGCCTAGCGCGTGAGCGTAACCGTCGAACCGTTCTCAGCGTCGCAAGCGCCGACTGTGATCGTACCGGCAGTGTTGCGGATGGTGTAATAATCAGTCTCTGCGGCG
>CAYSXU010000008.1:16913-25006 GCA_964435095.1 uncultured Gammaproteobacteria bacterium | reverse complement strand
GCTTGTAGCGAATATAATTTCTTTTGCTTGTCATCCCCGCGAAAGCGGGGATCCAGAGCTGTACGGAATGGATTCCCACTTTCGTGGGAATGACATGGCACTTGGAAGAAAAGTCGCTATGAGTTCATAAACAGTGTAAAACATTTCAATCACTTGGCGAATTCACTGGTCGCTGTTATGGTCACCTGGTATGAAGCGCGTCATTATATTAAGAGGTATAACCGGGTCAGGAAAGAGCACGTACGTGGCTCAGCATTTGGCTGATGCGACGGTTGTTTCGGCTGATCGTTATTTTGAAAATAATGGTGCCTACGTGTTTGACGTAAATGGGCTTGAAGATGCGCATCGAGCTTGTTTTAAGGCATTTATGGATGCGATCAAGCGGGGTGACGAAACGATCGTTATCGATAATACGAATATTGAAGCCTGGGAAGTCTCACCTTATGTGGCGGTAGCACAGGCTTTTGAGTATCAGCCAGAGATCATTACTCTCATGTGCGAACCGTCAATCGCGTCAGCTCGTGCACTACATAACATGGATCCTAAGAAGGTCGCAGTGAAGGCGGGCGTGTTAGCTAAAGTACGTTTGCCGCGTAGTTGGAAGCAGCGCGTGGTTGTTACTGACAAGTAAGTGTTCGGGGAGCGTGCATGTTATACTTCCAATACTTGGAGGTATGCTAAACGCCGTATTCACGCAGGTCGCCGTCGTGATAATCGCTGCAGGCGCATTGTCGCTTTTGGCGTATCGACTTCGTCAGCCGCTTATCATCGCCTATATTTTGACCGGCATCCTAGTAGGGCCGGGACTTTTAGGTATCGTTAAGGATGAAGAAGTGTTCTCAGTCATGTCGACGCTCGGCATCGCATTTCTCTTGTTTATTGTTGGGCTGAACTTGAATTGGCGGGCGATCCGTGAAGTTGGCCGTATCGCGTTGGTAACTGGTGTTGGGCAGGTTTTGTCAACTTCGTTTTTTGGCTTTTTGATTGGTTTGGCGATTGGCATGCCGCCTTTGACAGCGATTTTCTTGAGCGTCGCCTTTGCATTTTCTTCTACAATAATTATCGTCAAACTTTTGACGGACAAAGAAGATCTTGATCGTCTTTACGGACGTATCTCGGTCGGCATGTTGCTCGTGCAAGACATGATCGCCATGGTGATCCTACTCATGTTGGCTGCCATGCGCGACGGCGGCTCGCTGGGTACGATTTTGTCAGTTTCGCTCTTCAAGGCAGTAGTCGTCATGGTGGGTTTGTGGTTGTTAGCGCGTTTTGTGGTACCGCATTTATTTCGCTATGCCGCCAAGAGTCAGGAGCTGCTCATGGTGTCGGCGCTCAGTTGGTGTTTTATGGTGGCGGGCGCTCTTCATTTACTTGGATTTGGACCAGAAATTGGTGCTCTCCTGGCTGGCATCTCGTTATCCGGTACCGGCTTCCAGCATGAAATTGAATCACGTGTTCGATCGCTGCGCGACTTTTTCTTGATCGTGTTTTTTATTGTGCTTGGAACCCATCTTACATTCGCATCGATGGGTGCGGTTGCGGGTCCGGCTATCGTTTATAGTTTGTACGTATTAATCGGCAACCCTTTGTTAGTTTTTCTAATGATGCGTCTCATGGGTTACCATCCGCGAACAGGGTTTCTTATGGGTCTTACGGTTGCACAGATCAGTGAGTTTTCGTTTATCGTGCTGACGGCCGGCGTGGTTATGGGTCTAATTCCATCGACCGTTATCCCGCTGTCTGCTGTTGTTGGTCTGGTCACGATTGCGGTCTCGTCATATTTCATTTCTTACGGCGAGATAATTTTTGATAAAATTGCTCATCGGTTTCCTGGTCATGGTGGTCTTGATCGACGTTTGCCGCACACTACGCATGAAGTATTGTTGTGTGGTTACGATCGTATGGGACAAGAGATACTGCCGCGTGTGCAGCACCTGACTGACAAGTACATGGTGATTGATTTCGATCCAACGGTGATAGAAACTCTTTCGTCTGAAGGAGTGTCTTGTGCTTATGGTGACGCTAGCGACGAAGACGTGTTGAACATGGTTGGAGCACATCATGCCAAAATGGTTATTTCGACGATCCCTGACATGGGTGTGAATACGTCTTTACTCGAATTCTTTAAGCAGCAGGGCAAACATACGGTTGTCATAGTCACCGTCAAGAATTCGAGCGACGCCGCGCGTTGCTACCAGCTTGGCGCGACTTTCGTGATTGTGCCAAGCGTGATGTCGGGCCAACGATTTGGTGAATATTTAAAAACACGTAAGACATCAAAAGTTTCGTGGAAGCAGTTTGGCAAACAACACGCCTCGCGAGAGGAGATTTTCCAGTAGTTGTTATGCCAAAAATGCCGAGAAATGAGTGGGGTGGATACGACCCCGATCATGAAGAATACGATCCTTCTTTTCAAGAACTTGAGGACGAGGAGCGTATTGCTCGTGATATTCGTCATGAGCTCGATGAAATTACATTTACGATTCGCCATCCTGCCGAAGATCCATTCACGGGCAGGAGAGATCAATTTTCTGTAGCTGATCCTGTTGGTTTGTGGGCCCGTCTTGCTGATCTTACGCAAGAGGTAGCGCGAATTCGCAACCATGCGTTTCAAAACCAGCTTCAGTCAGAGATTGCACAGGTGGAACGGGAGGTTTATCGGCAATACATTCCATTTATCGAGTCGCGGATTCGTTGGTACGGCCTTACGCATTCGCCGCTTGAGCGGGCTGGTCGTCATCTAGGGCCAGACAGTGAGGAAATTTCTTCATGGATTGCTCATGCGCGTGACATTGGACAGCGCTGCGTAAAAGTCGAGGGCGAGCGGCTTGAATATCACCTTGATCTTGATCGTCTGATTGAGATGCTTGATAGGTATGAACGTGAGCCGACGATCTACACGTTTGAGCGTTACGAAGATGAGATCTGGTCAGCGCTTGAGCCGTATCGATATGCGGGTGAACATTCCGATGTTCTAATGATAGATGATCCTGCGGCGGCAACTGAGGAGGACATGGCGCTTGAGAGGATTGCCGGCAAAGTATTTGCTCTGCGCGAAATCGCATCTCGCATGCTGACGTCGAAATTACGTGATCAATGTTTATTGCGTGTTGAGGTGATTGAGGATGCGTTTAAGCAGCTACGAGAGCGCGCGTCAGCTCCGCGAGAATTATTACGACTCGAGGCGGCAGTGCGAGATGCTCTGATTGAGGGGGCTCGTGGAAAGGTGATTACGAACGAGCAAGTACAATCGTGGCAGCGGCAGCTTGATTCGCTCACTACCCACGAAAAGCGCACTGACATGGCCCGTAGAGTGCTGGCGCTCCTCAAGAAAGCTGAGAGGATGGCTGCTGGCAAGGTGGTTGACGATGATGAAGAGCGATTCGTCGACGGTGAACGTAGTACGCAATGGGCGGCAACCATTCTTGGTGTGAGCGCGGATGCTTCGCTTAAAGAAATTCAGCATGCATATTGGCAGCTTGGAAAGAAATATCATCCTGATTTTCGTAAGCACGGTGAATCTGAGGCTGACGAAAGAATGAAACTTATAAACGATGCATATAGTCTGCTGCGAAGAAAACATGTTAAGTTGAAGTAACTATGCCCCCATTTTCTGAACGACGCGCGCCTGATGCAGCTCCACCGCCGCCTGCTGTTGAGGCGCCTAAGCGCATGAGCATGGCCGAGCGCTATGAACGGACGCGAGAAGCGAAAGAGCAGGCGGAGCGTGCCGCACAAGAGGCAGACGCGCGAACGGTACGCGTGCAATCCATGGAGCAGAAGCAGACGGTCTCTCGCGGAAAGGCGTCTGAATTGTTAGCGGCGCTCAAGGCAAGGAACGATATCCCCGATGTCCCCGGCGCGTTGCCTGACAATGTTGTTCCATTCCGCGAAACGCGCGCTGTGGTGAATACAGCCGATAGGTCAGCCACGCGTGATGTATCGTCTGATCTGCGGGCCGCACAAGTGAGCGTGCAATCCGCTGAACTTGGTCGTCAGCAGCAAGAAAAGATCGGCGCTGAAGCGCGTCGTTTAGCACTCAACGAGAAAACAGCGCTTGAACGCCAAGGGTACGATACGCGGAATTTTGACACTCAGGGATCGATCAGTCGGCACACGGAAACCTTGAAGAAGAAAGCTCAAGAACAAGCACAGGATGCAGGAAAATTTGCGGTTTAGTACTCGACGTTGACGACTAATAATTGGCACTCTATAATCCGGAGTGCTAATTTATTTTTGTGGAAAAACGAGCCGCATCTCTCCTGAAATTAATTGTGGAGGAATACGTTCGCACCGCTGAGCCCGTAAGCTCGCAAGCGTTGTGCCGGCGTTTTTCGCTCCCGCTTTCGTCAGCGACGGTTCGCAATGAAATGATGGTTTTGGAAGAGGCGGGTTACATTTATCAACCGCATACATCCTCGGGACGTGTGCCAACAGAGCAAGGGTATCGGTTCTATCTTGCGAACTTTTTACGGCGAAAGCCGGTGAGTGCGGACTCGGGGATGCGCGAGGCGCTCGAGCAGATTCGATCGCTTGAACAGCGCATTCAGTCGCTCGGACGTCGTCTGGCTGAGTTGTCGGGGGAGGCCGTTATGCTCGCGTCGCCTCAGCAGGCTTCGGCTCTGGGTGTGGCGAACCTCTTGCGCAAGCCAGACTTTCGTGACGAGAACATGCTTCTCGCGCTGGCTGAAGATATTGAGCGCCTAGAAAGTTCTGCGCAAGAGGTAATCAACGTCGCACCGAACGAGGTGAAAGTGCTCATTGGTGACGAGAATCCGCTTGGTCGGCGACTGGCAACGGTGATTGTGCGGCACCGTCTGCCAAACGGTGAGGTGGGCGTGCTCTCGATCGTTGGGCCGCTGCGTATGAACTACGCACGGAACATCGCACTGCTTTCACAGGCCAAACAATTACTAGATGGAATTGATTCATGAGTATGACCGATGAACAAGAAAACCCGATAGACGGTGCCACTGCGCCTCAGGATATAGGTGAGGCCACCGTGTCCCACCAAGACGAACTCCAGCAAAAGTGCGACGAATATCTAGCAGGTTGGAAACGTGCACTCGCTGATTATGAGAACTTGCAAAAAGAGAACGCTAAGTTGCGCGAAGAAGATCGACGACGCATACGCATGAACGTCGCTCATGAGCTGCTTCCGGTGATCGATAACTTTGAACAGGCCATGAAGTTTGCGCCGGCTGACATGCCGGATTCGATGAAGAATTGGTTCGTTGGCATTTCTCACATCGCGCGTCAGTTCAGTGAAGTCCTCTCGTCACTCGGCATTACGCCTATCGACACCATTGGCCACGCATTCGATCCAAACATTCACGAAAGCGGCGGTTCAAAACATGACGACGAGAAGCCGGTGAACGTTATTCTCGAAGAAGTGGTCCGTGGGTATAAAATTGGTGACGTCGTGCTGCGTCCGGCAAAGGTGATTGTGAATGAGTAGTTGTAGCGTTTCGTCATCCCCGCAAAGGCGGGGATCCAGAGTGTATGAAAACGTACTGCGTTTACATAATGGCAAGTAAGAAGAACGGAACAATCTACATCGGATCAACATCTGATTTACCGGCACGAGTAACGCAACATAAACTTGGAAGCATCGAAGGCTTCACGAAGAAGTATGGAGTGATAACTCTTGTCTACTACGAAGCCACAGAAGACGCGCACGCTGCAGTCACACGTGAGCGACAACTCAAGAAGTGGAATCGTGATTGGAAAATACAGTTGATCGAAAAGGAAAATCCGGAGTGGTTAGAGCTCGATGTTGGGCAGGGTGGCTCATAGTGAGCCGTGTCATTCCCACGCAAGTGGGAATCTAGGGAAACGGTCATGCCCATGACAATGGGCATCCAGAGTCACATAAGTACTGGATCCCCGCTTTCGCGGGGATGACAAGAACTGAAGTGAGGAATACGAAAAGGTGATTGTGAATAAACGATTATGCAATCTCGATCAAGAAAATTACTTCTGGCGCTCGCTGTTATTGCTGTAATGTTTATTCGTCATGTCTCGGTATATTCGCTTACGCCCGAACAGCGTCAGAACGAATGTGTACAGACGTATATGGCTGAGCATCGTGGCGAGGGTTCGGATCTCGTCCTGATTAACAATGCGATACGTTCTGATGATTGTGCATTTAGGGATTCGCTCATCTTTTCACTAATGAGGGTTAGAGTAGGAAACTTCGATGTTACGGGTATTGTGGGTGATGTTCTCTTGCTCGGTTTTCTCGCGTTGACAATGAGTTGCAAAACAAAAAACGATCAGAAATCATAATATGCCAAAGATTCTAGGAATTGACCTCGGTACTACAAACTCATGCATGGCCGTCATGGAAGGCGGACAGCCGAAAGTGATTGAAAATAAGGAAGGTGCGCGCACCACACCATCGATCGTCGGAATAACGAAGACGGGGGAACGGGTGGTGGGATTGCCGGCTAAGCGTCAGGCAGTTACCAACCCAAAGAACACGTTGTACTCCATCAAGCGCCTTATTGGCCGTCGTTTTAACGATTCAGAAGTGCAGCGCGACATCAAACTCATGCCGTACGAGATTGTGCAGCGTGGTGAGGGTGTTGCCATCAAGATGGGTGACAAAGAACATACGCCACAGGAAGTCTCGGCCATGATTCTCCAGAAGTTAAAGGCTGACGCCGAGGAGAAGCTGGGTGAAAAGATCACCGATGCCATCATCACTGTGCCGGCGTATTTTGACGACGCTCAACGCCAGGCAACTAAGGATGCAGGTGAAATCGCGGGCTTGAAAGTTTTGCGCATTATTAACGAGCCAACAGCCGCCGCGCTGGCGTACGGTTTTGATAAGAAGGTCGGCCAGAAGATTGTTGTGTACGATCTTGGCGGTGGAACGTTTGACGTTTCCGTGCTCGACGTAAGCGACGGTACCGTCGAAGTACTCGCCACGAATGGTGACACGCATCTTGGCGGTGACGACTTTGATCTCGTCATCATGCGCTATATTCTCGACGAGTTTAAGAAGTTAGAAGGCGTCGATCTTTCGGGCGATGCGCTCGCTATGCAGCGTATTAAAGACGCAGCAGAACGCGCGAAGATTGAACTTTCGACGGCGCAGCAGACTGAAATCAATCAGCCGTTCATCACGTCAACCGCTGAAGGTCCAAAACACCTCGTCATGCCGCTCACACGCGCAAAGCTTGAAGAACTTGTTTCGCCGCTCGTCGAAAAGACGTTTGGTCCAGTTAAGCAAGCGCTGGCTGACGCCAAGATTGATCCAAAGACTATTGGCGAAGTTGTCATGGTCGGCGGTATGACGCGCATGCCGCTAGTTCTCAAGAAGGTTGAGGACTACTTTGGCAAGAAGCCGAACGTGAGCGTGAACCCGGACGAAGTCGTCGCGATTGGCGCCGCTGTTCAAGCCGGCGTCATGCAAGGCGATGTGAAGGACGTGCTACTCCTTGATGTGGCTCCGCTGTCGCTTGGTATTGAGACAATGGGCAGCGTGTTTACTAAGCTCATTGAACGCAACACCACCATCCCAACGAGCAAGTCGCAAATCTTCTCAACTGCCAGCGACAACCAGCCGGCTGTGACCATTCGAATCGCACAAGGTGAGCGTCCGATGTTTAGCGATAATAAGCTGCTCGGTCAGTTCGATCTTTCGGGTATTCCGCCGGCACCACGTGGCGTTCCACAGATCGAAGTAAAGTTCGACATTGACGCCAACGGCATTTTGCACGTGAGCGCAACCGATAAAGCGTCAAATAAAGTACAGACGATCACCATTACGTCGTCGTCGGGTTTGAGCAAGGAAGAAATTGAAAAGATGAAGGCTGACGCTGAGTCGCACGCCGACGAGGACAAGAAGAAGCAGGAGCTCATTGAGACGCGCAACATCGCCGACACCATGATCTACACCGTCGAAAAGATGATGACGGATTATAAGGACAAACTGACTGACGATGAAAAGAAAATGCTTGAAGAAAAGATGAAGGCGGTGAAAGACGTCAAAGACAAGGATGACATCGAAGCCATCAAATCAGCCGCGGATGCACTCTCCCAAGAGGCGCAGAAGCTCGGTGCCAAGATGTACCAGCCTTCGCCAG
>CAYSXU010000008.1:0-16813 GCA_964435095.1 uncultured Gammaproteobacteria bacterium | reverse complement strand
AGGCTTCGGCTGGCGAGCCAGCATCGTCAGAGGCTTCGGCTGGCGAGCCAGCATCGTCAGAGGCTTCGGCTGGCGAGCCAGCATCACCGGAGGCTTCGGCTGGCGAGCCAGCATCACCGGAGGCTACGGCCGGCGGGACAGCGACTGGGGGAGACGCGGGTGAGGGCCCGAAGGATGCAGAGTTCCAAGATAAGAAAGACGAATAGCAACGGGTCCTGTCATCGGACTTACCCCGTCAGTGCTCGGCCAATGGCCTGTGCGCTGTCGGGGACCCCAGTCCGATGCCACCCGCAAACCATTTTCTATGCACCCCGTCAAAGAATACGCGCTGTTGTGTGAGTTCGCGACGCGGTCAACAAATGGACTCAATAGTTACATGCACATTTTTGACCGCACGGGCTTTTTTGAAGGCCAGTCAATGGTGCTTAGCGGATTCTTAGCCGTGCGTTTTACCCGCTTGCAAGAAAAGGCCGCGCTTGAGCTGTATGTGACCGACGCAAGCAACACGTTCATCGAAAGAGGAATGCTATTTAAGCGAGAAATCAAAAGACCAACGGCAAGTCTTATTGTTCATATTGACGGGATGCCAATTCCTGCTGCTGGGGAATATCGCATCTGGGGGCGTATAGATGCTGGCGAACCAATTGAGCTGTGTACTTGGCACGCTGACGTGAAGAAAGTGGCAAAGCAGACGGTATAGTGGCATTATTCATGTCATCCCGAGCGAAGGCCGATGTGAATTAACGGCCGAAGTCGAGGGATCTTTGCAAGGATTCCCTCGGCCGTAACACGTAGGTGATTGCGGCCTACGGGAGAGGCCTCCACTCGGCGGATTACCGCCTCGGTCGGAATAACAAAAAACTCTATGAAACTCATGGATCTGTTCAAAACTGTGCTTGGCAAGCAACCAAAGACGACCGAATGCATTAACTGCGAACACGACAAGCCGGCTGCTCAAGCGCCGATCGCGGAAAGTGAAACGTGTTCGGCTGACGGAAGCTGTTGTGATGAGACGAGTGGTGATTGTTGCAAGGGTGACTCGTGTCAGCATTAATATGTCACGAGTTAGAAGCATATTCACCCGAGTCTTCAAATGGATCTCTGTTGGCGTGCTTTACGTCATTGCTATTCCTGCGGTTCGCAAATGGCTACTCGACAAACTCACCGGTCGCAAAATGTCGTCGTCAAAAGTTATTGATGTGGAGGTAAAGAAATAGTATGCGAACCCGATTACTCATGTTCGGCACGGCTTTTGTTGTAGCGATTATCATGCTCATTGTTATGGTATTTGGATTACTATTCCTTACCGAAGGGAACGTCATGGCATTCTCGCCAACATGGTACGGAGCAGTGTTCTCTACAATGTTCTTTCCGGGGTATTGGACGGCAAAGTCGCTCTATCTTCTTTCTCCTGAGCCCGCGCCAATCGCGATGATCGTGATGATGGCGATTTCAAGTTGGATTATTTGGTCAGCACTCATTATCGGAGGAATGCGTTTGTGGCGTTCGCTCGTTTATAAAGCATAACTGTGTACCAAGCTGTTGTTTTTGATCTCGATGGAACGTTGATCGACTCGGAGAGCGTGTACTTTGAGCTCTTTCGCGAGATTTGCGCCTCCTATGGTAAGGACTACACGATAGATATTCATCGTCGTCAGCTCGGTCGATCAAGTGAAGATGTGGCACACATGATTTGCGAAGAAATGAATCTGCCTATCACGCCCGAAGCATTCCACGCTTTACGTGAAGAACTTTTTCCAGTTCACTTTGGCAAAGGCGTTCCGGCTATGCCTGGCGCGGTCGAATGCGTACGTCAATTTCGAGCGCGTGGCATTCCGATGGGACTTGCGACCGCAAGCTCGCCGGAATATCGCGAGCAAATGCTTACGCACATTGGCATCTACGATTGCTTTAATGCGTTTGTGTCGGGTGAAGAGGTGCAGCACCCAAAGCCCGCGCCAGATATTTATTTGCGGGCGTGTGAGCTTCTTGATGTGGCGCCCTCAATGTGCCTCGCAGTTGAAGATGGGAATGCTGGTATTACGAGCGCGCGTGCTGCCGGTATGCCGGTGCTAGGTGTATTGGATCGTCGTTTTAACGATGCTTTGCCGCAAGCGACGCGTATTATTAATTCACTTCGCGAATTGACTCCAGAAGCGTTGGCAAACATTTAACCTATGGCCGGTAAAGATTACTATGAGATTCTCGGTGTTTCAAAATCGGCTAGCGCGGACGAGATTAAGGCTGCGTTCCGTAAGCTCGCGCACCAGCATCATCCGGATAAAGGTGGAGACGAGGCGAAGTTTAAAGAGATTAACGAGGCTTACCAGGTGCTTGGTGACGAAACTAAGCGTAAGCAGTTTGATCAGTCTGGTTCGACGTTCGACCAGGCTGGTGGCGGATTCCCGGGCGGTGGGTTCCCGGGCGGTTTCAATTTTAGTGGAGCTGGGTTTGATGATTTGGGCGATATTTTAGGCGGCATGTTTGGCATGGGCGGAGGCGGGGGAGGCCGACGGTCGCAAAAGGGTAGTGATCTTGAGGTGTCGGTAAAATTGACCTTCAAAGAGGCCGTGTTCGGAGTCGAAAAAGAAATTCCACTCACCAAGCACACTAATTGCGCCCGTTGCGGTGGGCAAGGTGCCGAGCCAGGAAGCGTCATGAAGACGTGTGACACGTGCAAGGGCAAGGGTTTTACGATTACGGCGCAGCGTACAATTCTCGGCAACGTGCAGATGAAGACTGCTTGCCAAGATTGCCAAGGTCGCGGCGAGAAGCCAGAAAAGTCGTGCACCGAATGTCGCGGCACGGGAACGTCGTACGGACGAAGGACTATCCGTGTTGATATTCCTGCTGGCGTTGAAGACGGCGTAGCAATTCGTGTGCGTGGTGAAGGTGAAAGTATTGGTCCGGCGGGAAGTCCGGGTGACTTGTACATTCGCATTCGCGTTGAAGCTGATGCGCGATTTGAACGCGACGGCGCAAACATTTATTCGGAGAAAAAGATTGGCTTTACGCAAGCCGCGCTTGGCGACACGGTCACCGTCGATACGGTTGACGGTCCAGTTGACATGAAGATTCCGCAAGGTACGCAAAGCGGCGACGAGTTACGTTTACGTGGTAAGGGTGTTCCGTCTGGCCGCGGCCGAGGTGACCATATTGTAGTTGTTCGTGTACAAACGCCTAAGAAACTTGATAAGCGTCAGCGTGAGTTGTTGGAGGAACTTGATTTGAAGGAGTAGATTGTTTGCTATCATGGTGACATATGTTCACTGAATGGATCGCTAAGTTACAAGGATTATTCGTGTGGGACGTGATGTGGGTGACGGGTGTTGTGCTTGGCATGGTTTTGTTTGCATATACCATTGGTCGATATGCCATGGTGCCGCTTTTGGCCGCCATCTCGATGGCGGCTGTGATTGCGTCGTACGCAGCTTACGTTGATCACATTCCATTCTTAGCTACTTTTGCTGAGCATGAAGAGCGGGTGATCATGTTCTTTATACTGGACGCTGTGGCTTTTGTTGTATTTCGAAAAAATAGTTTCTTTGAACCTTGTGTTGTCCCGAGCGGTTGGGAGTTGGTTATCTTTGCGGTTATTTATTCCGGCTTTGTTTTGGCGATTTTAGGTTCGTTCTTGCCGCTCGAGGTGATTGAAGGTGTTTCGACTAACATTCGCGTTGTATTTTTGGATGAATTCCCAAGAACCATTTGGCTCGTGTCGCCGCTACTTTTGTTGTCGATCTTGCGTGGTGGCGTTGACTAGCTCGTTCGAATCGATTAGCATTTTCTCTCGGTTGCAGTAGTTCTAATCGTAGTTGCTACCGAAACAAGGAGTTCACCGTGCTGCAGGACACTTTTGCGATTTGTCATCATGACGCGGTTCGTTTGAGGGACGACAAAGACGCTCTGGCTGGCAAGCTGTTTGTCTTCGCGACTCCCAGCAACGACATCATCCTCATGAGCCGTCTCGGCTCCGTCAACCTGACGCACGACGGCCCACGTAGTGCGGAGCGCGTGCTCGATCTGCCGATCGATCAGATCAACGGTCGACACGTCATGGGTATGGCGGTCGGGGTGGTGGAGAGCGACGGGCGTCCCGAGGCGAGCGCTCATCTGATCATCTGGCAGGGCAATGTGCCGGTGTCACATGAGGGGGCGCTCTTCGTCTTCAGCGACTTCCATGAGGTTGACGAGCGTAAGCGTAAGCCGTTGTTCGAGCAGAACTTGCGTATGTTCTGGATGCGCGGGCGGCCGCAGCTCGGCGAGCTGCCGTGGCGCCTGATGCGCTTCACGAACGCGCCGGTCGAGCTCGTCGGGCGCAACCTGCGCTTCCGACGCGACAACCTCCGCCGCCGCGGGAGCAACGAACCGCCGACTCCCTGGAGTTATGGCGAAGTGCTCGCCGTGTGGCGGGTGAGCGACGTGTGCATCGTGTACGTCTTGCGCGACCAGGCGGGCGAGATCGTCGAGCTGTGGCAGAACGTCGCCTACTGCCAGCGGCGACGTGGCCAGGACTCGTTCGATCCGGTCACCATCTCGTTCCCGAGCGAGTAGCCCTTCTCTTCGTAGCCCGTCTTTCCTCCGTGGCAAGGCGGGCTTTTCGTTGTTGGGTTTAAGCTTGCCCGACTCTCAGTGTCAGGTGGACAAGTGAGACTGAGTGTTGGGGTAAGATCGTCGTTATAAATAAATTTCTTGTGTAACCTTAGTTGTAGTTATGTTTGACACTGAGTGTCAGGTGGATAACTGACTCTCAGTGTCAGGTGCTTCTGCGCTTGTGTTGAATAATGCTCACGAGCTGTGCTAGGGTTGTGTGTCGCATTGCGACAGGAGGCTTTCATGATGGAAGGCGACGGTGGACGGCACGAGCCGACGCGTATCTCGACGGTAATCGATGGTGTGCCCACGCTGCTCGCATTCCGGGAGTGGCAGGGGGGAAGATTCGATGGCCAAGATCTTTCCGATGATCTTTGTCGTCGTCCGATCTACGGCAAGGTTCCCATCGACACCCGACGCGTCATGTCGGGAGTGGTCGAGCGGCGGCAGGATTACTTGAGTCTGGGGCTATGGCTCGAGCAACTGACCATGGTCACGGGGGAGCGGGGCGGTCGCTACGTCCCGTTGGGGATCACGCGGTGGCATTCGTCGGGTGAGGAGGAGGCGTATGACGAGCTGGCCAACGAGGCGCTCGCCATGTGGGCACGTAAGGCCAAACCCACCAACAGCCACATCGTGTTTGGCGCCTCGGAGGTGGGCGGACTGTACGGCGAAATCGTGGGTTGGAGCGTCACCGTCGAGGGTATCGCGCGCTACGGCTTGCTCTGTCCATACACCTGGGACGGCGTTCGGATGATTGGTCTTGAGTGTCCGCTTTCGATCCCGCGTCGGGATTCGCACATCATGCTCGCTGATGGTCATCGGGTGAAGGCCCGGCGCTGGAGCTTTGGCAAGGAGTGAAGTCTGCACGTCGGTGACGACAGCTAGGATTAATTCGCGGCCCGTCTTTCCCACATGGGGAAGGCGGGTTTTCTTTTTTGATAGATAGCGTTGGTTTGTTGTCGTACGTCTCACAAAACAAATGAACCACCCGTGTTCGACGGGTGGTTCGCGTATGAGTGCGGTGTCAGCTACAGCGCTTGGCGTTCGACTTCGGCGCAACGCGTGTCATGAGCCAGTACAGATCAGGCGACGAGGAGAAGATCCACGGATTGATTTCCGCGATCATCGGCGTCTTGTTGTCGCCGAAAGGCAGGATGACGGGGTACGATACTGTCTCTCCGCCAAAAACCCTCGACGGCAGCTGGCTCGAGCCGGGGATCACGATCATGCGATTCGCGAGCCGATCGGCCATCGGAAGGTTCCAGATTTCGCCCAATTGCCATTCTGGATTGGACCTGCAGTACTCACTTACCCAGTGGATGGATCGACCTGCAGAGAACCGGAGGAGACAGATTCCCGTACTCACCACGTCGTGTAGGAGCCGCGGGTTCTTCTTGTAGCTGTTCGGGTCGAGCTTTGTGTAGATCTCTCCCGATACCTTCGCGTTCTCGGGATTGCTCTCGATCAGCCTGAGACCGACGTGCTCGAGCACCTCCGCGCAACTCAAGGATTCTGGATGCTGTACTGTGCCGAGCTCGATGATCTCAAGCGGTGGAAGGTGGAGGAGACGATCGTCTTCTTGCCTTCGCCTGATGTCCTCTTCGTGCTGTCTCTTCATTGCCGCTTCTTTGGCCTTCTCGTCCTCCCGGAACTTCCTTGCCTTGGCGAGGAGATCGGGTGCGATCTTCCTGATGAGGTTATGTCCCTCGGTCGAGTTGAGGAATTCCATGACGAGATCAATGTTCTCGCCGTCTCCCATGAGCTGTTCGAGCGCGGCGATGAACGTGGTGACGGTCTCTACGCTCGATCCGAATTGCGATCGCCTCACGACTACCTCCTTTTGGTGACAACTCTGCTTGTGGCGGATTGATATGCAATGCAAATCAACCCAGCAGCATAGCGAATAACTAAAAATAGGTCAAATTATCGCACGCTAGTTTAGAGATGACTTGACTCTCAGAATCAAGTGGACAAATGAGACTCAGTGTCAGGCGTAAAATCATCATCGTGAGTAATATTTTGTGTAATCTTAGTTGCGGTCTTGTTTGACTCCTAGTGTCAGGTGGATAACTGAGACTGAGTGTCAGGTTTTACCGGCCTATGCGTTTGCTGAATGGATAAACAGCCATCTCATCGATAGCTTGTTGTGATACGATTTGGGCAATATGACTTCACTTGAAATGCGTCGGGGCGTGTCGCAACACATATCTAAACAAGATCGAGGATTATTGGATCAGGCAAGAGGTTCGATTCGTGTTGATAAAATGCAGTCTGAGTTTGAGGAGCGATCCCGGATCGGTACGTTGTCGGCTCAAGACGAAGCGCTTCGTCGAACGTTCACTGAGATGCTCATTTTGGCCCTAAGGAATCCTTTGGTGTCTGATAACGTCGTCGAGTGGACTTTGGATATGGTTTCGGAAACTGTCGCCGAGCTTGAGCAGATCCCCAAGAAGGATGTGGTTGAGCGACTTAAAGCTATTTTAGCTCAGCCAGAAGCAGGACACGCAACACAGGAGGTTATTGACGCTTCGTACGGACAAACATTTGATCATTTGCTTTCAGTCATAAAAGAGCTCGAGGGAGAAGCTGAAACTCTTACTCAAGTGAAAGAACAGGCGGAGATGCTTCGGTTGATTGCAAAACGCGAGTATCTTTCAGAACAATGGACGGAAGGGCGTGTTAATACGTGGATTGTTGAGCAGACCAAACGATTGAATTCCGCAGAGCGACAACAGCGGATTTTGCAGGAATCGTTGCGCGAACAGGACGTAGCAGAACTACAGGACGCGTTGCATACTGAAAATATTCTCGAAATGATTCGTAAGTTTCAGCAGATTGAGTCGCCTATGGTGAGGCTTTTTGAAGACGGACATCTTGCCGAGAAGGTGATTGACGCTTGGCATCTATTGGCTGCAAAGAAAATTAAGGAATTGCTGCCAAGCCAAATGGAAAAAGCCGATACGATTATTGCTTCTATCGCTGGTATTCAGCGGGCGATGTCAAATGAGCAAAACGTATGGAAAAAGCTGACTGAAGATGAACGGATGGCGCATAAAGTCAGTCATGACAAGTTGCTGGGTGGATTGAAGTTAGAATTAAAACGTCTTGAACAGATAAAAAAGGGAGCTGAGCAATTCTTTAAAATACCATCCCGTCAAATGCGTGAGCAAATTGTCGGGCTGCTCTCAGCGTATGAAGGAAAAGTGGTCGCGGATCAAGTTTGGACGGAATTCATGAGTCGACTTGAAGAAAAGAAGAAGAGTTATGATGCGCGCGCTAGGGGCAATCATCTTGATCGGCCTCCTGTATATTACGACTGGGGTTCGGCTGGAAGCATGCGGACGCAAGATGGTACTCCGAGCGATCGGATAAAATATGGTCGAATAACTTAGAATCGTGCTTGAGCGCGGAGTCGTTCTTTGTTAGTATTCTCGTATTATGGACATCCAGCTGACAAACACTCTTGGCCGAAAAAAGGAAACGTTCAAACCCATTCGCGAAGGGCAAGTGGGAATCTACTCGTGCGGTCCTACGGTGTACGATCGCGCCTCGATAGGAAATTTGCGCTCGTACGTCTTTGCCGACGTCCTCCGTCGCTTGCTTGAGGCTGACGGGAAGACGGTCACGATGGTGTTGAATATTACGGATGTTGGGCATCTTGTTGGTGACGGCGATGTTGGTGAAGACAAGCTTGAACTTTCGTCGCGAAAAACTGGCATGACGGCGTGGGACATTGCTGCAAAGTTTACGGAGTTGTTCATGCAAGATATCGGCAAATTGAATATTCGCACGCCAGAAGTCATGCCAAAGGCGACCGATCATATCGCTGAACAGATTACGATGATCCAAGCTATTGAACAGGCGGGTTTCACCTACACGACGAGTGACGGTGTCTATTTCGACACGTCAAAACTTGAAAACTACGGTCAGCTTTCGGGGCAGAGGCTCGAGGACAAGGAAGGCGGTACGCGTGTTGACGTTGGCGAGAAGCAGCATGCTGCCGACTTTGCGCTGTGGAAGTTTTCGCCCGAGGGGGAGAAACGTCACATGGAATGGGAGTCGCCGTGGGGAAAGGGTTTCCCGGGTTGGCACATTGAGTGCTCGGCCATGAGTGAAAAGTATCTTGGCGTGCCGTTTGATATTCACACTGGCGGCATTGACCATATTGCGGTGCACCACGAAAACGAGCTCGCACAAACGTTTGCTGCTCGTGGCGTGCTTGAGGCGAACGTGTGGTTGCACAATGAGTTTTTGCAGGTTGACGGCGGCAAAATGAGCAAGTCGCTTGGCAACACGTACTCGCTCGACGATTTGGCGGAACACGGCATTGAGCCGTTGGCTTACCGTCTATTTTTACTTAGTGCGCATTATCGTTCGCCGCTAAATTTCACATGGGAGTCGGTTGGTGCTGCGCAGAATGCTTTTTCGAAACTTCGTGACGCTTGTCGCGAACTTCCAAAGGCTGTTGTTCCACCGGATGAAGCAGCTATACAGCGTTTTATGGCGTCTGTGGCGGACGATTTGGATACTCCGGCGGCGCTCGCCGAATTCTGGACAACGTTCAGCTCAGACATGGAACCGTCGAAAAAATCAGCCACGTTACTGGCGATGGACGAAGTTTTAGGGTTAGCTATCGAAGATGTGATAGCACGATCACTCGTCATTCCGGAGGCTGTGCAGAGGCTGGTAGCCGCGCGTGAGGCAGCACGTACGGCGAAAGATTTTGATCAGGCTGATGAATTGCGCGGGGCGATTGCTCAGCTCGGTTATCTTGTTGAGGACACGTCTGAAGGACAAAAAATTAAAGAGCGATAGTTGTCATGTTGAGCTTGTCGAGACATCCTTGTAAAAATAACTGACACTCAGTCTCAGTTATCCACCTGACACCAGGAGTCAAATATGACCGCAACTAAGATTACACAAAAAATTACTGACAGTGACGATTTTACGCTTGACACCGAGTGTCAGTTATCCACCTGACTCTGAGAGTCAAAAACACCCGCCAATCCACGAAGGACTGGCGGGCGTTACGAGTTGACTATGCCGCGGAGGACTCGATTTCCTTGAGAATCCGCTCGCGCTTTGCGAGCTGACGGAAGGTTGGGGAGATGCGGCAGAGCTCCTGCATGGAGTCGGCCACGGCTTCGACCTGAGTTTCTCCCTTGCGGGCGGCCACGACCGCCGGCTGCATGACCACGAACTTGTCGCAGCGCATGAGGGTCGACAGTCGGTGCGCGATGATGAGCGCGCCAGCGCCGTCCTTGAGAAGCTCGTAGAGCGCCTCCTGCACTTCGTCTTGCACCTCGGCGTCGAGCGAACTTGTCGCTTCGTCGATGATGTAGAACATGGCGCCCCGCAGAGCCGCCGCGGCGATCATGACGCGCTGCGCCTCACCGCCGGAGAGTTCGACGCCGTGCTTGCCAACTTCGGTATCCAGCCCCTTGTTGAGCCGATGGACACCGAAGTCAACGCGGAAGCGGCGAACGAACGCCCACAGCTTCTCATCGTTCCAATCCACGCGCTCCTCGGGCTTCAAGCCGTAGAGAAGGTTGTCGCGGAGCGTGCCGTCCATGATTTGCGGCTTCTGCGGGATGTAGGCGACCAGCCGTTCCCAGCTGGCGCGCTTCACCATGCGCAGATCGATGCCGTTGACGAGAATGCGCCCCGCCGCCGGATCGAAGTACCGCTGCAGCAGTCGCGTGATCGTGCTCTTACCGCAGCCGCTCCGTCCGATGAGCGCCACTGATCGACCGCGTTCGATTGACAGGCTGACATCCGAGAGGACGTTGTTCTTGCCCTTGTACGCGAAGCTCACGTTGTCGAACACCAGCTCAACCGGTTCGTCGGGGAGCTCGATTGCGTCGGGTGCATCCACCACCCGCGCGGGCAGTTCGAGCGCCTGGCGCATAGACTTGAGTGCGGGCGTGCACCACGAGATGTCGCGCTCGAGGCGTGCCACCATACGGATTTGATCCATGACGATCACGCTCCAGGTGAGCACCGAGATGAACTCGGGCACTGATGCGGTTCCGTCCCACACGCGATTGCCCAGAAACCAGGCGATCGCCGCAAATCCGATCAGGTTGACGGCGTTGCGCAGGTTCGTGCCGTTGATGTACGTGAGCCACACGTTGCGGTCGTCGAGGAGCATGGCGCCGAAGCGACGATCCATATCCTCAACCTCCTCGTCAGCCTTGCCGTTCGTCTTCACGCGTTCGACCGCGTCCCACCGTTCGTTGCGACGACGGATGAGTGCGCGGTAAGTGACGTCGACCGCGTCAGCCTCACCCATCACCTTGTTGTTGAGCCAGACGGACACGAAAGCGCTGAACACGATCGTCATCATGACGATGGCGCTCGAAAGCGGACTGATGACGAGCAATACCGCTGCGGTGACAGCGAGCGAGAGCAGCACGTCGACGGCCACGAATGTGACCATGTGATTGATGCGATCGGCGCGTTCACGACCCTTTTCCATGCTCGACTGGCACAGAAGCCTGCTTTCCTCGATGTGCAGACCAAGCTCCTTTTGGAAGAAGCGCAGGTTGATGCCATGGTCGAGGGTACGGAGATTCTGTCCGCTGAAGAGTTCGATGTTGCGAGAGGTGAGCCATTCGAACGCGGTCCGCACGATGAGCGAGCTCATGATGCACAGGAAGAGGAACAGGAGCTCATTGCCGTCGCGTTCGTAGAGTGCGGCGATCACTGAGCCGAAAAGCCAGGGGTAGACGAGGCCGGCGAATTTCGCGAGCGACATCCAGCCGATGATGCGGCGGAAGTAAACGCGACCTTCTTCGTCGACGAATTCGCGCCAAAGCCAAAGCATCACGTTCACGGTCTCGCCGATGCCGGCGATGTAGGAACGGAGTGAACGAGCGTTATCCATGAGTCATCTCCAGTGTGAACGAACGGGTAGACGTCGTCTTGCCTGTTTGGCAAGACGTTGTGAGCTTTTACGCGCTAGGCGTACAAAAATCCGAACGTATTGCCAATAAACTGGCGAAAAATGGCCAAAATTCCAACAACAAGGCCAGCCGACTGTTTGGTCGGGATCCAAGTCTGGTGGGCGATGTATTTCGCGTAGGCCATAGGAGTTAATTTAATGCTGCAAAATGACAGCAACCAGGAATGATATCAGTCATGAGGTCGTTTGTCAAAAATTTCTGTGTATCCACCGCGAGCTGAGACGTTCCGTGATAAAATATCGGTATGACTGAACCTATGGAACGTAACCCAAATTTGCTTGGAGCTGAACAAGCTCCTGATTTTCGCATCGAAAGTGGTGAAGCGCCTAGGTTTGAGGCGACGCCCTCATCTGAGCAGGCCAAGCCGCTGGACTTATCGCCGTCCGCACCGACGGCCGAAATACCAAGTCAGACTGTCGAAACGCCAAGCCAAACTGTTGAACCAGATCGACTGTTAAAGTCCATAGAAACTGCCATGACCAAGGGTCGCATGATGAAAGTCTACGAAGCTTTGTCGCCTGAAGAGCAACAGGCGTTCCGCACGAAAGGTGAAGAGACGGCACAGCAGTTGCGTGCGCTGATTGGTGTAGCCGATATTTACGGCGGACAAGCGTTGCGTTTAATTCGCGATTGGATGTATTCGTTGCGCGGAAAAGATCGCGCGTTTCTTGAGCAAGAGGCCATAATTGTCTTTAAACGCTTGGCTCTTTTGGAAAAGGACCAACGCGATTCATCCGTCGCCATGTGATATTAGCAACCCTTGCGGCAGCCAAAAAATCTGTCGATACCTTTGGATTAGATCCGAAGACCGTACCTACACTTGACGTCAATGCACTATCTTCCATTGACTTACTGGCCGTACTTCTAGTCGTCATAGTAGTTGGAGCGGTGATCGGAGCAATCTTTGCTGCTGTTTATTTGTTGCGTGATTTTTTAATTAAGCGCAGTCATGTCAAGGGAGGCGAACACGCTTCGGTCACGTTCATGGTGACGGTGCCGCGATTTACAAAAGATGACCAGGCGCAGCGTGAAGATAATATCAGCACAATCAAGGAGCAGATTGCAGTGGCTGAAACTTTGTACGCTGCCATTGGCGGACTCAAGCCGCAAAAGGGTCTTAAGGCTTGGTTCACTGGCCGCAGTGATTCGGCCGCTTTTGAAATTGTAGCGCAAGACAAGTTAGTGACGTTTTACGTGACTGTACCAAAATTCATGCAGGAGTTTGTTGAACAGCAGGTGCATGCCCAGTGGAGCCATGCGATGTTCGAAGAAGTAGAAGATTACAACATGTTTTCGCCAACTGGCGTGGTTGTCGGCGGCTACGTCAAGTTAAAAATGCCGAATGCCTTGCCGATTAAAACCTACAAAGAACTTGATTCAGATCCGCTTAGCGTAATCACGAATGCGCTTTCCAAAGTAGCCGAAGGTGACGGGTTGGCGGTTCAATATATTGTACGACCGACACGCGGTAACTGGCGAAGTCTCGGGCAGCGCATCGTCAAAAAAATGCACGAAGGCTACAGCTACAAGGAAGCCTTGCATGGAACAAGTGGTAAATCATGGATTGCCTCCAAAGAGGATCGTGATAAATCTGAACAAAAGCGCCGTGATCGTAAGCTATCTCAGGCTGAACAGAAAATGCTCGAGGGTATTGAGAACAAGCTGTCAAAGGCCGGCCTTGAGACCAACGTCCGCATTGTTGCCTCGGCTCAGTCAGCCGACGCGGCCAAAGCCTATTTGAATAATGTTTTACAGGGATTTGGTCAATACAATATTTACGAGTTCGGTAATTCTTTCAAAAAGGTCATTCCGCGCTCGAAAAAGCGAGTGGTTGAGGGTTTTATTTATCGCTTATTTTCTCAACGTCATCGTCTGGTTCTAAATACTGAAGAATTGGCCTCGCTGTGGCATTTGCCATTGCCGTCGAGTGAGACTCCGAACATCCGTTGGATGCATGCTCGTGTGGCACCTGCGCCAACTAATATGCCTAAGGAAGGTCTATTGCTTGGTTTTAACGAATATCGCGGCGTAAAAGTCGATGCGTATTTGAAAGATGCTGACCGTCGCCGTCACATGTACATCATGGGTAAGACGGGTACAGGTAAGTCTGAATTTATCAAGAACTTGGCGATTCAGGATATTCGTAACGGTAAAGGCGTGTGTGTTATCGATCCGCACGGTGACTTGGCCGACGGTTTGCTTGAGCTTATTCCAAAGGCGCGTTACGACGACGTCATCTATTTCAATCCGTCCGACATGGAGCGCCCAATGGGCCTCAACATGCTTGAAGCTCCGAACGAAGCGATGCGCGATTTTGCTGTGCAGGAAATGATCAGCATTTTTTACATGCTGTTCCCGCCTGAGATGATCGGTCCGATGTTTGAACATTACATGCGCAATTTCATGTTGACTCTCATGGCTGACCTAAGTTCGCCAGGTACGGTAGTCGAAATTCCGCGCATGATTGCTGATGAGAAATTTCAAAAAGAATGGATTGCCAAAGTCAAAGATCCGATGGTCAGAAGTTTCTGGGAAGACGAAATGGCTAAGACGAGCGACTACCACAAGAGTGAGACTATGGGTTATCTCACTTCAAAAGTGGGACGCTTCGTTGAGAACGAAATGATGCGTAACATCATCGGTCAAACTAAGAGTGCATTCAATTTCCGTGAGATCATGGACAAGGGCAAGATTCTATTGGTCAATCTGTCAAAAGGTAAAACGGGTGACGTCAACGCCAACCTGCTTGGTCTTATCTTGGTCAGCAAACTGCAAATGGCCGCTTTTACGCGTGCCGACATGGCCGAAGGGGATCGCAAAGACTTTTATCTTTACATCGACGAATTCCAAAACTTTGTTACGCCGTCGATCGCTACCATCTTGTCTGAAGCTCGTAAGTACAAATTGAGCCTCATCATGGCGCACCAGTTCATGGGGCAGCTTGTGAAAGATGGCAAGACGGAGATCCGCGACGCGGTACTTGGTAACGTGGGCTCATACATTACATCGCGTATTGGTCCTGAGGATGCCGAAGTGTTGGTGAAAATTTACGAACCGACGTTTAGCTCATATGACTTATCGAATAATGACTTTTTGACGTGGAACGCCAAGATTATCATCGATAACTCGCAAGGCAAGCCATTCACGCTTAAGGTATATCCGAAGGCTGAGGGTGATCGACGAGTAGGTGAGGCGCTTAAGGAAATTTCTCGTCTCATGTACGGCCGTGATAAAGCTGACGTGGAAGCCGACATTGCAGAGCGCGCTGGTATCGGTCTGAGTAAGCCAACCGTTACGCCACCAGTACCTTCGACGTTATAAGGCTAGAATTCCCATCGAGCGTCCGTCATTCTGAGCGAAGCGGAGAATCTTCGCCATGAGCCAATCGATGGGTTTTCTGTTTCTCACCGATCTGTTAATCTTCCTCCAGCTATGGCTGAAACCCTCTACCGTAAATACCGACCGCAACGATTTGCTGATGTCGCCGAGCAGCAACACGTCGTTCGTACGATTACGCATCAGATTGCCGACGGTACCGTCGCGCATGCTTATATTTTTGCTGGTCCGCGGGGTGTTGGTAAGACGACGGTCGCTCGCTTGCTTGCGAAAGCACTCAACTGTGAAGGACGCCAAGCTGGCGAGGCTGAGCCGTGTAATGCGTGTACCGCGTGTACCGACATGATGTCGGGTCGTTTTTTGGCTTGCATTGAAATCGACGCAGCTTCGCAAACTGGCGTCGACAACGTGCGCGAGAACATTATTGAGAACGCGCGTTTTGCTCCGGCTCGAGGCAAGTACAAAGTATTCATTCTCGACGAGGTTCATATGCTCTCCGGCGCGTCGTTTAACGCGCTCTTGAAGACGCTCGAAGAGCCGCCGTCGCACGCTATTTTCATTTTGGCGACAACTGAACTTCACAAAATTCCAGCTACGATTCTTTCGCGTTGCCAACGTTTCGATTTTCATCGCGTGCCGCCGTCAGAGATGATCCCGCGTCTTCAAAAGATTTCGCAGATGGAAGGTATTACGATTGACTCTGATGTGCTCGCGTCAATTTCGCGCTTGTCAGAAGGCTGTTTACGCGATGCTGAGAGTTTACTAGGTCAGTTGTTTGCGCTTGGCGAGACAACGATTACGGCTAAGGAGGCTTCGCTCGTCTTACCTGAAACTAATCTTGGTCTTGTCATCACGTTGACTGATGCGTTGGCTGTGCATGATGTCAACGGCGCGTTGGCGGCGCTCAATGGTTTTGTCGACGACGGCGGTTCCGTTAAACATCTTATTGAGGAACTACTTGAGTATGTGCGCGGCATGATGTTTTCGGCACTTGGGTTCACGGATAAGGCGACTTACGATCCGGCTACGCTTGAACGGCTTGCGGCCTCGTCGAAAAGTATGACCGCGGATGGCGCTCGACGTTTGCTTGACCTCTTGCTTGCTGCTCGTACTCGTCAAAGTTTAAGTGCATTTCCGCAGTTGCCGCTTGAGATTGCGCTTGTTGAGTTTTGCGCGGGCGGATCATCGCCGGTTGTGGTGACGTCAACTCCGCCGATGCCGACTGTTCCAGCGTCTCCCAAAATGGCACCATCCGCTCCACCTGTGGCGCCTATTGTGAAGGAGAAGAAGTATGATTTTGAGACTCCGTCTAGTCCTACGGCGGTAAAGGCGAGTAACTCAGGTAGTGATCCCCTCCTTACCAAGGAGGGGCAAGGGGAGGTCGTACTTCCATTCACCCTCGAGGAGATGCAGAACAAGTGGGGGAGATGTGTTGATTTTGTGGCTGAGCGTAACGTTGCCTTGCCGCTTATCCTCAAGGGCGCCAAGCCATCGGCGCTCGACGGAGCAACCGTGGTCGTGTCGTGTGAATACGCCTTCCATGCGGATGCGCTTGGTGAAGGAAAAAATAAGCGACTAATCGAAGAGGCAATTGAACATGTCATGATGGCCAAGGCCGGCGTGCGGATGATCTGTAATCAGAAACAAGAAGAAAAGGGTGCTGTCGAGGAATTTGTATCAGCTTTTGGCGGAATGGCAGTGTAGTGCCGAAGAACCGTATCTGACATTGACGGAAGCGGTGTTTCTGCTATACTGCCGAAGCATTTTTACTGTCGAATAAGAAATACTTCGGGATCTGGTAATTAAACCAGATCGCGGTCGTTCGTTCGGAAATTGCCAGCTGAGAGCTGTCATTCCCTCACTTTACTCCGGGATCGTCTAATGGCAGGACGAGTGACTCTGAATCCCTTAATCGT
>CAYSXU010000007.1:0-25774 GCA_964435095.1 uncultured Gammaproteobacteria bacterium | reverse complement strand
TGTCATTCCCACGAAAGTGGGAATCCAGCGTTGTACAGCTTTGGATCCCCGCTTTCGCGGGGATGACAAGTAAAAGAAGTTCGACCCCATGGGCGCACAGCCCGACGCATGTCGGGTGAGCACCCATGGGGTGACCGATGACAGGACCCATCCTTTGAGTCAGTTAAGCGGGTGACGTCGGATTGGGGCCCCGTCGGCGCGCAGCTCGGTGATATATGTCGAGCGAGCACCGGCGGGGTAAATCCGATGACAGGACCCGTCCCTTTTGACGAAGCTTCGCTGATCTGCTATCCTTCCACCAACCTTGAAAGGAAGGTGCAAAAAAATCCACATGTCTGACATCGAAATAAAACGTAAAAAAGGTGAGAGTTTTGAAGCGGTTTTTCGCCGCTTTTCACGCCGCATCCAACAGAGCGGTAAAGCTCTCGACGTTCGTGCTGGTCGCTTCTTTTCCAAGAAGGCCAACAAGAACCGTGTGCACGACAGCGCCATTCGCCGTATCGAAATGGGCGAGCGCCGTGAGTATCTTCTCAAGACCGGTAAGGTCAAGGAAGAGGATCTGCGTCAACAAAAGAAGCGCTTCTAAGCCTTCTAACAAAAACGAGCGTGAGCTCGTTTTTGCTTTTAAAGCGTATTTTCACTATTGTGTTCAAGTAACTATTTTCTACTTTATCCCCTCGTATGACCTTGCTTGAAATCATCAAGAACGACATGAAAGAGGCCATGAAGGCTAGAGACAGCCAAACGCTCGACGCTGTGCGCATGTTATTGGCGTCTATAAAGAACAAAGTCATCGATCTCGGACATGAGCTCGACGATGCCGAAATCATGACGGTCGTGAAGAGCGACGTGAAGAAGCTGAAAGATGGTCTTGAATCGTTCGTTTCGGCCGCACGTGAAGATTTGGCTGAGAAAGCCCGGGCTGAAATCAAAATTCTTGAAAAATACTTGCCAGCCCAGCTGACGGACGGTGAACTTGAAGAAAAAGTCCGAGCTGCTTTAGCTGAAATCGGCATTACGAGCGTAGCTGATATCGGCAAAGCCATGGGGCAGCTCATGGGACGCTTGAAAGATTTGGCTGACGGTTCGCGTATCAAGGCTGCGGCTGAGAAGATTCTCAAAGGTGAAGAATAATTGTCAGCATGATTCATCGCGCCATCTTGATCGACATCGTACATTTTAGCGTTCCGCGGCGCCAAGCCGAGGAACGTTTAGTTGAGCTAGAGGATTTAACGCGGACTTACGGCGGCGTAGTTGTAGTGAAGGCTGTGCAGCGACGCGCAAAGCCGGATTATCGAACGTACGTCGGCACTGGCAAGGTGCAAGAGATACTTGAGGAGGACAAAAAACTTGGCGCAACGCTCCTCATTGTGAATGACATCCTAAAGCCTCAGCACGTTTACAATTTGAGTGAAGCTTTAAGTCCGGGCAAGATCGCTGTGTGGGATCGCATAGATCTTATTTTGAACATCTTTGAAAAGCACGCCAAGAGCGCTGAATCAAAGCTCGAGATTGATTTGGCGCGTCTGCGCCACATGGGGCCGCGTATTTACAATCTCGGCGAACAGCTCGGCCGTCAACGCGGTGGTACGGGTACACGCGGCGGTTCAGGTGAAGGGAATACTGAAGCCATGAAGCGTCACCTGCGTGATCGTGAGCGTACAATTTTAGATAAACTTAAAACATATCAAGGCGTTCGCGACCAACAGCTCCAGCACCGTCGACGTAAAGCTTTAAAGACCGTTGCGCTTGTCGGATACACCAACGCCGGCAAGACGTCACTTCTTAACGCACTTACCAAGCGCCGTGAATATGCCGCGGACGCCTTGTTCGCTACGCTCGATACTCGAGTGGGGGATATGTACGTGCCTGGCTTATCAGGAACGGTTCTTCTGTCGGACACCATCGGATTCATTCGCGGCTTGCCGCCGTCGCTTATTCAGGCCTTCCGTTCGACTTTATCAGAAGCTATAAACGCCGACGTCTTGCTCCACGTCATCGACGCTTCTGATCCGAAGTGGGAAGAGAAGATGGTGGTGGTCAACGAAGTGCTGCGTGATCTTGGTGTAGCTGATCGGCCAACTCTGCACGTCTTTAATAAAATTGACCAACTAACGGTTAAGCTTCCAACGTATTTAGACAAGTCGGTTTTTGTGTCAGCCTCAACGCGTGATGGACTGGATGTTTTGCGCGATCGTCTAGCACAAATGTTTTCCCCAGTAGTCAACTCCGTGCTGTAGCGAAGTGCGGTACAATATAGGACGTCTCTGCGTCTCTTTGACTTTGTACCGCTGTGGATCTTAACGCTCATCAGCGCGCCACTTGGCGCCTTGCATTCATCGCTCTCGTATCCGGTGTCATGTCTTGGCCGTATTACGCTTTTGCTCAACTCGAAGAAGCGTCTACGGTAGCGACTGAAGCGGGCTTTGCGGACGCTGATCTGCTCGACATCATCGGCCGGATAATTGGTATTGCCCTCAGCTTGTTGGGGATCGTTTTTCTGCTTCTCATAATTTACTCGGGTTACGTCTGGATGACGGCCGGCGGTGACGGCAAGCAAGTAGAAAAGGCCAAGCAAATTTTGATTAATGCCACCGTCGGTATAGTCATAACGCTTTCGGCTTACGCGTTGTCGTCTTTCATTTTGAACGCGCTCATGGACGGTAATGGCTCAGATGACGACAATAGTTCAAACGGCACCGTGTCAGTCGAACGACTATCTGGATCGCTTGGTAATGGCGCGATACGCGATCATTATCCAGAGCGCAGCTCGGTTGACGTGGCGCGCAACACGCGCATTTACGTTACCTTTAACGAAGCCATGGATATCGAGTCATTCATTACCGGTTATGACGTTAATGGAACGTCGGAGGATACTTCAGACGATACGGCCGCCACAGCTATTAATAGCGAACTGGTTAAAATTTACGCCAGCGAAGACGGCTCCTCGGACGCCCTCACTGCTGTGGCAGTATCATTTACCGATGATTTAAAGACTTTTGTATTCAATCCGGACGACTATCTCGGATCGGCTTCGGAGGACGTTTCATATACGGTATTTTTGGATGACGGAATTGAAAACGCCGAAGGTGAAACTGTTTTGAACTCCGGCGGTTATCAGTGGTCGTTTGAGGTTGGAACGTCTATCGATTTGACACCACCAACGGTCACGAGCGCTACGCCGTCTAGTAGTTCCGATCGAAACATCACCGTTCAGGTGACATTTAGCGAAGCCGTCGATCCAACTTCGGCTACGGGCACACGCGAAGCGAGTAGCGGCTTTTCAAATATTCAAACTCTCAGTTCGTCCTCCACGGCTCCGCTTGCCGGAACGTATGCTATTAGTAACGGCTACCGCACAGTTACTTTTACTTCGGCTGACGCTTGCGGCGAAAACAGCTGCGGCGAAACAATTTACTGTCTGCCAGCTTCCGAAACTATTTCGGTGAATGTGGGAGCGGCCACGGCTTCTGTAGATCCTCCACAGGCCGATAGTTTTCCTTACGACGGTATTGTAGATACATCTGGGAATGCGCTTGATGGTAATCATGATGGGACGGTTGGCGATGACTATACCTGGAGTTTTACTACCACGAGCGACATCAATCTTGACGCACCGGTTATTGAAACAGTCACGCCAGAAGTAGAGGCAGAAAATGTCGATCTAGATCAAGACATTGAGATAACTTTTGATTCTATCCTGATGAGCTCATCGCTTGACGGTGCGATCAGTATTGGCAACGAGGAGCTGACTAGTGGCGAAGAACATGAACTGTGGTTTGTTATCCGCGGCACTTCGCTCACTAGCGACGATCAAGAAGTGATCGACTCCAGTTTGCAAACCCCAGCCAAGACGCGCGTCGAAATGCCGCACGGCACGTTCCTCGAATCCGTTGACGGTCTGTCGTACATGTATGGTTTGACGGTTGACGATGGAGTCAAGAATGAATATCAGAATTGCTTTATTCCGGCTGAAGGTCCAGCGGTGGACGGCGGAGCGTGCAATACCACTGACGAACAACCCTATTGTTGCAACGGCGAGCCTTCCAATCTCGCTTGCACACTCTTTTAACATCTGCACATGCCTCGCCCGCTAGCTAAAATCCTTACCCTTTTCGCCCTGGCGCTGTTTCTTGGAGCCGGAGGAGTTTTTGGTAGCGGAGTCCTCGAGGTTCGTGCCCAGCTGACAACTGATTCGCTTGACGAGGTTGGCGATCAAACGGGTTTAAGCAACGAGGATCCGCGAATTATCGTAGCCAAGTTGATCAATACCGGACTTACGGTTCTCGGCGTGATCGCTGTCCTGATCGTTTTGTATGGTGGATTCATTTGGATGACGTCACGCGGTAGCGCTGAGCAGATCGAGAAAGCCAGAAAAATATTGATTAACGGCTTTATTGGGCTGTTTATTATTTTGGCTTCGTGGGGCATCACTACTTTCGTTATTCGTTCGCTCTTGAGCGCGACCAATGGCACGATCGGTTCTTCAAGTGACAACAACGGAGGCGGCGGAACGCTTGGCGGTGGTTCGGCTTCGCGTTCGTTTGCGATCGAGGATTATTCACCGGAAGGGGAAGTGCTTATTAGAAATATTGTGTTACGCGTCACGTTCACTCATCCGGTCGATAAAGATACGGTTAACGGCAACCTCGTAGTTACGAATGCCGCGTCTGGTAGCGCGGTAGAAGGTACATTTGAGGTTTTGAGTGATAGCGTTCGGTTCACTCCTACAGCTGCGTGTCCTTCACCGAATACTGATCGTTTCTGCTTTGACGAAAATACGACGTTCAACGTGAGCGTGTCAGAAGACGTGAAGAATACTAGCGGTAAGGCGCTTCAGTGTTCAGACTTGGCGCCATGCACTTCAACCTTCACCAGCGGTTCATTGATCGACGTAGAAGATCCAACGGCTGAGTTCACTTATCCAGACGATGGTGACGGTGTGCCGTCAGCCTCTATTTCGATTCTTCAGGTTACGGCTACAGATGACACGCAACTGTCGGGTTCGGACTTTGAGCTTGAGGGAGTCGTGTTTGATTCAGTTTCGGCGCCTGATATCGCTTCAGCTAATCTCGTGTTTGAAACCTTGTGGGATACGGCTCAACTTGAAGATGGCCAGCGTTATCGCGTGACAGCCGTGGTATCCGATATTGCAGGCAACCAAACAGAAGACAGTATTCGTGTTGTAGCGCGTCCAGCTACCTGTTTTAACGGCGAGCTAGACGCCGGTCTTGGTGAAGAGGACGTAGACTGCGGTGGCGATTCCTCAAGCGCGAGCTACTGCGGTGCTTGTGACGGCGGCAGCTGCACTGAGAATAGCGATTGTTCAAGCGGAAGCTGTGAGAACGGCGTATGCGTCGAGAGCCCTGAGATTTCCGATTTGACGCCTGAGGACGGCGCAGTTGGTACTTATGTGACAATTAGTGGCTCGGGTTTTGGGACGCTTGAGGGTACGGTGAACTTTACAGCTGAGGACGGTGTTTCGTTGGTTGAAGCTGAGGTACTCGATTGTGGCGACGGTGACGGCTGGTCAGACGATGAGATTGTGGTTGCAGTGCCCACAGGTGCTGGTGACGGGCCGGTTACGGTAACTACAAGAACTGACGTGACCGACCGCACCGATGACGAGGCTGGCCAGTTGGTGTCAGATTTTGACGTAAATACCACTGCTCATCCTGGAATCTGTACGCTTTCACCCAAGGACGGTGAGGCAAATGACGCATTTACAGTTCGTGGCATCAATTTTGGCAATGCGCAGGGCGAATCGAGTTTGGCTGTTGGGCCGCTTGAGGTTGGTTCATATACCAGTTGGGCCGATGATGGCATTAACGCAACAGTTCCAGCTCTCGAAGATGGGGAATACGACGTGGCAGTAAGTGTAAACGGAGAACTGTCGAATGCGGTGTCGTTTGAGGTATTTTCTTCGGCTGGTAATGCTGTAATAACTACGCTCGATCCATCAAGTGGTGGGCTTGGTCAGTACGTGACGGTGTCTGGTTCAGGTTTCGGTACGTCGACCGGCACAGTCGTATTTGAGAACGTCTCGACCGGTGAGACGGCTATCGGTAGCGTTGATTTCCCGAGTCAGTGTTCGGATGATGTTTGGAGTGAGTCGGAAGTTACTATTATCGTGCCTGAGACGTTTAATGACGCTGATAGCACCGGACTTTCAGAAGGTGAATACAAGCTCACGGTACGAACTTCAAAGGGCGTAATTTCGAACGAAGCAGATTTTACGGTGAATAACAGTGATCCTACGCCGGGTATTTGCGCGCTTGATCCAGCAAACGGAGAGGCGGGCGATACGGTAAATATTTACGGCGACAATTTTGGAAATTCAGGCTCGGTTGATTTTTATAGCGGTGCATCGGCGACAGCTAGCGTATGGCGAACCGGACAAATTACCGTGACGGTTCCGTCCGCTGCATCTTCAGGTCCGGTAAAGGTTACCTCAAGCGGGGGAGTTGAAAGCAATGGCTCAACCTTTACGGTTGGGGATGCCGAATCGACGACCTCATCGGGCAGGGCGGCTTATGCTTGGTCATTTTCAACCGGCGAGATTCCTGAAACGCCAGAAGTAGTTGAGGCTTGCAACGATACGCAGGTTAGCGCAGTACCAAATAGCTCCTTTAGCGAGGCGAGTGAAGTCTGCACCAATGCCGTGGTATATGCCGAGTTTACAACGCTCATGGACGAGGCTTCGGTTGAAGACGCAGTAACGGTTGAGGCGTGTACGGCTTCGGTCACTAACGACAATGACGATCCATGCAGCACTACAGAAGAAATGACCGGTAGCGCTGTTGCTTCGTCGAACTCTTCATTCAGTACGGTTACTTGGACGCCGAGCGCTGGCTTTAGCGTGTCGAGCACTTATCGCGTAACCATCGACTCGACCGCGCGCTCACTCGACGATATGGCGCTCGCGCGTGACGTCTCATGGGATTTTACAACTCGCAATACAACCACGGCTTGTGTCATTGAGAAGGTGATTGTTTCACCTGCGGTCGAGACCTTAACCGCCGTTAATACGACAGCTGGTTTTGAGGCCTTGCCAGTCACTGGATGCGTAGTGACTGACAGCAGCGATTACACGTGGGAATGGGATCTGGACACGTATTCATACGCTGATTTTAATGCAACCGCAGATGACGATTGTACCGGCGATCCATCGGCTTGCGCCACGGTCGAGGCTTTAGCCGAAGGTGAAGTATCCGTCGAAGCGACGGCTTCGGATAGCGACATTACCGGCACTTCGGATTTGACGATTAACTTTTCTGATCCGTTTATTACTGATTACCAGCCGGACTGTGTCGAAGCTTGTGTTAACGCTGAGGTTGGCGCCTCGTTTAATACGGCCATGACTGCGGCTGAAGTGGCTAGTCAAGATAACATCAAGCTTTATCGTTGCGCGAACGAGTTGTGTACTGACTTGACCCTAGACAGTGGTGCTATTCCAGAGTGCGTGTTAGAGGATTATGCGCAAGACGGTACAGCTGACGATTGCCTGGGCTTTCTCTTTGGTGACGCGACGTTATCTGCGAGCAAATTTTATCGTGTGGTCGTGTCTGGATCGATCACAAGTACGAGCGGCGTGCCTTTGATCCGTACGAATTACGGCACTGATTTTTCGTGGACCTTCCGCGTGCGTGAAGACGAGGCGCTGTGTGTTGTTGAACGTTTGGCCTTAAGTCCTTCGGAAGTGATTGTAGATGCAATCGGGGAGTCGACGCCGTTTACTGCTTTGGCATATGGTGAGGCGGATAGCTGTTCGACGTCGGGCCAACAGCTTTCTGGTTCAGAATTTGATTGGTCATGGACCGATCCGATTGTCGACAACCCAGATAACGAAACGGCTTACAGTGTTGCTGAGTGGGCGAAATCTTCGAGTAGTGAATTATTTGACAGTGACTTTTCCACCATACCAAGAGGCTGTACTTCGCTTTGTACAGCGTCCGGATCAGAACCGGAACAGGCAGTGTGCGGCAATAATAGTCTTGAGAGAGATACCGATACTTCAGCTGGTGAAGATTGCGACGACGGTAACACTTTAGACGACGACGGTTGTTCGTCGAGCTGTAAGTACGAAGGTACTCAGTCTGATTGCGGCAATTCCAAGATTGACTCATTTGAGGATTGCGACGATGGCAACGCTTTGAGTGGCGATGGTTGTTCATCAAGTTGTACGGCCGAAGGTTCAAGTTCGATTGGCACCATGTGTGGTAATAACGACATTGCTTTTGACACGACGACTTTGGCTGGCGAGGAATGTGACGACGGCAACGCCTTGAGTGGCGATGGTTGTTCACGCGATTGTTTGCGCGAAGGTTCGTCAACTCAGTCTGAGATCGGAAGCGCTCAGTGCGGCGATGGAAACGTCACTGAACCTTATGAGACTTGCGATGACGAGAACGTTACCGATGGTGATGGTTGCTCATCGACGTGTTTGCGCGAAGGTCGATATGTTGATTCGTTCGGTGGCGCTTCGATTTGCGGTAATCGCGAAACAGAATCCGATCGCGCGACTTTGGCTGGCGAAGATTGTGACAGTCAAGAAGGCTGTACTGATGATTGCGTTTGGGCTGGCTCATCTGCGGCCTACACCGCTCCGTCATTCTGCGGTGACGGCGAAGTTGGAACAGGCGAAATTGCAGCCTGTGAAAATGGCACAAGCGGGGATGGTCTAGTGGACGACACGCAAGTGGCAACTATTTCTGATGATGCCTCATTTGAAGTAAGTTCAGTTACTAATACCGCCGGATCTACCATTCAAGTTTCAACAGCTGGCTTGTCTGTGACAGCTGATTTGACGCTCATGTGCGTAGCCCAAGATGATCAAGATTGTTCAGACCCGGCGCTATACGGTGTTGGTGTGTCTAATTGCTGTTTTGAGCGTCCAAAGGTTGAGTTGGATTCATTGGGATCAAATGTCTGTTTGAATGCCACGCTTTTTGCTGGGTTCAGTGAAGAGATGGCACTTGAATCTTTCACTTCGACCGAAACTAGTGGTAGCTCTACGGTTGAACGGGCACAGATGTATGCCAAATTGAGTTTGGCTGCCGGACAGAGCTGTCCTATCACACACACTACAATTGCACACGCTCCATCGTCATTTGCACTGCGTTTGTGGAATTCAGTTAAGGCTTTCTTCATGGGCAGTAATGTGTCGGCTGATCAAGGTGATTGTATTCTGCCGATTCATAGCTACACACAAACCGCACAAGATGACGGTACATACAAAGTCAGCATTCGTACGACCGAACTCATGCAATCAAATTCAACATATACGTTGGTAGTTGAGGGTGACGATGACGTGACCGATGTAACTTCAGGTGGCGTTCGTTCGGCCCGCGATGTTGGCTTGAATGGTACGGAAACTTTAGAATTTACGACTGGCGATGAGATCTGCACGCTTGATGCTTTAGAAATTGAAGATTCAGACTCTGATAGCCCGTATGTATTCACTTCAACCGGCGAGACGCATGCTTACGTTGCGACGCCTATCTCGTACACCAGTGGCAAAGCCCAAGAGATTTCACCGGTAGCTGGCGCGTACGATTGGACCTATAGTGATTGGTCTTCGAATGACACGACGGTTTTCAAGGCCGCAATTCTTGGCGCCTCAACGCCTGAACAAGGTACGGTTTCTACGGTTGGCATCAATGGCGATGCTTCGATTGCTATTACAGCCACGGTCACGACTGGTGGAACTGGGGCGGTAAGCGGTACGGCCGACGTAACAGCCTATTTGTGCGAAAACCCATGGCCAGCGCTAGCTAGTTTCCCGTGGAGCGACGATGCGACCGGCAAGGCAAACGGCTTGGCGGAAGAGGGCACGAACGGCTTCATGAATTTCTCTACTTCGTATTGCCGCGACAGTGGAGAGTTGTCTGATACGTCAGATGACTTGACGGCTGTTTCGGTCGTTATGCCTCCTTCGTTGCCGGCTGACGAAGTCATTAAGGAATACTTGTTTGAGATGGAAGACGGTTCAGGCGATGCGATCGGTGTGCGCATTGTGTCAAACGCCAATTACTCGAGCCCGATGGCTTGGTATGAGGAGCAAGATTTCATTGGAAGCCCATCTGAAACTACGGTTGATGGTTTTCCGGCCGTGCAGGACGGTCGAACCGTTTACGTGGGTGCTTCCAATGATTCAGGCAGCGCCGTGTATCCAAATATCTACGTAATATCTTATAACGAAGGCGCAAGTCAGGAGACTGTCGATATTTACGACATGATGCTGGCAAACATGGAGTTTGTTATTAACGTTGCTGATGATCGCTTCTGTTATGAAAGCGGTGCGATAGTACTTGATTCGAACGGAAATCCGGTGACTTGTTCGTCTGACTTGAATTGCGATGTATCGGCAGCGCAAGCTTGCGGATCAGATAAACTTAAGTTAACGCGCGACATGGAGCGATTGGGTGAATTGAACGATATCGCAATTGCTCTTGAGTTATATGGTGAGGCTAACAGTACCTGTAGCGATACGACTTCGCAGACGTGCAGTGAAGATAGTGACTGCTCTGACGATGAAACCTGCGAGATAGTTGTGCCGACTCTCCCTTCGGGTACTTATGTGAGCTCGTTAGCGTCAAGCGCTTGGGGTTCTTGGGAAGAAATTTTTGGTGGAGCGCTCGACGGATCAGATATTTCGTCCGATCCGTTGAATGATTACAGTTCGTGTGGTGTCGTTGGTTCAGTTTACGAGTCATATAATTCCGAAACGTGCGTCAACCAGACAACTGGAGCTTACGCCTGTCCGGAAGATTCGTACGTTTATCATTATCGAGCGATTGGTAGCCGCGCTTATGAATTAGCCGCCACCATCGAATATGACGAGCACGCCTGGTATGGCGACGTTGATGCCGATACGAGCGATGATTTCGATGTTCATGTTGGCACTTCCGGTTCGGCTGACAGTTTGTGCGATGGCGATAAGTATGGCGTCTCCACGACTTGCGGCGACGGTTTGATTGGTGGTTCTGAGCAGTGTGAAATCGGCGATACACAAGGCGTTAGCTGCGACACTGACAGCTCGGTAGATACAGATGGCGATGGCACTAAGGACAACGATGAAAATGGCACAGTCAACCAGGTTTGTAAGAGCGATTGTTCGGATTATGAAAACGTGGACGGCGCAACGTGTGAAGCTAATGAGTGTGGCAACGGCGTGATAGAAGGTTTAGAACAATGCGATGACGGAGCGTATAACGGTCGATATGGTTATTGCGGCACTTCTTGTACGTATGCTTCTGGCTCGTATTGCGGTGATGGTGAAGTATCAGGCAGTGAGGCTTGTGACTGTGGCGATACATCGGTTCCAGCAGATGCCCGTCCGTACGGCGGCACGGCCGGAAATTGTATCGGCGTGAACGGTACATATGGCGCGAACGTAAATACAACTTGTGCTTGGGATTGCTCCGGACCGGCGGCTTACTGTGGTGATAGCGAAGTTGATAGCGGCGAACAATGCGACGGCGACGGTACGTCGTGGGCCGGTGAGTTGTGCTACGGCGGCGACAACGCGGGTGAGGCTTGCGAAGACGACAACGACTGTACGGGGGGCGTTTGTGGTGAGACGTCGCAGTGCCGTCTTGAAAGTACGGTGTTATGCGATGGTACGAACGATAGTACGACGTGCGGGAATTGGGGCACCTGTGAAGCTACAGAGTCGACGGTGCTGGGATATGCATGCGTAATTCCAACATATGACGGGCGTAGCTTTGTTACATGCGACGGCTACGACGATACAAAGACCTGTGACGATGGTATGCAATGTGTAGGTAGAGGCAGCGAGGGCTCGACTTCGATTACTAGCTATATTTGCGCCACAGTTGACAGCACTAATACTTGCGGTGGATTTTCCGAGGGCGACGATGAAACCTGTATTACGGAAACTGAATCAGGCGATGCGCTCTGTGCCAGTAATTCAAGCGGCTACTCGCTGTACAAATGCGTCGAAAAAGAGATCGAGTGTACGAGTGACGCAACTTGTGCAAGCTACGCCTCTCAGCTTGGCTGCCACGAAATGGGCGTTTGCAAGATGACCATGGATTACGAGTGTACATCGGCCACCGATGCGGTCTGTACAGGTTGGGGTGGTACGTGTGTGGAAACAGCGGATGGATTCCAGTGCAGTATTGAGGAAACTGCTTGCGACGCGGTTTCAGATGCGGACTGCAGCGACACTTACGGCAATAGCGCGCCTGTCACATGTGATACCAGCCTGGATGACGCATATGCGGCGTGCGAGCTTGATGAGCGATCGTACCAAACGTATCGTACGCATTCGTGCGATGCCTTGTTGTGCGAATGGACGCCGTCGGGCGAGAGTCTACTTGGTGAAGAGTGCCTTGCAACCGATGCTTGCGGTGATGGAGTTGCGAATGTGGGCGAAGAATGCGACGACGGCAATGACACAAATACGGACGGCTGCACGAATGCCTGTACAGCCAATGTATGTGGCGATGGTTATCTTTACGAGAGCGAAGAACAGTGCGACGAAGGTGTAGAGAACGGTGACGGCTGTGAAGCGTCTTACGGTTCGTCCTGTAGTTCCTGTTCGGTGTCATGTCGATATGAGTCAGGTTCAGGTGAATTCTGTGGCGACGGCGAAGTAAACGGAGACGAGTTCTGTGACGGCAATGACATGCCGTACTACTACCTCTCGAGCAGTTTCCTCTCATCTGGTATTGACGACGACGCGACGATTTACGGAACCTGTACAACCAGCGGATCGTCATTTGTCGACGATCAAAGTACATCGGATAGCTCGGATGACGTATTGTATATATGTCAGTCAATCGGTATGTGTAGCGGAGACGATGATAACGGAAACTATTGCGCCAGTGATTCCGATTGTGACTCCGACGAGTGTCTCATGCCAACATGCAATGCGAATTGCGCTTCGAGTTGTCCGTTTACTACGAGCAGTGCCTCGCTTGAGATAACCTCGAATGAAGCCGGAGCTGATCCTGAGAGCTCAGTGTCGCTTTACACCTATAGCGCGACTGATGGCGCAGACCTACCCAATGCCGCTGTGCTAACCATTCCGTCATGTTCGGCAGCCACGGAGATAGTGGCCGATGTTTCTTATGATGGCGTTACGCAGCCCGAAGTAGACGTTGTCTTTGTAACTGATCTATCTGGCGGTATGACGCATACTTTAGGTAGCTCAACACGTCTAGAAGTTGCTCAGGAATCGATTATTGCCGCTTTGGACGAGCTGTACGACGATCTTGAGACGGTCGAGGTGGCACTGCTGTCATTTGCTGGTCCATATAATGGTGGAGTATCCGTTTATACCGATGGTACGCAGCAATGGTTCGACAGTAATTACAAGGCGGATCTTGAAACCGCTGTAATGGCTTATTCTCCCGGTGGAGATACTTACACTGCGGATGCCCTTGAGGAAGCCAAGGATTTACTCGACAATCGGCTAGGCGGCGCGCGGAAAATAATTATTCTGCTGAGTGAAGGAGAGCCGGAAGAAGATCAAGATCCGGCTGAAATAGTTGCAAATATTCTCTCACCAGAGAAACTAGGAGAGGAGGGCTATGAACTGTATTCATTGGCATTGAGTACGGATACTGACTTTATTAAGGACATGAATCGATGGTCGAGTAATTCAAAAGTTACTAGCTTGCGTAGCCTATTGCCTTCCACTTATAATAAAGATAACTACATAGACTATTCATATAGTGGGGACACAGCCGAGGAGCTAGAGGACGCGTATTCTGACGTGGTGCAGTCGGTGGTCTTTGGAAACGTGGCTTTAATTGCTACGGATGATCAAGGCACGGATAGTACTTCAGATGACGTAACTTACGTAACTTCGGGCAGGCTTGAGGGTGGTAGTAACGTTGTTTTGCCTTGGCCGGAAGGGTTCAGATGCGACTCGTCGGACGAGACGGATATTCCTGTACGCATAACTTTCTCAGGCGAAGGACAGGTCGAGATAAGCAATCTGAGTATCAACTATTGTGCGCCTTAACTTGAAGTATGGTCGTTGATCCAAACAATCAGCAATATTACGACCTCGGGGAGCCAGCGCCTACACCGGCTCCCTGGTTTAAGCGCTCTCAAGTCCAACAGCGTGCGCTGGTTGGTGCTTTGGTGGTCATGCTAGTTGGTTTTGTTGGATATCGAATTTATTTGACTGTCAGTTTCGACAGTGCCGAAGAAGACAAGCTTAACGCAGTTGAAGCCATGCTTGATGAGGCGCAGGTACGTTGTGCTGAAGAAGCAGATCCTGAGGCTTGTATGGCCGAGGCCAAAACAACTACGGCCGAGGCTGTCGGCTCTTCTGCAGCCTGTAATGGTCTTGAAGGGCAGACCCTAAAAAATTGCGCTCAGCTTATTGCTATCGACGAGGCCGATCCCGAAGCTTGTTCGATGATTGAAGACGAACAAGATAAGAGCGAATGTGAAGACGCGGCCTGGTTGATGCTAGCCAAGCGGACTGATGACTATGCAAAATGCGCCGCTATTGTCTCGTCTACGCTTAAATCATCTTGTGAGGCTCAATTAGTCAGGGTGGTGATAGCAGCTGGAGAGTGTGAAAAGTACGACATATCGGCTGCTCGCTGTTCTTTTGAGACTGATTTGGCAGCAGTCCTCGCCTCTGGCAATCCAACGGGCTGTACCACATTTGTGGGAGGTGATCGAGAGACTTGTGAAGATCTCTTTACCTCGTTGGACCTTGATAAGGATGGTTTGAATAGACTTAAGGAATACCGTCTTGGCACATCTGATGATCAAGCGGATACTGACGGTGACGGTTACGACGACGGTCAAGAAGTTGCGAGCGGCTATGATCCTTTGCACTAAAAAGTATGTTTGACAATGTCCCACCAAAAACCACTCAGCCACCAGTTGACATGTTCGAAGGTGTAGATCGTCAGCCGGCTGCGCCGAGTGGACCTTCGGCTCCAGTCGCTCCGCCTGTGATCATGCCGCCACCAACGGCCGTGCCTCCAATTGCGCCACCGACTGCCATGATGGCCGAGCCGGCCTCGGGCTTTGGTGCGGGCAAAATCTTGCTCGTGATAGTCGCTGGATTGTTGGTGATGGGTACTTCCGGTTACATCGCCTATCGTTTCATGGTTCAACCGGCTGATGACTTAGATAGTGGAATCGATACTGGCGTAGGCGATGAAATAGTAGATGATACAGTCGAAACCGATCAGCCGGATGATTCGGATACAGCTGAAGCGCCGGTTGAAGAAGATGAAGAAGCCACGCGCATCAATCCTGCGACTTTGCTTGATAGCGATGGCGATGGACTTACGAACGCAAAAGAGCTTGAGTCTGGCACGTCGATTACAAAAGCTGACACTGATGGTGACGGATTGGGGGATCGTGAGGAGATTGAGGTGTATGGGACAGATCCTAAAGATGTAGATACCGACGGCGACACTTATCTCGACGGTCAAGAGGTGGCTGGCGGATATAATCCGAACGGATCAGGACGTTTGTTCACTGTTCCAGAAGAGGGAAGCGGATCGTAATAAGATTATGTTCGGTAAAAAAGCTGAAACACAAACTCCAGTCGCCGCCCAACCGGAAGCTAAGCCGGCTGATTTGGGTGTGGTTATCCACGTCATGCCAAAGGATTTTTATGGTATGGCTGCCAGCTTGAAGGCCGAACCGCCTAAGCCAGTAGTCGCTCCTCCAGCTCTTCCACCGGTCGTCGTAACTCCTAAGCCACCGACGGCTCCACTCTCGCCAGCTCGTCGTTCACGCACGCCACTTGTTTTGATAATCGTCGGATTACTGGTTATAGCAACCTTTGGCGCCGTGGCCTACGTAGTTTTAAGCCAACCGACACCTGTTGTAGATACAGTTCCCGAACCCGAACCAGAGCCGGAGCCAGAACCAGAACCGGAGCCAGAGCCTGAGCCCGAACCTGAGCCTGAACCAGCCGAACCTGAGCCGTCGAAAGATACCGACAGTGATGGTCTGACCGACGTTGAAGAAATAATGTACGGCACGGATTTTCGTGATCCTGATACGGACGAGGACACGTTTCTTGATGGAAATGAAGTCTTCCATCGTTATGATCCAAAAGGCCTGGCACCCTCTACCTTGTTAGATACAGGCGCGGTTAAGATTTATGCCGATTCAGGAATAGATTTTTCAATTTATTATCCAACGTCATGGAAGCCGCTATCTGAGGAGACGGCCAACCAGGTAATTTTCAAAACACCAAATCTAGCGAAGATGATCGTAGAGTGGGATGCCAAGTCCGCTGATCTTACGGTTGAAGACTGGGTTATGGCCAATGTTGAGGAAGCGATTCTTGAAGAGCTCCAGCCTTCATACACTAAGGAGGGTTACTATACCGTGCGAGCTGCTGACGGGTTTACGACTTACCTTGAGGCGGGGGAGCGAGTTTATATTTTGACTTATGATCTGAACGGCTCTGAAGAGATTACTTATTTGCAGACTTATAAGATGATGGTGAATAGCTTTAAACTTGTGACCCCGACCCCATGATTACGTTCGAACTTGAACAGGATCTTGTACCCCAAGAGTATCGTTTGAGCGACGACCGATTAGCGGCTATCGCTCATGTTGTGGCGGAGCGCATCGAAGCTGCTGGTCAGGGGACGATAGGCGTCAGCTTTGTGGATGATGGCGAAATACAGCGGTTGAATCGGGTGTACCGTGGGATAGACAAGATTACTGACGTTCTGTCGTTTGCTGGTGATTTTGTCGATCAAACGGGCTATCTTGGTGACGTGATTATTGATTTTGAACAAGCACAGCGACAGGCGGACGGCGACGTCGAACTTGAACTGACCGACTTGCTGGTGCACGGCATTTTGCACGTTCTTGGTTATGATCACGAGGCACCGCACGAAGCTGAGATTATGTTTCCTCTTCAAGATGCCATTGTGGCCGACGTCCTATGATTTCCGTCAAAACATTCGTGCGAAGTTTGCGACATGCTACGCGAGGACTCGGCGATATTGCGCGAGCTGAACAGAGCTTTCGACTTCAGCTGATAGCTGCGATTGCCATCGTAATATTGACTCTGGTCGTTGATTTGGCGGGTTGGGAAAAGATATTACTCATCCTGCTTATAGCTGCCATTCTTGTGCTTGAAATTGTTAATACGATTTTTGAGCGGATCGCCGACGCGGTTGAACCGCGCGTTAGCCCAATGGTTAGAGAGGTAAAAGACATGATGGCTGGCGCAGTGCTGATTACAGCGGCTACTTCGGTGGTGGTGGGCGTTATGATATTTGGTCCGCATATTTTGCCCATTTTGCGACAGTTGGGTGAGCTCATGTGGTATACTGTGCGAAGTTTCTAATACCCTTGCGACGGCCTCGGGCTATGGCTGATGAAATCCTAACAGGTCTCGACATCGGGTCGTCGGCAATTCGTGTTGCCGTTGCTCAGGTGATGCCGGGGGAGGACGGAAAACCTCGTTTGCACGTTATCGGGGCGGTTTCTTCGCCTTCGTCTGGTGTGCATCGCGGGGCGATTTCGAGTTTGGAGGACGCCGTATCTTCGGTTTCCAAAGCGCTTGAAAAGGCCGAGCGAATGACCGGCTTACCGGTCAACAGTGCTTGGGTGGGCATTGCCGGCCAAAGTATTTTGGTTCAGGAAAGTCGGGGTGTAATTGGTGTTTCAAGAACCGACGCCGAGATCCGCGAGGAAGACGTTGAGCGCGCTATGGAGGCCGCTCGCGCGGTTGCGACGCCTGCCAATTACGATATTTTGCACGTTATTCCGAAGAGTTTTACAGTTGACGGCCAGCGTGGCGTGAAAGATCCCGTCGGCATGAATGGTATTCGTCTTGAAGTCGATGCACTGATCATCGAGGCGCTCGCTTCACATATAAAAAATCTTACTAAGAGCGTATATCGGACCGGTTTGGATATTGACGATTTGGTGTACACGCCGCTCGCTACCGCCGAGGCGGTGTTGACGCAGCGCCAAAAGGAGCTAGGTGTATGCGTGTTGAATATCGGGGCGTCGAGCACGTCGATGGCGGTTTTTGAAGAAGGTGACTTACTCCATACAGCAATTTTGCCATTTGGCGGCGACCATATTACGAACGACATCGCTATTGGACTCCGTACTTCAATCGAGGTCGCCGAACGCGTTAAGCTGCAGTACGGTCATGCGGTTCCAGATGCTATCGATCGCAAGCTGCAATTCCCGTTGTCAGATTTTGGCGTGGAGGGCGAAGAGGTGGTTAAGTGTCGTTTTATCGCTGAAATTATTGAAGCTCGTTTGGAAGAGATTTTGGAGGCGGCCGACAACGAGCTACGCAAGGTTGACCGCTCTGGTATGTTGCCGGTTGGCATGGTGTTGACGGGCGGGGCGGCTAAGCTTGATGGAGTAGTTGAGGTCGCTAAGCATGTGATGCGTTTGCCGTGCATGCTTGGTACGCCGGTGGGTATTTCAAGTGTTATTGATGAAGCACATGATCCGGCTTTTGCCACGGCCATTGGACTTGCAACTTGGGGTCACACCATACGCGGTATGGGTCGCAGTAAACTTTCCCTCGGTTCACTCCTCAAATTTAAGAGCGTCGACAAAGTCGCGGATCAGTTAAGAAAATGGATGAAATCGCTGGTGCCATAAAAATATAGCCTGGTGAGGCTATATTTTTATACACAGTTATCAATTGACCCTTGAATCCGCTATACTATAGGTTGAGTACGACTTGTACTCGTATTGGGGCACTCTTGACTCCATTTGGTGTTCAACCTGGTAAGTCGTTGAACACAACCAACGTCTGTTATGGCGGAAGTAAAGCCAGACATCGAAACCTGCGCCAAGATTAAAGTTATTGGCGTCGGCGGTGGCGGCGGGTCGGCACTCAATCGAATGATCGCGGAAAAACTTCGCGGCATTGATTTTATTGCGGTGAATACAGACGCTCAGGCGCTCCACGCAAATTTAGCTACCAATAAGATTCCGATCGGTAAGACGGTTACGCGTGGTCTTGGCGCCGGTATGAATCCCGAAATGGGACGTCGAGCGGCCGAAGAAAATGCTAACGAGATCCGTAACATGATCGGCGGGGCTGACATGGTTTTTTTAACTTGTGGTTTGGGTGGCGGAACGGGTAGCGGTGCGGCGCCTGAGATTGCTAAGATCGTGCGCGAGGCTGGAGCGCTAACAGTAGCTGTTGTTACAAAACCGTTTGCTTTTGAAGGCGCTCAGCGAAAACGTATTGCCGAGGACGCTTATCACGAACTTGCGCAGCACGTTGACACCATCATTACCATTCCGAACGATCGTGTCTTGCAAATTATCGACAAAAAAACTTCTCTTCTTGATGCCTTTAAGATTGTAGACGACGTATTGCGTCAGGGTGTTCAGGGAATTTCGGAAATTATTACTCTGCCGGGATTGATCAACGTCGACTTTGCTGACGTGAAAGCAATCATGGCTAACGCCGGTTCAGCGCTCATGGGCATTGGTCGAGCGGGCGGTGAAAATCGTGCAGTTGAGGCGGCTAAACAAGCTATTGCTAGTCCGCTGCTAGAAATTTCGATCGACGGAGCTAAAGGTATTTTGTTCACGGTAACTGGCGGGCCGGATTTGGCCATGTACGAGGTAGCTGAAGCTGCCAAGGTTATTACGGGATCGGCGGATGACGATGCGCGCGTGATTTTTGGTGCAAATATCGACGATAACATGGGTGACGAAGTTCGCATTACGGTGGTAGCAACGGGATTCGATAGTCGAGATCAGCGTCGAGCTCCAAATTTGGCCGGCGACGTTCAGGTTACGCCGCATGGTAGCTGGGTGCCTTCAGCGCCGCCGCGACGTGATGATTATCGCGCCCCGATCCGTGTAGCTCCGTCTCATGAATCGCCTTTTGAAACGCGACGTATCAGCCCAATGATGCCACCGGCCACCAATCAGACGCCAATGCAGACTCCCGTGCCAGCTATTCCGATTCCTGAAGATCGTTTGCGCAATAGCTTGCCGCCGCAGCCGCCCTTGTCTCAGTCGCAACCGTCACAACAACCTCAATCACCGCAGTCAAAACAGGACGATGACGATCTTGGTATCCCAGCGTTTATTCGCAGGAAGATGATGTAGTGTGTATTGTCCCGTCTGCAATAGTAAGTCAACACGCGTAGTTGATTCGCGAATATCACCTGACGGTCTGGCGGTTCGTCGTCGTCGGGAATGTGAGCGGGCACGCTGCGCTTTTCGTTTTTCTACGCTTGAGGAGATTGAATTATTGGATTGTACGGTTGTGAAGCGTAACGGCGCGCGCGAACTTTATTCTCGCGAAAAACTTGAAGGTGGCCTAAGAAAGTCCTTGGAGAAGCGCCCGTACACGCAGGCTCAGTTTCGAGCGTTAGTCTCAGCGATTGAACGCGAAGTGCAAAAAGAACGCGGTGGGGAGATAACGAGCGGTGCCATTGGCGAGATTGTAATGCAGCAGCTTAAAACTTTCGACAAAGTCGCTTACATCCGATTTGCTTCGGTTTATTATTCGTTTGAAGGACTGGAGATGTTTGAGAACGAATTGAAAAAGCTATCGAAGGGGAAGAGGTAGTAGGCGTTGGGTCCTGTCGCCGGATTTACCCCGCCAGTGCTCCCTCGCAACGACGGTAATCGCCGTTGCTCGGTCTGCGCTGTCGGGGGCCCCAATCCGGTGCCACCCGACTAGAAGATTTGCTATACTAAGCCCATATGGAGGCAGCACGAACACGGATTGTGTGCACTATTGGGCCAGCGTCGAACACGCCGACGATTTTGGCTCGCATGATGCGCTCAGGCATGGACGCCGCTCGGTTGAACTTTTCTCATGGCACACATGACGAGCATCGTGCGCTCATTCGCAATATTCGTTCGGCTGCGCGCAAAACCGATAGTACCGTGGCGATCATTCAAGATCTGCAGGGTCCGAAGATTCGCGTCGGTGTTTTGCCAGACGGCGGACTGCCGCTACATGAGGGACAAAAGATAACTTTTTCAACTTCGATTGACGAGTATGAACACGGTGGGCCGATCCCAGTTACTTATCGTCGGTTGCAGCACGATGTGAAGGCGGGTGAGCGCATTTTGCTTGATGACGGTTTCATGGAGACGGTGGTCACGCGAGTCAGCGGCAAAACTATTTCAGCCAAAGTCGTTGTTGGTGGCGTACTCAAATCCCGTAAAGGTTTAAACTTACCGGATTCCGAAGTTACAGTTGATCCGTTTACGCAAAAGGACCATGACGACTTAATGTTCGGTCTCGAACAGGGCGTTGATTGGGTTGTCTTGTCTTTCATTTCGTCGCCTGATGTGGTGGCGCATGTCCGTCGCATTGTATCTGCGGCTTCACGTGCGAACGCTGTTCGTCCACCGAAAATCATGGCTAAGATCGAAACCAAGATGGCAATCGATCATTTTGCCGAAATATTAGCCGTGGTCGATGGCGTCATGCTCGGCCGAGGTGACTTAGGACTTGAGATTCCCATGGAGGAGGTGCCAATAGTACAAAAAACCTTAATTGAAGAATGTCGTAAGGCGCATAAGCCGATCATCGTCGCCACGCACATGCTCGATTCAATGGCACGAAATCCAAGGGCCACGCGAGCCGAGGTGTCCGACGTAGCTAATGCCGTTCTCGATCATGCCGACGCTGTCATGCTATCGGCCGAATCGGCTAGTGGTCGCTATCCTGTAGCCACGGTTCAGGCCATGGCCTCGGTTGTGCGCGAGGCAGAGTCTTCGCGGTTTGATGTTATCGCCGAACCTTTGACCGATATCGACGGGTTACCAAGCGCTATGGCACATACTGTGGGCATTTTGACGCGTTGCCAACTGATCGATGCTATTGCTAGCTCGGCAGATTCGGGCGAGGTTGCTAAAAGCCTTCCAATGTATCGTCCGCATGTTCCAATCTTTTTAGCTTGCGAAGATGTCGCACAAGCACGTCAACATATATTGTATGCCGGCGTCTATCCAGTCGTTGCTCCACTTGGTTCGGCTTCATTCCCACAGCGTTTTCACGCCCTTCTTGTCAAAGGTAAGCACATTCGTTCAAAAGATAAGGTGGCTTATGTGTGGGCTTCTGGTCCCTTACTTGAGCTGACGATCCACGGGATTTGAGGTACGCTTAGGTAAATGATCCCTATGGAAAAGATGATTTTAATCTCGGTGGGAATGTTCTTGCTTATTGGCGCTGGTTGTTCAACGGATACCACCACAGCAAGGCAAACGGTGGAAGTTCCATCGGTCTCAAACGCGCAGTCAGCTACGGGGCTTGAAGTGTCAGCAGAGGCTGACTCTGCTGAGGACGCGTTAGTATTAGAAATAGATAAACTCGAAGGCTCGACAGACGAGGTAGAATCTGTGCCTTTGGCTGTTTTGGTAGAAGCGGGAAATTTCTTTTTTGAGGGTGACGCGATTACGGCTCAGCCCGGACAAGAAGTCTTAGTTACGTTTTCTAACGTTGATGGTGGACACACTTTTGTGATTGATGAGTTAAATATCCGCCAAGTGATGACGGAGGGTGGAGTTGTTAATTTTACTGCCCCGCTTACGCCTGGCGTGTATCCATATTATTGCGACGTTGGCGGTCATCGTAAGCTTGGAATGGAGGGTAAGCTGATTGTGGGGGAGTAGATTTTTTTTAACAGAGAAGCACGCTCGAGGGTGAGCGTGCTTGAGTGTCTCAAGTGTCGTCGGCGGACTCGACATTGAATCGAGATCTTTCGTTGAGGGCATGCTGGACGGACTGGTCGAGCCGTCTGGATACTTCCGGATCGATGATCGACGGAAGTGTAGCGTTGTGGGCCGACTTCGAGTCGAGCTGGTAGCAGGCGCTGATGAAGCTGCTTGCGATTTCCATGCGGTGCTTGCCAAGCGGCGCGGGTGCAATGTCGTTCCATCCGAGCGCCATGGCAAGAGCATTCCAGTCGATTTCTTCGGTTAGCCAGGGATAGCCGAGGGCGAGCTGGCTCAGGCCGCAGCGAGTCAGGCTCACGACGCCATAGAATTCCATCCTGGTCACGCGTAACGTGACGCTCCAGCCGTTGGCTACCAGCGCTACTGATAGCGCTACTTTGAAACCCTTGTCTTCGAACGAGACTGCGAGCGAATTGGCCATCTATTCTCCGGCTTTGGTCTGCGGTGGAAACAGTATGATGGTGGACGAGCCGTCGCTCCAGGCAAAACCACCACTCTTTGTTGGCTTAATTTCTGAAGCGAGACTGATGTGTAGGCAATTCACGAGTTTGATCGAAAGTTTCATGCAATTTGGCAGCACTCGGCGATGACTTTTGGGTACCACCTGCACTTTGGCACTCTTGGGCTCGACGATGATCTCACCGACCGTTCCGAGCCATGGTTTACACCGCGGTTCCTTGATGACCACGACCCAACCATTCAGACTGGTTTGGCTCAGGAAGATGGGATTCATGTTTCCTCCCGGCAGCAAACTAGCATAACTTGAGATAAATGGCCAACGGATGTATGCTGCACCGCATCAGGGTGCATGAGAAAAGGCAATTCTAGAGGCTATGTCTACGCTTGCGGTATATATATCTAGGCTCCTAATCGTACCCATGTTCATGGGTAGTTTTTGCTTGGGAATCTTCTTGCACGCGCCCATGGCGGAAGCGATGACGGACCACGCGCATTCTGCAACTTTTGCAACCGCCGATCATACAATAATGACGGACACAGATACTACGGCAGAGGATTGTTGCGCGGTCTCGCATATGGAACACGAGATCGATGCAATTGCTTTTAATGTAAGCAAGGTGTCGGTGAATATCCATGCAATTGTCGGGACGTTATTTCCGACACCTATTAATGTTTTATCGTTTAGGCCTCAGTTTTTTTCACGCAGCGACCAATATCCCAATCGTGCATTATTGTTGACAGGTACTGTCATTAAACGCGAATAGCAAAAGACAGCTAATCATATGGTTAGTTTTTTGTTATTTGCTTTATGCCTCAACAAATTATCCCTATTCGCGGCATGCACTGCCGCTCGTGCGAATTACTTCTTGAAGATTCCATTTGTGATGTTCAGGGTGTTACAAAGGTGAAGGTAGACTTCCGAAAAGGCTGCGCCACCATTGACCATGCTTCCGATGCGCCGAGCCAGAAAGAAATTGCCCAGGCGGTAACACAGGCCGGATACGAAATCGGACAGCCAGGAAAGCTGCCGTGGTTCACAAAGAGCCCGGAAGACTGGCGATACATCGCATTTGGTGTCACTGTGCTGGTTGTTGTTTACTACGCCTTACGTGGAGCTGGGCTGCTCGACATCTCGCTTGATGAAAGCAACGTTACGGTCGGTTTTGTGCTTATGCTTGGCCTCGTGGCTGGCATCTCCTCATGCATGGCACTGATCGGTGGTCTTGTGCTGGGTGTTGCGGCGCGTCACGCGGAGCTTCATCCGGAGGCAACAGCGTGGCAGAAGTTTCGTCCACACTTGTTCTTTAATGCTGGTCGCGTACTAGGTTATGCATTCCTCGGTGGTCTACTCGGTCTCATGGGCAGCATTCTCCAGATTACCGGGGGGTTCCTAGCCTTTCTCACCATCGTCGTGGGTATCGTGATGATCGTTCTCGGTATAAAACTGACGAACTTGTCGCCGCGTATCTCTGCAACATCATTCACGCTTCCATCATCAATTGCGCGATTCCTCGGTATCTCAGAACACCAAAAAGAATATAGCCACCGAGCATCGATGATGACTGGCGCATTGACGTTCTTTTTGCCGTGCGGCTTCACACAGGCGATGCAGCTGTATGCAGTAAGTACTGGTGACTTCAAGACGGGTGCCATTGTGATGGGTGCATTCGCACTTGGAACAGCTCCGGCGTTACTTGGCATTGGAGGTCTCTCGTCGATCATGAAAGGCGTCGCTGCTCGAGTGTTCTACGCGGTTGTCGGTATCCTTGTCATCGTCTTCGGCGCTTACAACATCCAAGGTGCACTTGCAGTACTGCCTTCAGCTAATGATGACGACGGTACGGTTATTGAGGATAGCGGACGCACTGATGCTCAAGTGATTACGATGACGCAGTCTGGATCCGGTTATTCGCCAAGTACGCTTCGTGTAAAGGAAGATGTACCAGTACGCTGGATCATTAATTCAGAGTCCTCCTTTTCTTGCGCGTCCAGTCTTGTTGTCCCTTCATTGAATGTGCGAAAGAACCTCAAAAAAGGCGAGAACATCATTGAATTCACACCAACCGAAAAGGGAACTATTCCATTCTCCTGCTCCATGGGTATGTACCGTGGAACTATTATCGTCGAATAACCAATATGCATGAACTTAATTTCCGCATCACAAATTTGACGTGTGATGCGTGCATTAAGATGACTACCATGATCTTGCAACGGCTTTCATCGGGCGTCACCGAGGCGACCGTTGATCTCGCGACCGGTGCTGCGCATCTCGTCTCCGAAGATAAGATTTCATCGGAGGAAGTGATAGCGGCGCTCGGTGCAAAGGGCTACCAGACGGCGTTCTAACGCATTCTTGTATGGAAAAGCTCTATCGCGTTTCTGGGATGCATTGCGCATCCTGCGAGACGCTCATTAATGAGGAAGTTGGAGGACTTCCTGGCGTGATTAACGTAGAAACAAATGCCAAGGAGGGCACATGTAGGGTCACGACAGATCAAGCTGTTGCTAATGATCTTATTGTCGCCGCGATCAAAACAGCAGGATACGATGCAATTCTTGAAACTCCTGAACAGGACAAATCTTCCACGAGTCTTGTAAAAAGCGTGGAGAACATCGCCCGCTCGCTTTCTTCCATTGAAGGCCTGCT
>CAYSXU010000006.1:4115-26136 GCA_964435095.1 uncultured Gammaproteobacteria bacterium | reverse complement strand
GGCATTAAGACTGACGACCGTCGCCGTCACATGTACGTCATTGGAAAGACGGGTATGGGCAAATCAGTCTTACTTGAAAACATGATTTTGTCCGATATTTATGCCGGTCATGGTTGCTGTTACGTTGATCCGCATGGCGATACAGCTGAAAAACTGATCGATCACATTCCGTCGTGGCGCATCAACGACGTGGTCTATTGGAATCCTGCCGACGCAGATTTTCCGATCGCTTTCAACGTGCTTGAAAAAACAGATGGCTGGGAGCAGGTGACTGATTACAACTCGAAGGTCATGTCGAGCTTGTTATCGATTTTCAAAAAAGTTTGGGAGAACGTGTGGAGCGCGCGCATGGAATATATATTGCAGAATACTATTCTCGCATTGCTCGATACGCCTGGAACGACTTTGCTCGGTGTGAACCGCATGTTATCCGATAAAGAATATCGTACTTCGATCATCGCTAGCGTTAAGGATCCTGTGGTACAGCAGTTTTGGCTCAAAGAATTTGCCGCTTACGACACTAAATTCGCAGCCGAAGCCGTTGCTCCGATCCAAAATAAAATCGGTCAGCTGTTGACATCGACCATCATGCGTAACATCGTTGCGCAGGCTAAGTCGACTATCAAGTTCCGCGAGATCATGGACGACCAGAAGATTTTTATCGTCAACTTATCAAAGGGACGTATTGGCGAGGATGCCATGCGCATCTTGGGCGGCATGCTGGTTACGAAGCTTTACATGTCAGCCATGGAACGCGTGAACATTCCAGAAGTTGAACGTCAAGATTTTTATCTGTACGTCGATGAATTCCAGAATTTTGCGGTTGAATCGTTTGCACATATTTTGTCTGAAGCTCGTAAATACCGCTTGAACCTGATCATGGCCCATCAATACATCGCGCAGTTGGATCAAAAGGATTCGACGGCCGTGCGTGATGCTGTGTTTGGTAACGTCGGAAGTATGGTCACGTTCCGCGTTGGCTCGCCAGACGCAGAATTTTTGGAAAGCGAATTCATGCCGCGTTTTACTCCGGAAGACTTGATAAATTTACCTAAGTACTCGGTTTACTTGAAGCTCATGATCGACGGCGTCACTAGCCAACCGTTTTCAGCCGGCACGTTGCCGCCAATCGCCCAGCGGACACATAGCGCTGAAAAAGTTATCCAGCAGTCACGTGAGCGCTTCGGCGGCAATCGCGAAAAGATCGAGACGCACATTATGGAATGGAGCGGCTACGATCCAAACGTTAACGTTGCAGAAGAGTATGCCAAGGTTGCTGCTATCAAGAAGGACGAGAAGAAGAAACGATTTTCACACGAATACGTTTGCAGTCGTTGCGGCAAGACGTTTGCTATCCCAGTTGAGCTTGATCGTTCACGTCCGATTTATTGCGAGGAGTGTAAAGTCATCCAAATGGCTGAACGTGAAGCTGGAAAGAAGGGCGGACCCAAGCATTACCCAGCGCCTAAGGCTCCTACTTTGCAAGAGGGTGAGACTGTCACCCGTCCGATTGAGGGTAGCGTATCGCTGACTGCACTGACTCCTACAGCGCCCGTGCAACCAGAACGTCAACCTGTTGTAGCGACTCAGCCAGTACCGCCTGTTGTGCCGCAACCTGTCCGTCAACCAAGTAGCTTGCCAGTGCAGGCTGTAGGTGGAGAAAAGAAAAAACGTAAGCGTCGTCGCCGTAAGGGCGGTGATGAACGCCATTCGTCCGAAACATTTGCCCAACAGTCATCTGCACCACAAGGAGCGGCTGCAGCCACTCAGGCTGGCGCAGTACCAACTCCTATGGCGCCGGGTGAGCGCATAATGTTTGACGAATAAGTATGACGATCGTACAGGCGGTCGTGCTTGGTGCAGTCCAAGGTATAACTGAATTTTTACCTATCTCGAGTTCTGGCCACTTGATTATTCTTCCCAGAGTTTTCGGTTGGGAGCCGGACGGTATGGCGTTTGACGTAGGCGTTCACGTAGCAACTTTGTTTGCGATTGTATTTGCGTTAAAAGTAGACATTATTGAACTCATGAGAAGGCTGTGGCGCCGTGAGGCGTCGGCCTGGCGGCTGACGGCGTTCGTAGCCATTGCCACTGTACCGGCTGTAGTTGCCGGTGGCCTGTTCGGTGCTTGGTTTGATATCACACGAACTATTCCGGTGGTGGCCTATTCACTAATCATTTGGGGCATAATTTTGGCCGTAGCTGATCGAGTGGCGGCACATAGCAAAAAAGGTAAGGGGCTGTATGGTTTGACGTGGTTTCAAGCCGTGCTTATCGGTTTAGTCCAGGTGTTTGCCCTTGTTCCTGGCACTTCACGCTCTGGTTCGACTATGAGTGCAGGACTTCTAACGGGATTAGATCGTGAAACGGCGGCCAGATTTTCATTTCTTTTAGCTATTCCGGCTATTGCTGGAGCTGGATTAGTAACCGCACTCGATGTAGCTAAGACCGGATTAGACGTCTCACTGCTCGAATTACTGGCTGGTGTAGTCTCGTCATTCATCTTTGGGATTTTAGCTATTAAATTCTTGCTTTTCGTTATTCGTCGGGCTAATTTTTTGTGGTTTGCCGGCTATCGCATCATTTTAGGCCTAATCTTACTGCTATTTCTAGCCTAAGCTCTTGACAGTTTTTAAGAATAATGATCTAACGTTGGTTTTGGGTCTCACTTGAGCTCGTTTCATTGAGCTCTCTGGGGTCGCAAAAAGATCAACAACAAACTTGAGACAGGAGGTCTCTTGTCATGAACGATGAGGGTGTTCGGGACCAGCTGATCAGGAAGAACGGCTGCTCTCTCGTTGTGCCGCGGCTGCTGGCTGACTTTGTGGGAGTGCACAGCATCGACCCACCCGGTTTGTCGGATTGCGTGGTCGAATTCAATCATGTCATTCGCCGTTGCGTTCCGCTTGGCGACTTGACGTGCTACGTGCCGTTCGTGCCAGTTAGCGTGGTCAGTTCGGTCAAGATTCGCTCGCTCATCCGTGAACACGCGTCTGAAAGGGGCATCTCGCTCGTGGCGGCTGCGCTCGAAGTGGCTTCGACGTTCGACTGGCTGGCGTGGTCCGTCCTCATGCGCCACGCGCGCTGGCGGCCGACCAAGTACGAACAGGATCCAGTCTGGCATCGCCTGATCGATCAGTCGTACTACGGCGAGCTGATCGAGTACATTGGGCGCTGCGTTGCTCCGTACAACGGGCTCAATAGCGGCATCGTTCTCGACCACGTCGTCGAGCACGATGTGACAGACGGGGCGCTGCGTCCGGCGGATGAGCTGGCCGTTATACGCGCTTACTGGCCGTCACTTGCGCAGTTCATGACGGGACGTAGGTTGGCTGAGTGCGAGTCGGCCGTGCGGCTCGCGGGTTAGTGGGGGACTTTTTTGGGGCGGTTGCCGGGCAGCCGCCTCATCTCTATTTTATGGATGTATTTCTTGAACAATTTAGTTCGCAGGTTCCACGTCGTGATGGCCGTAAGCCGAACGTTTTAGATTTGGGTTGCGGAAAGGGTCGGGCTGCACTTGATCTGGCGCGAGAAGGTTTTAGTGTGCTGGCCGTTGATCGTCAGGATCGTATGCTTGTAGATCACGACAATATTACTTTTGTGCAAGCAGAAATCGTTTCATGGCTCCGTCGCTTATCGCCGAATGCCACGTTTGACGGTATTCTCATCCGTAATCTCCTGCAATTTATGGATGAGAAGACGGTGCGTGAGGATTTAATGCCATTGGTCGCTCAGCACATTGCTTCGGACGGCGTGGTTGGTATTGAGACATTTTATCTGCCAGCTGTGCCGACGTTTCCGCGACCTCATGTCTCGTATTGGAAAGTTGATGATTTGCAGTCTTACTTTAGTGACTGTACCACTATCATGGCGAATGAAGCTCCGGACTACCATCCGGACGTACGTGGTGAAGATCGTCAGTTTTTCATAACAAATTTGCTTGTGAAAAATGCTTAATATAATAGAGCGTGCCAAGTCGGCACGTTTTTGTTACTGTGCTTGTCGATATGTCTCAACTTCAACGTGAAATTGCACCGTGGAAAGAATTTGCCTTGATTGATTCGGGCGATTTTGAAAAATGTGAACGATTCGGTGACGTGATCATGGTCCGACCCGAGCCTCAGGCTTTGTGGAAAAAATCCGATCATCTGGCCTGGGAATCGCCGCAACTGTTGTATTCGCGAACCGGTCGGGAAGGCGAGTGGACGTCACAAAAAGGCGTTCCCGAGTCGTGGGATATTCATTGGGAGAACCTCACGTTCAAGATTCGTCCAACGTCGTTTAAGCATACCGGTTTGTTTCCAGAGCAAGCGTCGAACTGGGCGTGGATTCGTGAGAACATCAAGCCGGACATGAAGGTGTTGAATTTGTTCGGCTACACGGGAGCTGCTTCGCTTGTGGCCGCCTCGGTGGGCGCGGAAGTCGTGCACGTTGACGCCAGTAAACCAGTGGTGACGTGGGGACGTGAGAATGCTGAACTCTCGGGACTCGGCACCAAACCGATTCGTTGGATTGTTGACGACGTGCAAAAGTTTGTGGCACGCGAAGCGCGACGTGAAAATACGTACGATGCCATTTTTATGGATCCGCCGGCGTTCGGTCGTGGTCCTGAGGGGGAGGTGTGGAAATTTGAAGATAATCTTCCGGAACTGCTCAAGCAATGCGTGCCGCTTCTCAATAAGGAGCACGGCATCTTGCTCGTGAACGCGTACTCGCTTGGCTTTCCGGCGCTTGCGATTGAGAACATGGTGAAGACCGCATTGCCGTTTGAAGTAGCAACGGAATGCGTTGAACTCACGCTCAAAGAAGAAAACGACCGAGGCTTCTTGCTGCCAACGGGCGTTGTCGTTCGCGCGACGTGGTAAGAAAACGAAAAGAATATAAAAAAAGTGACGCCGCCTGGCCAAGTTGGTCGGGCGGCGTTTGACGTTGCTTACTAAGAGGCGCGACGTTCGTGGTAATCGACGAGCGGGAAGTCGGTGTCGTAGAGTTCGATCATGAGCTCGATACGTTTGCGCGCTGTTGCGACGAAGATCGAGGTTGGGTCGGCACCGCTTTCTCGCAGACGTCGATAGTTTCCGGCGAAGTCGATGATGGTGTCGAGTGCGTAGGCGCACCACTGTGAGCTGTGATCGTGCAGTCGTGCGCTGATGCAGACTGAGATCGCGTGCAGAGCGACGCTTCCTGCGGGGTCGATGTCCTTCACGCGTTCGGCCATTCGTTCGACCTGGCTCCGGAAGGCGAACGAGATGGGATCGCGCGGGATTATCCGTTCGAGCGCGGAGACGAGGTCGTTCATCGACCTGCGTCCGCCGAGCAGCTCGGTGGCCGACTGGTTCAGCTTGAAGTTGAGGAGCGCCCAACCAAGCGCATCTTCGACTATATTGGCTCGATCTTCCTGTTTGATGACCTTATCGAGGATACGGTCATACGTTTTGACCGGTGGGTAGCCGAGTGGCGGTCTGGTATCAGTTTCGAGAACGAATCGGTTCACGGTGCCTCCTATCGTGGCGACGCTAAACTAGTAGACTGTTCATTTTAGTTCAAATTCGAGATGATTCCGATATGAAAAAGCGCATGGGACAAAAAGTGACCGATCGGACAGAAAATGACCCAAACTCTCTAGACCGAATAGAATTTCTTTGCAACACTGTGTCGCACTATGGTCGAGATCCTCTACGAAGACAACCATCTCATCGCTGTACGCAAACCGCACGGGATGTTGGTGCAGGGCGATCAAACGGGGGATCCGTCGCTTATTAATGAGGTTCGATATTTTATCAAACAACGTGATAACAAACCCGGGAATGTATTTGTCGGGCTTTTACATCGCATCGATCGTCCCGTTGGTGGTGTTGTTTTGTTTGCAAAGACAAGCAAGGGAGCGGCGCGACTCTCGGAACAGTTTCGCACGCACAAGGTTGAGAAAATCTATTGGGCAGTTGTTGAAGCTAGGATGCCGTCTGCAAATGATTTGCGACGAACTGAAAGCGCAAATAATTTGCATCCAACATCCAAGCTTCAACCGAACGGAATAGTGAAACAGTGGATCGTTAAAGATGAACAATCAAACCGCGTGACTGCGCACGATCGTGAAGTGCCGGGTTCGTTGTACGCCGAAACGTCGTATCGCGTTCTTGCTAAACATGATGGTCACGTCCTTGTTGAGGTAAAGCCAAAAACGGGACGTCCGCACCAAATTCGTGTTGCCATGGCTTCGCTTGGTATGCCGATTGTTGGCGACGTGAAGTATGGAGCGCGGGAGGGCATTCAACTTGCAAGCGGATCAACGGCACTTGCGCTCTTTGCGCGATCGCTCGCGTTTGATCAACCGGTCACCAAAGAACGTGTGACCGTGACTGCACAGCCCGATCTCGACGTATTTACGCGAATGCTTTAGATTGCTTGCGTTCGGAGTAAACATGGGTGAGCTTTTTCGTTTAACGCCTCGGCGCAGTGCGTCCTACGGTGACGTCGGCAATCAACGTCAACAGTACGAACATCTTCGCGGCATGCGGCGTGGGGAAATCCTCGCCGTGTACGGCCCTGCTCCTGAGGGGCTCGCTGTGGCGATTCGTTACGCGTTCGATCTGCGTCTGACACCAAATGGCGCCGATGACCTCAGTACCGTTCATCACTTCTTCCTCGCGGACAATGCCGCAGGAGATCCACGTGTTCGCAGCTTCCTCGACAGCGTCATGCCTGGCGGCGATCCGAATCGCTGCCGTCTGCCGCTCGTGTGTGCTCGTCGCGATTTCGGTGACATCCTCCTGTGTCTCATCAGGATGGATATGGATTACAGGGGTCGGGTGCTGCTCATGCGCGCCTTTCTTGCCCTTGCGAAGGACAGCGGCCTGTTCGTGGCTCCGTCTCGTTGACGCACATTCCGCGCTTTCCCCATCCCGACTCGTCGCGAACGATGAGTTAGGGTGGGGAGTTGTTGTTCAACTTGAATTCTTGGCGATTTTCGGCTAAGCTAAGCCCCTATGCCAAAGCCTAAGGTTCTCCTCGGCATGTCAGGCGGTGTCGCCAGCAGCGTGTCGGCGGTTTTGCTGTTGGAACAGGGCTATGAAGTTATTGGCGGCTTCATGAAAAATTGGTCGGATACTTCGATCGAGGAGGAATGCTCCTGGCGAACTGAACGACGCGATGCTATGCGTGTGGCTGCACAGCTTGGCATTCCGCTCCATACGTTCGATTTTGAAAATGAGTACCGTGAACACGTCTACAATTACATGATCGAAGAGTATAAAGCTGGCCGCACTCCGAATCCGGATGTGTTGTGCAACAAGTACATGAAGTTCGATCTGTTTTTGAAAAAGGCCAAGGAGTTTGGATGTGATTTTATTGCCACCGGTCATTACGCACGGATTGTCGAAGGAATTGACGGTAAGAAGCATCTCATGGCCGGCGTCGACTCAAACAAAGATCAAAGTTATTTCTTGTGCCAGTTGACGCAGTCGCAAATTGAAAAAGCATTATTTCCGATTGGTCATTTAGAAAAATCGCAAGTGCGTGAAATTGCACATAAACACAATTTAGTCGTGGCTGAAAAGAAAGATAGCCAGGGCATTTGCTTTGTCGGAAAAGTCGCGATGCGTTCGTTCTTGTCAGATCGTATTAAAGAACACGAAGGAAAAATTGTGACGACCGACGGTCACCTAATTGGTTATCATCAGGGTTTTGAATTTTATACTGTTGGTCAACGCGAAGGCCTCGGCGTTGGTGGCGGTACTCCGTATTACGTGGTCGAACGACGACCTGACACAAATGAGGTCGTCGTGGCTGTTGGACCAAGTGATCCCGCGCTCATGAAGAGCGAGCTTGTTGCTATAAATATCACTGAGACGGTTGACGGCGCTCTAAAGCAATACATCGGAAAGCCGATTGAAGCACGTATTCGTTATCGTCAACCGCTAGCGATGTGTCTGATCGAGCAAATGCAATCTGGTGACTACCAAATAAAATTCGACAAGCCCCAGCGCGCCATTGCGCCCGGGCAATTTATTGCGTTTTACAAAGATGGCGAGCTGCTCGGATCGGGCGTGATTGCATAAGTGCCATTCCGCTGTTACGCTCCTGCGCGGAGGTGAATTGTGGACTTGATTGTTTTGCTTTTTGTGCTTGGGTTGCTGGTGTTGGTCTGGCGTGTTTGGCCGACGAGTGAACCAAAACTTCAGCCGCTTCCTTATCTTGGCATCAACGGCGAGACGCACGCTTACGCAGCGCTCGAGGCCTGGCGCAAGTACCAGAAGAGCGGCGAGGCCGACGATCGTAACCTGATGACGTTCCACTACAGCCGTGCGCAGTCGCACGGTTACGGCGCCTTCATCGCGCTCATCCGGTCGTGTCCAGATGGTGACGAGATGATGTACTACATGGAAGATTTGAACGACTGACGGTCGCTCACGTACAGTGCCCTGCCTCGATCTGGTGGGGCAATTATTTTTTTGGTGTTTACATTGGCAAAATTCTTATCGAAGTTTAGCTTCGATTCCGTATGAAACAGAATCCCGCAGCCTTCCGAAGAAAGCTGCGGGACGATGACGGGACTAGCGGTTGAGGGCGGTGAACACGAGCTCGAACTCGGGCATGAGCGGCTTGATCTTGCCGATCGCGATGACCAGCTTGACGATCCTCATGCCCTCACGCTCCACTTGCTCGAGCTTCTCGCGGTGCTCCTCGATGAGCGAGTTCATCTTCTCGACGGATTCAGGACCCGCCTCGATCATCTCGAGACTTGCTTTGGCCGCCTGGAGCGTTTCGCGCGCAGCGCGCAGCTTGTCGATCTGCTGCTTGAAGCGATCGGCCTCGACGTCGAGATCGGCGAGCAGCTTCTCGAGCTCGCCTTCCGTCGGAATGACGAACGGCTTGCTCGGCTGGATGGACGGCACTGGCTCGACGATCGCCGGAGGAGGCTTGATCGGTTCGATCGGCGGCGCTTCGAACAGGTCGTTGCGCTTGAGCTTCTCGATGAGCTCGGGAGCCAGCGGGCGGTAGTGCGGCAATCCGAGCTTGACGATCTTGCGCCACATGTCCGCGTTATTCAGCTGTTCGCTGAAGACCTGTTCGCGTTCGAAGCAGCGCCAGATGTGCGTCACTCCCTGCTGCCTGAGCGCCAGTGTGGTCTCAGTGGGGTACTCGAGGAGCTCGATCGGGCTCCCGAGTCCGAGCAGCCACATCTCGCGCTGCGCCTCTTCGAGCGTGATGGGCAGGATTTCCTGCTTGGCTTTGATCCGCGGTGGGCGCGGCTCGTTGGGCGCCGTGATAGGCGCGGGCTGTCCGAGCGCCTTGTAGACGGCGCGCGTGAACTGGCCGAAGCGTAGTCCGTTACTCAGAAGCCGGTGTTCGATGCCGGCGATGACGCGCTCCTCGTGCTCGACTACGCCCTGGCCAGTCAGCCGGGCGCGTTCGAGCTCAACCAGCTTCCAGATCGGGTCGCCCGGCTTGAGCCCGGCGGCCTTCACGAGCGACAGACCGGCGTCGGTCAAATCGAGGGTCAGAATTTCCTTGGTGATAAGCGACATAACGTCACTCTTCTCGAGTTCAGCCAGCGTGATCACGCTAAACGGCAACCTGGTCATGTATCCTCCAGTGAAAAGGGCATTCGAACGAGTAACCTTACGTCAAAATGCGTCTTTCGTCAATTTTTGATACTCGGTGGTGAGAGGGTGACGTGATTGACTTATCCGTTTTGTAAAGCTAAGCTCGTGTGTTCCTTCCTAACTAAAAATCTGAGGTAAGAACATGAGTCCGTTCGAACGCGACAGCTTCAACATCTTCTCAAACACCAGTCAGCTCGTGCGCGACATTCACGCCATCCGTGAGACCGCTGAACAGCTCGAGATCCACCAGGACGCTCGGGCCACCGAACCTTACGAGGCGATCGACGCGGAAATCGTTCCACGTGCGGATCGGTCCTCGGTGGCTGAGCGTTTCGTGGAGCAGTTCATGCTTGCTCGTCAGGAGGCCGCTGATCGGCACGAAGACGTCATGCGTATGGGCTCGACGATTGCCGAGTACCAGCAGGAGGGAAACGAGCTACTGGGTCGGCTCGTCGACCTCGGCGACGACATCCTGTTCTGTATCGAGCGCATCGAGTCGCTGACCGTGACCGGCGTCAAGCATTTGGCGACGATTGTCGACATTCTCGGCGCGACCACGCTCCAACTCGAACAGATGGAGATCGCGGCTGCGACGCGGCACGTCGAGCTCATTCAAGCGATCAAGGACGAATTTCGCCGTCGGCTCAAGACTGAAGCTGATGAACGGTACCGCCAAGCGATGGTGCAGTTCAACTCGGGACATGTCGTCGTCTGCATCAAGACTCTCAAGGAGGCGCTGAAGGCGGATGGAACGCACATCCCGGCACTGATCCTGTTTGGCCGTATTGCGGCGAAGCGCGGTCAGACGGGGATCGCGAGGCAGAGTTTCTGCCGTGCGCGGGACTATGCCCGTGAAGCGTCGAACGAGTACAGGAACGAAAGTGCGTTCGTCGCCGCGTCGCTTCAGCTGTCGCGGCTCGAGACCGTCGCGGGCAACCTTCAGGAGGCTCGTGGGGCCGTCTTCAACGCGCTGCTCTTCGTTCCGACGGATTCACCTCACCGTGACCTCGTCGAATACCAGCACATCAAGGCGGTGTGGGCGATCGAGGAGAACAGGACTGAGTCGGTCGCCAAGGACGCGGCCGAGAAGCTGCAGGGTCTGTTCGAGCGAAACGCGAAGCTGCGCGACGAGGTGGAAACCCTGTCGCTGTTCGTGACGCTGCGTGAGTTCTGCCCGTTCCTCAAGCCCGGTCCGTACGGTAGGCTCTACGATGCCTGCTGTCGGTTCGAACGGGAAAGGAAGCAGCGGACGATGCCGCGTTATCCTGCGCTTCTTGAGTTGGAAGAACTCGTCGAAAGGACTCAGGACCTGTTGCGCAAGTCTGGCTACGGGTTTTGTGCCAGTGACGCTCAGCGCATGGTGCTTGATTACATTGCCCCGCTGTTGATTGAGGCTAACGACATGCTGGCGGCTGGTGAACTCGATCGTAAACTCGAATTGTGGGAGCCCACTGCACGGTTGATTTTGGCGAACGTCATGGCGGCGTTTTACCAGCATCCAGATCGTTCGAGTGCTGAGAAGTACTTCGAGTGGGCAACTAGGAAGATCGAGTGGGCTGCAAGCACTGCCATCGATTCCAGTATCGTCGAGACCTCGCCGATCTTCGCGCACTATCGAGCGATTCGCGAAGAGAAGCGGCGGGAGGCTGAACAGCTCAAAGCTGAAGAGCTGGCCAGGAATCTCGCGAAGCAAGCCGAGCTGAACAGGCTCGAGCAGAAGGCGCGGGAGGTGAAGGAGAAGCAGGACCGTATCGCTGCAGAAAATGACGCCAAGTTGCGTGAAGAAGGCAAGAAACGCGCGGGCGACGATCTGTTATTGGTTGTGCTGTTCATCATCGGCGCGATCATCCTGTGCTGCTGTGGCATTCCGAACATCGGCCATTTTGGCAAGTAACCGTAGCGCCTGGGGTTTCCCCGGGCGCTTTTCTGTTTTGAACGGTTGAGAAAAGAAAACCCCCGCACGTTTACGTGCGGGGAAGGGTGGAACTGCTTGAGCTTACTCGAGCATGAACACGAGCGTGTCGTAATGCTCGATGGCGATCTCGAGGTGTCGATATGAGGTGTTCTTTTCGACGATCTGGTTTTCGCGTTTCTTGATCTCTTCGGTCAGGATCTCTGCGCTTGCCGGGACGATCTTCACGGTCGCTTTCAGTATGTCGATTTCCTGGCCGAGCAGGCGCAGCTCTTCGCCAAGCCGTACGCGTCGCTTGATGAGGTCGTCCTTGGGCGGCAAAGTCGGCCTCTTTTGTGGCACGACTTCGTTGGCTTCCTCCTCGTGCGGCTCGTCACCCATGAGCGGAATGCCGAGCTTGCGCTTGAGGAGGTCGGTGAAGATCATCTCGTGTTCGAGACCAAGCTCCTGGAGTACTTCAGCGATCTCCTGCCTGGTTTTGGCTCCGCAGTTCTTCTTGTCGTAGAAAATGGCCAGCGGCGCCTGTGCCATGGCCGAGACAATCGTGAGTCCCAACTTCTGCAGCACATTCGCCAAGCGAACAGAGATGTCCAGGTGATCGATGTGCCATTGCAGCTTGTCGAGCAGATTGCGACGCCCGGCTTCTTCGAACGTGAGGAGCTTGTGCATCCCTTTTTCTCCTTGATGTCCGGATGGACTAAGAAGTCTAGCAAATAATTGCTAATTGTCAACGTCTTGGGTATTATTCCCGCACTTATGGTCCCTCAGGAACGCATTCGAAATTTCTGCATCATCGCCCACATCGACCACGGCAAGAGCACGCTTTCTGACCGTCTGCTTGAGATTACCGGTACCGTCGACAAGCGCAACATGAAGGATCAGTTGCTGGATAGCATGGACATTGAGCGCGAACGCGGCATCACTATCAAGCTTGCTCCGGCTCGCATGCAATGGAAAAAGGCTGACGTCGAGTACACACTCAACTTGATTGACACGCCTGGTCACATCGACTTTAACTACGAAGTTTCGCGCTCGCTGGCGGCTGTTGACGGCGCTATTTTGCTGGTTGACGCCACGCAAGGCGTGCAGGCTCAAACCATCGCCAACTTGTATCTCGCGATGGAAGAAAGCCTTGAGATCATTCCAGTGCTCAACAAAATTGACTTGCCAGCCGCGGACGTGCCAACGCGTAAGGCTGAGCTCATGAAGCTGATCGGCTGTAAGGCTGAGGATGTTTTAGCGGTTTCAGGCAAGACGGGCGAGGGCGTGCGAGAGCTGCTCGACAGGGTCGTCGAGCGTATTCCGTCGCCAGGCGGACAGCCTGAAGCTGCGCCCCGTGCCGTGATTTTTGACTCCGCCTACGATGATTACAAAGGTGTGGTGGCGTATGTGCGTGTGGTTGACGGCACCTTCAACAAACGCGAAAAAATAAAAATGCTCGCCACTCAAGCCGACGGCGAACTGCTTGAACTCGGCGCGTTAACTCCCAAAATGTCGCCGCTTGATCAACTGGAAACCGGTCAGATCGGTTACATGGTGACGGGCCTCAAAGACATTCGCGCTTGTCGCGTCGGCGATACGATGACGACCACAAGTACTTGGGGCGAAGCCAAAGCGCTTGAAGGTTACCGCGAAGTACGTCCCATGGTATTCGCCGGAATTTTCCCAGCGCAAGGTGACGAGTACGGCGCGTTGCGTGATGCTATGGACCGGTTGAAGTTGAACGATTCAGCTTTGGTGTACGAACCTGAACATTCGCCAGCGCTTGGTTACGGTTTCCGTTGCGGATTCCTTGGCATGCTTCACTTGGAGATTTTAAAAGAGCGTCTACAGCGTGAATTTACGATCGATCTTGTTGTTACGTTGCCGTCAGTCGCGTATCACGTGTTCGCCAACGGCAAGCCGGAGTACGAGGTGACTAAGAGTGCGCTTGATTTGCCCGACCCAAGTTTTATTGATCGCATCGAAGAGCCTTGGGCGCGAGTCGACATTATTACGCCGACCGAATACATCGGCAACGTCATGTCGCTGGCGCAGGATCGTCGCGGTATCTACACGACAACCGAGTATCTTTCGGAAGGTCGCGCCGTACTGCATTATGAGATTCCGCTCTCGGCTATCATCGTCGACTTCAACGATAAGCTTAAAGGCGCGACGGCGGGTTATGCCTCGATGAGTTACGATATTTTCACGTATCGCGAGGCTGACGTGGTCAAACTCGACATCATGGTGGCGGACGATACTGTCGACGCGTTTGCCATGATGGTTTATCGCGACGAAGCCGAGCGTGTCGGTCGCCGTGTACTCGATGTCTTGAAAGACAACATTCCCAAACAACAGTTCGTTATCAAACTGCAGGCGGCTATCGGCGGTAAGATTGTGGCGGGGGAGCGCATCAGCGCCATGCGCAAAGATGTCACAGCCGGACTCTACGGCGGTGATGCCACGCGTAAACTCAAGCTGCTTGAGAAGCAAAAGAAGGGCAAAAAGAAAATGCTGGCCATGGGCACGGGCAAAGTCGAGATACCAAGCGAAGCGTATTTAAAAGTTCTCAAACGTTAAGGCGGCCCTGGGCCGTCTTTACGTTTGGCTTGGGGAAAAGCGGCTTTCAGGAAACGTCGAGGTACGGTATTTTGTCGCTATGAAACCCAACCATTCATCCAGACGGGCATTCGCCGTTGTTGCTATGCTCATCCTCGTTTCCATGATCCTTTCGATGTTCGCTTACGGGTATTAGGTTGCGTGTGGAGCGAACGTGGCAGGTAACGCCGAGGACGCACGACGACATTCTTTTGCAGGTCTTGGCGAACCGTGGTGTTAAGCCTGAGGACGTGCCAATATTTTTGTCTCCAGATTGGTCGCGAGATATTTTTCCTCCGTCGCTCTTTACGCGGATGTCAGCCGCGGTCGAGCTAGCGCTTGATGTTTTGGCGCGCGGCGAGCGCATTGTTATTCATGGCGATTATGACGCGGATGGCGTTAGCGGATCGTCGCTGGTTTATCTAGCGCTTCAAGAAGTGTCGGCTAAGCTTGGTTTGCCGTTTAACGTCGACGTCTTTTTGCCTGATCGTGAGCGCGACGGTTACGGCGTCGCCATGCATACCATCGAGCGCCTGGCAGGCGAGGGTGTGAAGCTCGTGATTACCGTTGACTGCGGTATTGCAACTGGCCTTGAGCTTGATCGCGGACAAGCGCTTGGTATGCAAGCGATCGTATGCGATCATCATCAGCTTGGTACGCATTTACCAACTTTCGCTGTCTTATTGCATCCGTTGGCGCCGGGCGAAACTTATCCTAACAAGACACTGTGCGGCACTGGCGTGGCTTTTAAGTTCGCGAGCGGCCTGATTGAAGAAGCTCGTTGCCGTGGCGCGGCTTTTCCTCTTGGTCACGAAAAGTGGTATCTCGATTTGGTGGCTATTGCGACAGTTACGGACGTCATGCCGCTCATTGGAGAAAACCGGGCGCTTGAGTCCTTCGGTTTGAAAGTTCTGAATAAGACGCGTCGTCCGGGGTTGCGCGCCATTTTTGAATCGTCGGGTACGGCGCTCGGTGAAATTGATACCCAAGTTATCGGCTTTCGCATCGGACCTCGTCTTAACGCGGCCGGTCGTCTCGCTTCAGCTGAGATCGCCTTCAAAGCTGTAACTGCGCCGACGCCAGAAGAGGCGCTGGTAGCTGCGGCTGAACTCGAGCGACTTAATCGCGAGCGACAAAATATTTTTGCTAAGTCGTACGCAGAGGCGCGTGTCATGGCGGTCGAGCTCGTTGGCAAGGCTAAGGTGCTGGTTGTGTATGCTGAGCATTGGTTGCCAGGGATCGTCGGCCTGATAGCTGGACGTTTGGTTAACGATTTTGGATTGCCCGCGTTTGCACTTACCAAAGTGGGTGAGCATTATGTCGGTTCCGGACGGACGGCGGCTGGTTTGCATCTTGTTGAAGCTATGAACGCGTGCGGTGACGTGTTCGTAAAAAAAGGCGGACATCCGCAAGCTTGCGGTTTGACGATCCGTTCTGAGGCGCATGTTCATCAGTTTCGTGATGAGATCGGCGCGTACGCGGATGAAGTGTTCACTAAGCAAGGCGGTGCGCAGATTTTTGTGATCGATGCTGAGGTGAAGCTGTCCGAGATGTCGCTTGCTTTTGTAGATCGACTTTCAGCTCTTGAACCATTTGGCGAAGGTAACCGTCAACCAATTTTTACTACTCAACCGCTAACCATTATGGCTGTAGAAACTATGGGCGCCACAAAAGCTCATTTGCGTTTGACGGTGGTTGACGAGACTGGGACGGTTGCCAAAATGGTTGGATTCGGATTTGGTGAACAAGCCAGGACTTTGATTAGGGGAAATCGTGTTGAGGTGGCCTTTGAGACGGGCGTCAACGTTTGGAACGGTCGGCGCGAAGTACAGCTGCGTGTGGTTGACTTGCGACCGATTTCCTGTTAATCTTGTTTGTTACATTCAATTTTGAGGGAGGGTGGAAACTTGAACTATTACGAGGCACTGGGCGTTTCGCCCCAGGTGACTACGGCTGAAATCAACAAGGCCTATCGAGCCGTCGCGCGCGTCTGTCATCCAGATGTGGCGGGTGACAACGAAGAGGCGGCGGTGCGTTTCCGACAGGCGAAAGAAGCCTACGAGACGCTCAAGGATCCGTTCACGCGACGCGACTACGATCGTTCGCTCGAGCCGATCAGATCCATTGGCATGCTGTTCCGAACTTCGGATGGTCAGCGTCTAACGGCGGCCATGCTGCCTTCCGCCCCTAAGGCGCCCAAGCCAGGTATCGACACGGCCTCCGTGATCGAGGTCGATCCTGAGCTGTACGCGCAGGGCGGATTGGTCGAAGTTCCGATCGTGGGCGGGCAGACGGCGGTCTGGAAGATGCCGCCTAGGAGTTCCGCGCGTTCGTCTGGCATTCTGAAGGGACTGGGGGAGTTGGGGAGCAATGGCGCCAGGCGAGGCGACCATTTCGTCATCGTGTTGCCAAAACGTGGGTAATCGTTGTGGGGTCGGTCCTTAGGGGCCGGCCTCTTGTTTGACAAAAGCCTCTTTTTTGAGTAGAATAAGGCGTTGGTCTTTCACATCGTGAGGTAGATAAATGAGGCTTTCCGAATTCGCGGCCGCCATGCGGTCGTTCGTGGGCGGTGACAGCGACAGTCGTCACATCATGGTCGAGGGTCTGTTGCAGCTTTCGGGCAAGCAGATCGTCGAATGTATGGGCAGCGAAGACTTTGCCGCGAACATCAGTTTCGCGGCGGCCGGTCGGCTCGCTCGGCCGGTGCAGCTGGCGCTCGTCGGATTCGACGAGGACGACGAGGCGCAGGTCGCTCAGTTGGCGGCGCTCTTCGAGCGTTACCCGCCCGAGATCATCGTCGACCCCGCGCACGTCGCGCTCGGGAAGCTCCTTGAGGAGATGAAGGAGCTCGAGGGTGGACGAACGTTCATCGCCGAAGTGGCCGCCTGCCTGGCTCGCGGACGCTCCATGAAGGGCATCGGCCCGCACATTTACGACCCCAACAAGTTCACCAACTAGGATACAGGAGAAGTCATGAACAGTTACGGACTGACGATCAGCGTCGGCGGCCCCGAGGCCGCCAGGATTCTCGCACTCGCCCTCACGGGTAACCGGCAGCAGGCGGCGCTCGCGCGCGCCGCGATTCGGGAGAACCCTGGAGCCGCGCTCGCCGTGATCGCCGAAAACGGCGGCGAGCTGACGGTCATCGGCCAGGGGAGGCTGCTCGATCAGGTCATCGGCCAGATCGCGGATCCTGACGAGGCGCGCGACCTCGTCGAGGGTACGCTCGCGCGGCCCCTGCGGGTCTGCATCATGACGGCGCAGAGCGATCTGCCCACGGCCGCCGCCCAGGTGCTCGCGATCGACGACGTGGTTGAGGCCATGCTCGGCGACATGGACGAGGACAGTGCCCAGGCGCTCTTGCAGCGCTTGGTCGTGATGCAATCGTGGATGGTCAATCTGAAGGATCGCTCGGACTACGCCGAGCTTCTCGCTCACGAGGTCGGCGGGTACTCGCTCAAGTCCCTGTTGGTCTTCTCGATCGCGCTCGAGCACGGCCTCGACGAGGACGATTCCGACGCGTCGAGCGTTCCGGACTCGGCCTTCGTCGAGTTCGGTCTCGATGCGGACGAGGCGCGCGAGCTGCTCCTCGAGATGCTCGCGAGCGAGCTCGTCGAACTGATCGACGAGGACGATATCGCGCGCGCCAAGGAGGCGCTGGCCGCCAAGCGCCGCGCCGTGCAGGGCGCGCCGACCTTGGCCTCGGAGGCCGTGCAGACGGCCACGAGCGTCGCCTCCGGCAGCGACCTCTAAGCTACCAACGTGCCCCGGATCCACAGTGTGGGTCCGGGGCCTCACCTTCTCAGGCTTAGGCTTGAGACGGCTTGCATGATTGGCTGAGGCATGAAACATATGCTTGAGCGAATCACGCAAACCCAGAACCTTTACCTTGGAGACACCACGATGACTACCGCTCTCGTGCGCGTTCCCGTCCCTCCCAACGTCCCTTCGTCCGAATTCGAAACGGCCTTCGGTATCTTCTATCGGTCGGTCGTCAATCGCTTTCCGAAAGAGATGAATCCAGTGATCGATGCCATTCTGATGGATGGCTGCTGGCCGCTCTTCATGGCTGCGGCGGAACGCATCGGTCTGCGGCTCGATTCCGCCATGGCCGTTGAGACGGTCATGGAGCGCGTGGATCGCGTACTCGCGGTCGGCTTGCGCGTTCGTTACGGTACGCCTGAGCTGGCGGCCGAGGCTTTCCTCACGCTCTTGCGCCAGATCGATCGAGCCTTTGTGTTGGGTCTACGGCCGGGCAAGGCGCTCACCCCCGAGGCCTGGAGACTGTTGCGAACTGGCAATGACAGCCTGGCTGTGCGCGAACTTGCCAAACAGACGAGTGTGCCAGTCGGCGCTCGCGCTACCCTCTGGCAGACTCCGGTCTACCAGTTCATGGCCGAGTGTCTGAAAGCTGCTCGTCAATACGGCGAAGAGATCGAACGCGAGCAGCGCAAGCTGACCGAAGCCTGGTTCTATCGCGGTACCGACGGACAGCTCAAGTGTCTCACGACCAAATATCGTGGCGCTGATCCGCGCTTTGCCATGCTCGAGGTGGCTACCGATGAGTTGAACGGTACGCTCCAAAAGCTGCTGATCGCCAAGGCGGATCTCGCCCGCGAGCAGGCCAGACAGGCTATGTGCAAAGCGCTGCCGATCGATCCGGCACAGATCGATAGTGCCATCGATTGGGATGAACTCGATCGTCCAGAACACGCTTGGCTCAAGACTCAGGTCATTTTGACGGTGCTTGGTGTGGTCGGCCGTCAGTCGCTTGAGACGGATGAGTATCTCCCAGGCATTGGGCTCGTGAAGACGCGCCCACCTGAGGAGCTGCAAGACGCGCTGCTCGAACGGATGTTCACCCTCGGCTTCCCGCGCGAACCGGAACTGGTGGAGGAGCTGCGCGAGCAGATTCGGATCAGTGTGGCTGTTGTACGCAGGGCCCCGTCAGTACTGTCGATCGGTTTGCAGAGTGAATTCTTCATTCATTTGGACGTGCAACAGCTGTCTATCTCTTCGGAGGAAGCGCTCGAGCTCGCTATGGGTGAAGATCCGCATCTCGCCCGCGGCGTGGTTGATCTCTCAAGCGAGGAGTACGAGCGCTTGCGCGAGCAGGTGTTCTCGTTGATCCGCTGGGATCAGGTCACGTTGAAGGCGATTGGTCGTATGCTTAAAGCGCAAGCTTTGACGTTCGATCAACTGATCGACGGTGTGGCTCGTATGGTGCCCGGTGAAGAGCGACACGAGGCGGCTCAATTGCTCCTCAAGTCTGGTCGTCTGTCGCGCCAACAGATCGGTACCCTGTTCGCGAATACGGACGTCGACGTGAATCTCAAAAACCTCACGAAGTACCTCGACGTAGTGCCGCAGAACATCATCGATCGTTTCGTGCTCGGCGTGTTCAACCAGCGCTTCAAGCACGGGCATGATCAGACGATCGGTGAGCTGGAGCTGCAACAGTTAATCACGGTCTTCAATCGCGTGAGTCAAGCGGCCATCGCGAGCCTGACGGCTGAAGCCAAGTTCCGGCCGATGCTGACGTTCCTGGTATCCGCTGGTCTCTACAATGAGGGTCACCCCGGCGACTTGCAGCGGTTACGGCAGCAATTCGATCGGGATGAGCTGACCTGGCGGTACTTGGGACTGTCCGCACTCGTCGAACTGCGGCGCTCGAACCGAATGCACGCCAAGAACACCGAGGCCGAGCTCGAGTACGCCAGGGAAAAGCCCATGGTGTCTTGGTACGAAGCAGTCAAGCCTGGCACAGACGAGCATAACGACATGCAGGAGCTCTTCGGTGAGCGCTGCGATGTGGTGGCAGAGCTGTGTCAGACGTTGGCGGCCTACTCCGAGGAGAGCGTGCTGCGTTGGCTCTACGCTGACCGCAAGAATCTCGAGATTCTGGTAGCCAAGTGGTCGGCGGACTGTGCCTGGTACGAGCTGAACGTCGTTCGTCAACCATCGTGACCGTCGCCCCACCCCTTTCCGGGTGGGGCGTTTTCGTTCTACTCTTGAAACCTGGTTTCAAGAGTAAGCAGCCTTAGATTGATCATTAAAACTCTCATGCATCCCTAAACTGAATCGAAAACTGAAACCTGGTTTCAATATCATCTCAAGTCTCATTTCTCTCGACCTTCGCTATTAGCCGTATTGTTCGTTTGTTATACTTTTGCCGTCAGTGGTTTTGTTAGCTGCGCATTTTTAGCTACACTAGGCTTATATGATCAAACGCATCCGGATGTACGCAGATGGTGGAGCACGAGGGAATCCAGGACCTGCCGCCGGCGGTTCAGTCTTGGTCGAAATTAGGGCTGACGGTACAAATGGTGAGGTCGTGGCTGAGGTTGGCAAATATTTGGGAACAGCCACTAACAACCAAGCTGAATACACGGGAATAATCATCGGCCTTGAGAAAGCGCGTGAACTTGGTTACAACGAAGTCGAATGTCGGCTTGATTCAGAATTAGCCGTCAAACAATTGAACGGCGAGTATCGCGTCAAAAACGCTGAGCTCGCTAAACTTTTTCTTGTCATTCACAACCTGCGTACGCATTTTCGCAAAGTAACCTTTACGCACGTTAGACGTGAATACAACAAGTTAGCTGACGCAATGGTTAATAGGACGATCGATGCTGCATTGGGTCTGTGATATCATTAGACTATATCTATGGGGCTTTTTGGAGGAAATAAATCGCAGCCGATACAGAGCGTTGCAGGTGTCGACATTGGCACGAGCGGCGTAAAAATTGTTGAATTGACGCCTGAGGCGGGACGTTTGCGATTATCTACGTACGGTTATTCTGAGCCGTCAGTTGAAAATATCTCTAAGCCTTTTGCGGCCGACGACGTCAAGTTAGTTGCAAGTGTTATTAAACAGATCATGACTTCAAGCGGCATGAAGGCCACCAGGGCCGCAGCTGCGTTGCCAAGTGCCAGCGTATTTTACGCTATCATCACCATTCCAATTCCGAAGTCGAGTAAAGACGACGTAAAGTCGGTCATCGAAGCTCAAGCCAGCAAAATTCTGCCGTTGCCACTGGCTGACATGATTTTGGATTCGCATATTTTGGACAAGGACTTGTTGCCTAAAGACGAGAGCGTTAAAGCGGAGGCAAAGACTGAAGCCGGGACAAACGAAATAAAGCCGCCGGAGACGGCGCCAACTGAGGCGCAAAAGCCCCGTCATATTCGTGTTCAGATTACTGGCGCGCCTAAAACTCTTGTGGCTCAATATGTTGAAATCTTTAAGGCTGCCAAACTCGAACTTGTATCGCTTGAAACTGAAGCCTTCGCACTTTTGCGTTCGCTAGTCGGCAAAGATGCTTCAAAGGTCATGTTGGTTGATATTGGCGCCGAACGATCAAATGTCATCATTGCCGAAAAGGGCATACCGTTTTTGACGCGCGTTGTTAAAGGCGGCGGCAATGTAGTCACTCAAGCGTTGGCTACTTCGATGGGCGTCGGGCAATCAGAGGCTGAGGCCATGAAAAAAGACATGACGTTCCAAACTAACGGAGTTTTGCCGCCCATGGTTGAAGCGGCTATCAAGCCTCTGGTGCACGAGATGCGTTATGCGCTGCAGTTGTATGCCGAGCAAGATTTTCATGAAAATCGTTCAGTCGACAAAATTATTTTGACGGGCGGTTCCTCGTCGCTGCCTGGTTTGTCTGCTTATGTTACGCAGGCGCTCAATGTAAATTGCTATCTTGGTGATCCGTGGGCGCGCGTGGCCACGCAACCTGAGGCTCGATCAGTGCTTGACGAGGTTGGGGCACGGTTTGCGGTCGCCGCTGGACTGGCGATGCGCATGAAGGATGATAAATAATATGCCGGCCAAAGGACGAGCCGTACTCATCGTGGATTCCAGTGCTGCGCAGGGCGCGTCTTATGCGCGACATTTTGAACGGCGGGGATTTGTGACGGC
>CAYSXU010000006.1:0-4105 GCA_964435095.1 uncultured Gammaproteobacteria bacterium | reverse complement strand
TTTCCAGCACCCAGAGCTCGCTCTTGGACCCCTCCTTGACGCTGAACGCAAAGCTGTACGCATGCGTCCCACGGTCCTTGTGATCGATGTGATGTCGCTCACTGAAGCTAAAACTGATATCAAACGGCTGCGCAGCTTACCAACGCTACTCAAGACGAAGATCGTTGTGCTAGCTAGACGGGCAACATCTAGTCAGGTCGATGAGCTACTTACGGCTGGGGCACATGAGCTTATTCTCACTCCACACACGACACCTCTACACGTCGTCGAACACATCGAGACTAAATATGGGTAATTACTCTACGATCTACTCACCACGATCTATCAAATCCGTATGATGACTAAAGTCGAGATACTCGTTGTCGTGCTCGTTATTGGGCTTATGGGACTGTTGTCCGGAGTTGCCGTCATGACGGCTCGTGCCCATACACGCGACGTGACGCGTTTGGCTCATGTGCGTGAATTGCAAATGGGTCTTGAGTTATATTTTCAGGGATCAAGCGCCTATCCAGTCACTTCAGACTCACTAGCACTTGGACAGCCGCTGACAGCCTGTCTGTCGAGTGAAGGCTTTGGCGCGCCCTGCAGTAGTAACGAGCCAACTCTTTTTCTTGAGTCAGTTCCTACTCCACCTCCACAGGGCTTAAAAGAGCTATCAAGCTGCAATGGCGTTGATAATGCCTATTGTTTTGTCGCCAACGAAGACGAGTATCGTATTCAATTTGAGCTGGAAGGCAATAACACTGCGCTTGGTTTGGAAGCCGGGTTGAATTGTGCGACGGAGGACGGTTTGAAGACTGGCAGCTGTTCAGCTTTGACTTCAGCTGAAGAATAATATGTCGATCGTCCTCACGACGTTTTTAGCAGGCGTCCTTGGCATTCTGGCCGGTGGACTGGTAAATGCGTTTTTACTGCGTACGCGGGATGGCTTGAAATTTACTTTCGGGCGCACTAAGTGCATTACTTGTGCGCGTCCAATGGCATTGGCTGATCATGTGCCGATAGTGAGTTACTTGCGCCTAAAAGGGAAGTGTCGTCGTTGTTCAGCGGTCATCCCATGGCAGTATCCGGCGGTTGAGGCGGTGATGGCAATTTTGTTCGCCGCGTTTGCTTTTCGCGCCTTTGGGGGCGACGTACCGTCTTTTGTCGAATTGACGCCGTGGTATGGCGAGCCGTTGGCGCTGTTCATTCGCGACTGCATCATGGCCATGTTGCTTATTCCGATTTTCATGTTCGATTTTCGCGCTTCGATTATCCCAGACCGTTTGTCAATTCCGGCCATGGTCATGGCGCTGTTACTTAACCTCTCGCTCGGCGCTGATCCGAATAACTTGCTGCTCGGCGGGCTTGGTATTGGAAGTTTCTTTGCTATTCAGTATTTGGCTTCGCGCGGTACTTGGGTCGGGGGAGGCGATATTCGCATGGGCATGTTGATTGGTTTTTTGCTGGGCTTCGAACTTGGTTTGGTGGCGTTACTTTTGTCATACGTTCTCGGTTCGATTGCGGGCATTTACCTCATCTTGAGTGGTAAACGTGAACTACATAGCCATGTCCCGTTCGGTACGTTTCTAGTGGTTGGTACGTTCGTCGCGATGTTTTGGGGTGAAAGAATCATGAATTGGTATCTTGGGTTCTTTGCGTAGTTGCTCGATGGACATGTCGTATGTCAGAAGAGCGCCAGTACTTCGTTTATCTGTTAACAAACGAAGGGAATGGCGTTCTTTATGTTGGGATGACGAATAACCTCCTGCGTCGAATTGAAGAGCACAAGCGTGGATTAACTTCCGGCTTTACTTCCCGATATCGTCTGCACAAGTTGGTGTATTACGAGGTACATTCAACTGCACTCGATGCGATTACTCGGGAGAAACAACTCAAAGCAGGGTCACGAAAGAAAAAGCTAGATGTAATAGAATCGATGAATCCAACGTGGAAAGATTTGTCACTTGACCTTATGTAGATTACTTCGCTTTGGCTTACAATCACGCCTTCGCTCGCAATGACGAGACGCTTGGCGGGACATGTCGATTGAATGCATTGGGATGAGGTGTTGTTGTGTCTCGTCATTGCGAGGAGTCGTGCATTATGAGACGACGAAGCAATCTAGGGCGCGTCTCGTTCCCTCCTTACCAAGAGTCTGTCCTGAGCTTGTCGAAGGAAGGGGCGAGGGGAGGTCGAGGGGCTCGTTGATTGAGTGGTTATTTCTTGAGGATTAGGTACAATGCCCCTATTCGGTATGACGAAAAATGAAGCCCAAGAACGTATAAAAAAGCTCCGTGAGGTGATCGAACACTATCGGTATCTTTATCATGTTTTAGATCAGCAGGAGATTTCGGACGCCGCGCTCGATGCCCTGAAGCACGAACTCAAGCAACTCGAGGATCAATATCCAGATCTAATCTCGACCGATTCACCAACTCAGCGTGTGGGCGGAGTGGCGCTTGAAAAATTTGCCAAGGTGACGCACGCGTCGCCTATGCTTTCGATTGAGGACGTGTTCAGTTACGGCGAGTTTACTGAATGGGAAGCGCGTATCGCCAAACTAACGGACGGCCGCACGCCGCAGTATTATTCGATGTTAAAGATTGACGGTTTGGCGTTGTCGTTGGTGTATGAAGACGGTGTGCTAAAGAGTGCAGCCACACGTGGAGACGGTCGCATCGGTGAAGATGTCACCAGTAATATCAGGACGATTGAGGCTATCCCATTGTCGCTTCGTCAGCCAACTCAAGCTGAATTTAAGGCGGTCGGTGTTGCGCCGTTTGATGTTACTCGTGGTCGCTTTGAAGTTCGCGGCGAGGTCTACATGCCAAAGGAAGCATTCAAAAAAATGAACGAAGAGCGCGCGCTGCGTGGCGAAGAGTTATTTGCGAATCCGCGTAACGTGGCGGCTGGCAGTATTCGTCAACTTGATCCGAGCATCACGGCTACCCGGCCATTAGAATTTTTTGCTTGGCGCTTTGTAACTGACGTCGGACAGGAGAAACATTCGGTGGGAGTTGAGATCGTTAAGCTGCTTGGCTTCCGTCCAAGCATCGGCCGCGTTACAAAGTCACAGACTGAAGTTAAAACATTTTTTGAAGAAATCGGCGGGCGACGTGAGAGCCTGGATTTTTGGATTGACGGCGTTGTGGTGCGTGTTGACGATGACGTCATGTTCAGCGAGCTTGGTGTCGTCGGTAAGACTCCTCGCGGCTTGGTGGCTTGGAAGTTCCCGGCCGAGGAATCAACAACTGTGGTTGAATCGGTTGATTGGTATGTTGGGCGAACCGGCGCACTCACACCGGTGGCGACCGTTACTCCGACCTTTATCGCTGGCACCACAGTGACGCACGCGACGCTCCATAACGCTGACGAAATTGAGCGCTTGGGGCTTCTGATCGGCGACACCGTTATTCTCACCAAAGCCGGCGACATCATCCCGAAGATTACACAAGTTCTGCCGGAGCTGCGGACTGGCCATGAGACGGCAGTTTCGCTTCCGACGACGTGCCCGATGTGTGGATCGACAGTTGAGCGGCGGGCGGGCGAAGTGGCGCTAGTGTGTACGAATAAAAATTGCTTTGCCGTTGAGCGTGAACGACTGCTGCACGCTGTGCGCGCCTTTGGTATTGACGGACTCGGCGATAAAATCGTGGAAAGGCTTTTGAACGCCAAGCTCGTCAACACGCCGCCTGATATTTTTACGTTGACGCCGGACGAACTGCGTGACGTCGAGGGCTTTGCCGACGTTTCGGCGAAAAAGTTAGCCGATGAAATCGCAAGCAAGAAAACTATCGACCTTAATGCTTTTATCGTGGCGCTCGGCATTCGTCATGTCGGTGCGGAGACGGCTTTCGCCTTGGCGCAGGCTTTTGGCAATATCGATGCGTTGGTAACAGCCACAAAAGACGAACTGTTGAATGTTCCCGATATCGGCGAAGTCGTGGCAGATGCGATCGTTGAGTTTTTTCAAAGCGATTACGCCAGGCACGTGCTCACAGAGTATAAGCAAGTCGGTGTGAATATTAATCAAGCCAAAGCCGTCAAGCGTAAACTCGCTGGTATGACTTTTGTGGTCACCGGTACGCTTGCTAGTTTGGGTCGCGAGGAGGCCAAAGACAAG
>CAYSXU010000005.1:0-28775 GCA_964435095.1 uncultured Gammaproteobacteria bacterium | reverse complement strand
TATAGACAAGCTATGTCTCCGCTTCTCTTCATCGGCATTATCATGGCGGGCGTTCCAGCCCTCCTTATCATCGGCTTTGCGGCCTATATCTTCTTGGGATTCGTGAACGACGACAAGGATGCGAAGGGTGTTTTTCACGTTACCTTGGCGGTCATGGGTATTGGCCTTCTGCTGATCCTGGGGCACGTCGTCGGAACGATCCTAAGCGCTTAACAGCCGTTGCGGTTTCTTATGGCTTGCGATATAACCAAGCCAACCTTTTTGTTTATGCGCTATTCGAAATTGTTTGCACGGAGTTCAAAAAATGTACCTAGTGACGCAGAATCGGTTAACGCCAAATATCTCATTCAAGGCGGCTTTGTTCACCAAGAAATGGCCGGCGTGTATTCGTGGTTGCCGCTTGGTTTGCGTGTTTTGCGAAAAGTTGAAGCTGTTATTCGCGAGGAGATGGACGCGCTTGGCGCGCAAGAAATCCTCATGTCTGCGTTGCAGCCAAAAGAAAATTGGTTAACGACGAACCGTTGGGATGCGGTTGACGTTCTGTTTAAAGTTCCGAGTCAAACCAAGAAAGAATACGCACTCGGCCCAACGCACGAGGAGATTGTTACGCCGCTTGTGCAAGATTTTGTAAAGTCATACAAGGATCTCCCAATTGCCGTTTACCAAATCCAATCAAAGTTCCGCGATGAGTTGCGCGCCAAGAGCGGTGTGCTGCGCGGTCGTGAATTTGGCATGAAGGATTTATACTCATTTCATACGTCGCATGACGACCTTGTCGCTTTTTACGAGCGTGCAAAGCAGGCGTATTTGAACGTCTTCAATCGTTGCGGCGTCAAAGCGAAAATAGTAGAGGCGTCGGGCGGATCGTTTACCAAAAAGTTCTCGCACGAATTCCAAATCGAAACTCCGGCGGGTGAAGACGTAATTCTCGCCTGTCCTTCGTGTACGTTTGCGCAAAACGTTGAGGTTGCAACAAAGAAAGAAGGGGAGGCTTGTCCAGAATGTGGCGGTACGTTGGCGTTCACAAAAGGCGTTGAGGCTGGAAATATATTCGATCTTGGCGAGCGTTTTTCGGACTCGTTTAACTTTAGTGTTCAGCTCGAGGACGGCACCATGCAAAAGGTGCTCATGGGCTGTTATGGTATCGGAACAACCCGCCTTGTTGGCACAATTGTTGAGGCGTCGCACGATGATCGCGGCATTATTTGGCCAAAGTCAGTTGCGCCGTTCCATGTTCATCTCATCTCGATCTCTTCGAAGAACGTTGATGTTATGCCGCACGCTGAGCGTTTGTATGACGAATTGCGCGATGCCGGTCTTGAGGTGATGTGGGACGATCGTGATGCATCGGCTGGTGAGAAGTTCGCGAACGCTGATCTCATCGGTATTCCACTTCGTATCGTCATCTCCGAAAAAACCCTCGCTGCTGAATCCGTGGAATGGAAGGAGCGCACTCGGGGAGAGGCGACCATGGTCGCGCTCTCTGACGCGGTGTCAGAAGCCAAGCGATGGCTTGAGAATGACTAATCACAACATAGAGTCGTGCCCTCGGGTGCGGCTCTTGTGTTTGTGAAATATTTTTCGAAGCTAAGCTTCGAGTAACACAAAACCGCCCGGCGAGGAAATCGCTGGGCGGTTTTGATTAGGCTGCCAATTGAGGAGCTGCTGGGGCGACTGGGGCTTCTGGTGTCTTGCCCTTGAGAGCGTCCTTGAGTGCCTTTCCGGCCTTGAACTTTGGCACGCGCACCGCAGGAACCTGGATCTTTTCAGATGGGTTTCGCGGGTTAACCCCCATACGTGCTGATCGGGTTCGGGCTGAAAAGGTTCCGAAGCCTGCAATGGTCACTTCGTCGCCATTCACGAGGGCGGCCGTGACCACCTCTTCGAAAAATTCTACGAAGTCTTCCGCCTGCTTTTTGGGGATAGTCATCCGCTCAGCGAGACGAAGGGCGAGTTCTGCCTTGTTCATAGTGGAAGGTTAAATGCGTGCGTATGTTAGCCTAATTCTTGAAGCTATGCAAGCCCCCGCGCTAGCGAGCGTAATCCGTGATGCGTGTTTCTCGAATGACGGTCACTTTGACCTCGCCAGGATAGGTGAGTTCACTTTCCACCTTTTTCGCAATGTCACGAGCCAATTGGAAAGCAGCATAATCGTCAATCTTTGAAGGCTCGACAAATACGCGGACTTCGCGGCCGGCCTGAATAGCATAGGCCTTTTCAACGCCTGGGAAGCTGGCGGCAGCTGCTTCGAGGTTCTGGAGACGTTGAATGTATTCTTCAAGGCTATTACGACGAGCTCCAGGACGCGCGCCGGAAATGGCGTCAGCCGCTTTAACTACTACGCCTTCAAGCGTACGCGGACGATCTTCGTGGTGAGCTATCGACTGATAGCACAGCTCTTCTGGGAAGCCGAACTTCTTCATGATGTTGTAGCCGATTTGTGGGTGCGCGCCTTGCATGTCGTGATCGACGGCCTTGCCGATGTCGTGGAACAGGCCACCTTTCTTACAGGCAAAGACGTCAGCGCCAAGTTCTTCGGCGATCATGCCTGAGAGTCGGGCGACTTCGATTGAGTGTTGAAGTACGTTTTGGCCGTAGCTTGTGCGGAATTTTAAGCGGCCGAGAATGGATACGAGTTTTGGATCGACGGACGATACTGGAATGCCGAGTTCGTAGAGCGCGTCCTCGCCGGCTTTCTTCATTTCTTTGGCGAGCTCTTTCTTGGCCTCATTGATGGCTTCTTCAATCCTTGCCGGCTGAATACGGCCGTCTTTCAAAAGCATTTCAAGGGCGCGTTTGGCAACTTGACGGCGAACGGGGAGAAGCCGCTGATCGTGATCGAGTTCGGCGTGTCGTCAATAATAAGTTCACAACCGGTCAGATGCTCGATGGCTTTGATGTTACGTCCTTCTTTTCCGATGATACGTCCCTTCATGTCGTCACTAGGCAGATCGACGAAGGTTGTGGTGGCGTCGACAACTTGGCTGCTAGCGAAGCGTTGGATGGCGAGTGCAATGATTTTGCGGGCCTTAGTTTCCACCTGTTCCTCGGCGATTTCATCGAGCTTACGTAGGCGATTGAGCAACGATTCCTGCTCATCTTCCTCAACGCGACGGAAGAGTTCGACCGTTGCCGCGTCTTTGCTCATGTTGGCAATGCCTTGGAGTTTAATAAGCTCCTCGTCATGCAACTTGCTGAGCTCTTCTGCTCTGACGTCGAGTTCAGCCTTGTATTCCTCGATTTTCGTCTTTTTATTTTCGAAATCAAGTAACGTTTTGTCGAACAGCTGTTCGCGTTCGATTAGGCGGTGCTGAGAGTCGGACAGGGCCTGTTCCTGTCGGGCGAGATTTTGCTTGCCTTCTTCAACTATGCCAATGGCCTTTTCCTTGGCATCAAGTAAAAGTTGCTGCTCAGCTGTTTTTACAGCTTGGAGCAGACGTTGTTCGGTTTGTTTGGCTTCTTCAAGAAGCTTATGTTCTTTAGCTTTGGCTTCAGCTAATAGCTGTTCAGCTTTCGCTTCGGCCGAGTCAATATTAAGTTTCGCACGGCTGGCTCGATATCGATAACCAGCAAACGATCCAAGCCCAAGGCCAGCAAGGGCCAAGAGCAATTCAAGAAACATAGGTAGATAGGAATGGCCGGGAACGACGAAACACGGGTTTTATGCCCGTTTGTGCATTACGAAATGACGCGCTGTGAGAATAAAACGCATATCGTCGTGCAATAACCGCCAGAACCCGTACCAGTACGTCAAGATTAATGGGAGGCTCAGATGAGCTCTAATTAGACGGTAGCATGGGAAATTGCGCGAAGTCAATCCAATTTTCCGCAGTTAACGCTTTCAGCGTTATGGCTTTCTTGAGGTTGAACTTTCCGATGGATGTTCGGCGCAGTCCGCTGACATAGGCTTCAGTTCCTAATATCAAGCCTAAATCGCGAGCTAAGGCTCGGATATACGTACCGGATGAGCACTTGATGCGAGTTAAAATAGTGACTGGTAGTTCAACGCTATCCTCGGGTAATTGTTTGAGGAGCGTAAATTCATGAATAATAACTGGTCGCGGTTGGCGCTCAATTTCTATTCCTTTGCGTGCCAGTTCATACAGCTTTTTGCCTCCAACCTTGATAGCCGAATGCATGGGCGGGAGCTGATCCTGAGAGCCGGTTAATTTAGCTAGTGCCGCATTTAGGGTTTTTTGGGTAAGAATGACCGTCGATCCTTTGGCTGTTTCAATTATGCCTTCAGGATCAAGGGTGGTTGAGGATTGCCCTATCACAATGTCTGCTTCGTAGCTTTTTTCAAGCCCAACAAAGCCTTGGAGTTCGCGGGTGGCTTCGCGGCCTACCGCCACTATCAGGAGACCGGTGGCGAAAGGATCGAGCGTACCAGCGTGGCCAACGGTCCGTTCGCCGGTGATAACACGAATTTTGTCGACAACGTCATGGCTGGTGATGCCAGCGGGTTTGTCGATGAGCAGGAAGCCTGAAGACATAGATTACAAAATACGTTAACGTACCTAAGAGCTTCCGTCTATGCCTGAGCTGCCCGAAGTCGAAACCATCGCGCAACAGTTGAACGCCCGTTTGGCCGGACGAGTCATTCGAATGGTTCATCTTTGGCGTAGCGGACGCGAAACGCCGGTGGGTGATAAATTTGTTCAGTTGATGGTCGGTCGTCGAGTTGAGAGAGTATTTAGACGGGCAAAATTATTGATATTCGCTTTTGAAGATGGGGGAGCGCTGACGGCGCATCTCAAGATGACTGGTCGTTTTACGTTTGTGTCTTTGGATTACGAGCGTCAAAAACACGATAGGATCCACTTTGTGTTCGATGAAGACGTTCAGGTTGTGTGGGCTGATGTCAGGCAGTTCGGATTTATCAAATGTGTTTCATTTGACGAGCTACGAGTCGTCTTGTCGGCTTATGGACCAGAGCCACTCGAAAGTTCGGCGGAAGACTTAGCTGAGCGACTAAGGGTTCCGTTGACACGTACGATTAAGGCGGCATTACTAAGCCAGTCTGTGTTAGCCGGCGTGGGCAATATATATGCCGACGAAGCTTGTCATCGTGCGGGCATACGACCGACACGACGCCTAAAGACGCTGTCACTGGCGGATCGATTGCGTCTGGCTGAGGAGATTCAATCAGTTCTGAATGATTCGATCGCGCAAAAAGGGACGAGTGCAAGTGACTACGTTGACGCCGACGGAGTGCGCGGTGGTTTTTTGGCCTTTCTTCGAGTGTATGGTCGTGGAGGTGAGCCGTGTAGTACGTGTCAGACTCCCATAAAGAAAATCGTGTTAGCCCAGCGTGGAACACATTACTGTCCGACATGCCAGAAATAAACGAAGACGTCCCGCCGGCTCAAACGAGCTAGCGGGGCGTGAGGTTGTTTAGCCGGTGACGGTCAATTCCTGGTCATGATCCGGGAAAAGGTAGAGCGCGGCACAGATGATGCGCGCGGCGCGAACTTCAAGGGATGGCTTCAGTCCGAGTTCCTTGTCGGGCATGAGATAGACCTTGTGCAGTCGGTACGGTTGGCCGGTCGACTTGCGACGCAGTGTGACGATTTCGTCCACTAGACTCGCGAACCACTGGCTGCGCTGGTCGCGTGGAAGGACCAGGATGACTTGCGGACTGGCCGCCTTCGGTGAAACGTGATCGAGAATCAGGTTCAGCCGATCTTTCCAGCCAACGGCGTCTCTTGGATCCGCTGACCTATCGAAGGTCAGGATGACATGATCGTAGCCGTCTTCTGAGCCGAATAGATCTCCGAGCTTTCTCGACAGGTTGACGATGTCCGCCGTTTTCCAGGGATCAGCTACGTAGGGCAGGACGACCTCGCCGTGGTTCAGGTCGCATAGCGCTTCGGCTGTTTGTTGGTTGGCGTCGATCGCGATGATTCGTCCATCAGCGTAGATGATCATCTGGGCAATGGCGCGACCAAGCGGTCCAGCGCCAGCCAGAAAGACGAACGATTGGTGGAGTGAGTGAAGGTGCATGTGAGTCTCCTTGCGAGACGGGAAAGTACTCTTATTGCTTGATTGAGTCAATAAACTCCGAACACCGTCTGGCTTGCCACCCTGTCTAAATTCCGCTACACTCCGCGACATGAATATTTCCGAACTCGCGCGCCGCCTGCGCGTGCCTACTGAAGAATTGCGCTCAAAGCTCCCTGAGCTCGGCTTTGACATCGGCAATAAGGCCATCAAGATTCCGGACCGCGATGCGGGACGTATCATGAATGCCTGGCAGGAATATAAGAAACGTCAGTACCTCCAAAAGAAAATGGAGGATCAGAAAGCTCGAGCTGCGCTTAAAGAACAGGTTAAGACGGGTGATGCTCCACGTGTCAGCATTCCGGCCACCATTTCGGTGCGTGATTTTGCGACCGCGCTTAATTTGCCAGTAGCTAAGGTCATGCAGGAGCTTATGCGCTCTGGCATCTTAGCTTCGCTTAACGAGCGTATTGATTACGAAACAGCTAGCATCATTTCAGAGGACCTCGGTTTTATTGCGGATCACGCCGAAGAGAAAGAGATTAGTATCGATGACTTGGCGTCTGATCGCATGGCGCAGGTTAAGGAGGAGGAAGCCAAGGAAGTCGACAAGCTGACGGCTCGTCCGCCAGTTATCGTTGTCATGGGTCACGTCGACCATGGTAAAACGCTTATTCTCGATACTATTCGAAAGACGCGTGTTATCGATACTGAAGCTGGTGGCATTACGCAGCACATTGGTGCCTATCAGGTTGAAAAAGATGGACGTCGTTTAACGTTTATCGACACGCCTGGTCACGAGGCTTTTACGGTTATGCGTTCGCGTGGAGCCAAGGTGGCCGATATTGCTATTTTGGTCATTGCAGCTGACGACGGCATGCGTCCACAAACTAAGGAAGCTATCGACATCATCAAAGCTGCCAAACTTCCGTTTGTCGTCGCAATCAACAAAATCGATAAACCAGGAGCCAATGTTGAGCATGTTAAGAGTCAACTGTCCGAGCTCGGTCTCGTGTCTGAGGATTGGGGCGGTAAAACAATTTGCGTCCCGGTCTCTGCTAAGAGCGGAGAGAATATCGATCAGCTGCTCGACATGTTGCTTTTGGTAGCCGATCTTGAAAAAGAACATTTAGTGTCAAATGCTGACCGTCATGCGGTTGGTACGATTATTGAATCGCACATCGACAAGGGGCAGGGACCGGTTGCGACCATCGTGGTGCAGGCCGGTACGCTTCGTCTTCAAGATCCGATCGGCGTGCGCGGCGTACTGTATGGACGCGTTCGCGCCATGAAGTCGTTTGATGGCAAGGCTATTAAAGAAGCTCCGCCGTCAACTCCAGTAAAAATTCTGGGCTTTAAAGATGCGCCTTCGGTTGGTGATATTTTGGAGGTTCCAGCGGATGTTGAGGCACTCGCAAAAATTAAAGCTCAGCCGATTCGTAAGTCTGGTGTGGCTGAAATGTCGGCCGTAAAGTCTGTTCAAAAGACGGAAGAAGAGGAAAAGAGCGGTGACCAGAAAGTAGTTTTGAATTTGGTGGTTAAGGCTGACGTGCTTGGCTCTCTTGAGGCAATTATCGGCATGCTCGATAAGATCAACAACCCGCACGTGGGAGTTCAGATCGTTGGCAAAGGACTGGGAAATGTGACCGATGCCGATGTTCTCCGGGCTGAGGCGTCGCAGGCGATTGTGCTCGCTTTCAGCGTGAAAGAGACGGCGGCCGCGCTTGAACTTGCTCGCGATAAGCACGTTGTTATTGAAGAGTACTCAGTGATTTATAAGTTGTTCGAAAACGTTGTTGAACACCTGAAAAAGCTTATTCCGTCTGAGAAGGTCTACACTGAACTTGGTTCAGGCGAAGTGCTGGCCGTCTTTAAGAAGCATGACAAAGGCATGATCATTGGTGCAAAGGTGAAAAAAGGTAAATTTACTCCGAACGCTACGTTGCGCGTACTGCGCGCTGGCCAGATGGTTGGCGAAGGTAAGATTGAAGCTCTTCAAAGTGGAAAGACTTCAGTCCGAGATGTGCTGGCTGGCCAAGACTGCGGCTTGTCATTCATTGGAAAAACTAAAATTGAAATTGGTGATCAGCTTGAAGCTTATAGTGAAGAAATTCAAGCAAGAACACTTGTGGTTGAAGGAGCAAAGTAATCCACTTGGTGAGCGAAACGAATTGCGCTAAACTGTCCAAACTATGGAAATCAATTCTTCAAACTTTGATGCCGTTGTCCTTCAGTCGTCAAATCCTGTGCTCATTGATTTTTGGGCGCCGTGGTGCGGTCCATGTAAGATGATGGCGCCGGTTATTGAGGCCTACGCTAAGGAGAATCCGGATGTTACGGTGGTGAAAGTGAATGTTGATGAGTCTCCTGATTTGGCGCAGCGTTATAACGTACTGTCCATCCCCACTTTCATGCTCATGAAGGGCGGCAGTGTGGTCGAGCAGTTTTCGGGTGCTATGACACCCCAGGCACTTACGGACCGTATTGCAAAACATCTTTAAGCCAAAACGACGACATCGTTCCCGGCTGCACCCGGTTGGGAATATGTCGTCGTTTTGTCATATTATATGGAATCTCGCGATATCGTTATTATTGGTTCTGGGCCAGCTGGATATACGGCGGCTATTTATTTGGCTCGTACAAATTTGAGTCCGTTGTTGATTGCTGGCATGCAGCCTGGCGGTCAATTGACGTTGACAAGTGATGTTGAGAATTGGCCGGGTGAGGCTGACGGGGTAATGGGGCCTGATCTCATGGAAAAGCTGAAGAAACAAGCTTTGCGTTTTGGTACAGAATTTATGGAGGACATCGTCACCGAGATCAATTTGGATCAGCGGCCATTTATCATGAAAACGGCGAACGGTGTTGAGGTTTCTGCGAAAGCGGTCATTATCGCGACCGGCGCGTCCGCCATGTGGCTCGGTGTTCCAGGTGAGGAGCGCTTGCAGGGGAAGGGTGTTTCAGCGTGCGCGACGTGCGACGGATTTTTCTTCCGCGGAAAAGAAATTATTGTCGTTGGTGGGGGAGATACAGCTATGGAAGAGGCCACGTTTCTAACGCGCTTTGCAAGCAAGGTGACGCTCATTCATCGTCGCGATGAGTTTAAAGCGTCAAAAATCATGGTCGATAAGGCACGAAATAATCCAAAAATCGCTATTGTCGTCAACACGGTTATTGAAGAGATTTTGGGCGACGATAAAGTGACGGGAGTACGAACACGAAATGTGATCACGGGTGAAATTAACGAAATCCCGTGTGCAGGATTTTTTGTTGCTATCGGCCACAAACCGAATACTGACTTGTTTAAGGGCAAATTAACGACTGACGAAAAGGGCTACTTGGTGACGGAGTCGAGATCGACAAAAATGAATATTGAAGGGGTATTTGCCTGCGGAGACGTCATGGACCACGCCTATCGTCAAGCGGTAACTGCGGCCGGGACCGGGTGCATGGCCGCGCTTGATGCCGAGCGTTGGCTTGGCAAGCAGGAGTAGATCACGTAAGCTCGAATTGTCGAAGCGAGTATTCGGCACGGTGAGCCGTTGCGTCTCCCGTAGACCCGGAAAGAGACAGCTGGGTCGGCGGCTCATGTTCGTGGTAACAGCCCTGACGACTACTCGCTTCACTTCTCTCATGGAACAGGGATACGGTTACGTGAAGGGACGTTCACTTCATTCAGACGTGTACGTCTATCAGATTTTCCGGGTCGTTCGCTGTTCCATTTTTCTTGTCGCGCCTGCCGCGACCACCCCTCGGGTTCTACGTGAACCCGAGGGTTTCATTTAGTCTGTTAGGTACTTTCGATGCTTGAGCTTCTCGGGGAGAAAATCTTGTTGTGCGTCCTGCGCGTTTTTGTACTCGGGTGTGTATTTGTAGCCTTTGCCGTAGCCGAGATTCTTCATGAGTTTAGTTGGCGCGTTGCGGATATGGAGGGGTACGGGCTCGTTGGGGAGGTTCATGATGTCGTCTTTGACCGCATTGTATGCGACGTACATGACGTTGCTCTTTGGGGCTTTAGCGAGATAGACGACGCATTGCGCAAGCACGACGTTACACTCAGGCATACCGATCATGTGCGAGGCTTGGTAGGCGGCGACGGCTTGTACGAGTGCATTTGGATCTGCCATGCCAATGTCTTCGCTTGCAAATCGAACAAGACGTCGCGCTACAAACAGGGGATCCTCGCCTGCTTCGAGCATACGCCCGAGCCAATAGATCGCCGCGTTTGCGTCGTTGCCGCGCATGGATTTATGGAGCGCTGAAATGATGTTGTAGTGTTCCTCGCCGGCTTTGTCGTACACCAAATGTGTTCGCGCGAGTGCTTTGGCGATGGTTTCGTTGTTTACGGTAATGACGCCTTTGCGTTCAGGTGATGTTTTCACCGCAAATTCCAAGGTGTTCAACGCCATGCGCGCGTCGCCGTTTGCAAGCATGGCAAGCGACTCAATGGCTTCGTCGCTTATTTTGATGTTCTTGTTGCCGAGGCCGCGTTCTTTGTCGCTGATTGCTCGTCGGATCACGTGTGAAATGGCTTCGGGTTGTAATTGTTCGAGCACAATAACGCGTGCTCGTGACAAAAGAGCCGCGTTGACTTCGAATGACGGATTTTCTGTTGTAGCGCCGATCAGCGTAATGATGCCGCTCTCAACTGACGGCAGGAATGCATCTTGCTGCGATTTGTTGAACCGATGAATTTCGTCGACAAAAAGAATAGTCTTCTTGCCGTAATACTTGCGTTGATCTTCGGCGATTTTAATGATGTCGCGCACATCCTTCACGCTTCCGCTCACTGCGCTAAACGGCTCAAAGCGCGATTTGGTCATCTTCGCGATGATGCGAGCGAGCGTTGTTTTGCCTGTTCCCGGCGGACCCCACAAAATGAGCGACGGAACTTCGTCTTTCTCTATCGCGGTACGCAAAACCGATCCCGGCCCAACGGCCTTTTCTTGCCCTTCAAACTCGTCGAGCGTTTCGGGTCGCATGCGATCGGCAAGCGGCGAGGCGGGGGAGGGTTTTTGGATGGTGGAGTCGAAGAGGTCCATACATTTGCATTGTACGGTTTTTGTTCGGAAACGAAAACACCCGAGACGAGCTCGAGTGTTATGACATTAAAATTGTTGAGATACGCGGTTATGAGATTTTCTTTACGAGCTTTGCAACAAAGAACCCCTCGTAATCTTTACTTGGCAGGAGCGTCGCTTCGCCGTGTGGACCTTTGCGCGAGGAGAAGGGAAGTGTGACGGGCTGAGGTTTCATGAATGGATATTCTTCAAGCAGCCACGTGATCATGTCTTCATTTTCTTCAGGTGCGAGTGTACAGGTCGAGTAGACGAGCGTTCCGCCGGGTTTAAGCATGGCGACGGCGGAGCGCAGGAGGCGACGTTGTAGTTTGGCGTTGGCGATAATGTTCTTTTCGGACCAGAAGCTAAACGAGCGAACATCTTTGCTGTTGATGCGCCCTTCAGCGCCGCAGGGGACGTCGGCTAAAATTTTATCAAACGCTTCGGGCATCTCATGATGCAAAAGCGTTGCATCGATGTTTTTTGATTCGACGGCAGTTGCACCTTGAACACGCATTGTGTTCACGAGTTTTTGAAAGCGTATTTCATTATCTTCGCACGCAACAATATTGCCGCGATTATTCATCATCGCCGCCATTTGTGACGTTTTACTACCCGGCGCTGCGCATAAGTCTAGAATCATTTCGCCTGGTTTTAGATCTAGAATCAACGGTGGGAGCATCGAAGTCAGGCCTTGAAGATAGATTTTACCCTTTTGAGTGAGTGTAAGTTCAAGTAACTCTTTATCTTTTCGATTTTTGATTGCAAATGCATGGGGAATGCCTTTGACGCGTTCGAATTGGATCGCGACATCACGAAAGGCGGCCATGACCTCTTCGTCGGTTGCGTTGATAGTGTTGGTACGAAGCGTTGGCCTGCGTTCAGCACCAAAAGCGGCGACGATAGCGTCGCGTGAGCCTTTGCCAAACTGGCGTTCAAGGCGATCGAGAAGAGGTTGAGGAAGAGATGGCATGACAGGATAGTAATGGTTTTGCTATTCTTGTGCAAAAATCTATGAGCCTAATATTTATTACAGGAAATAAGAGCAAATTTGAGGAGGCGAGATCCATTATTCCAAATCTTCAGCAACTTGATATTGATTTGCCTGAGATCCAATCGCTTGATCCTAGGGAAGTCATTACAGCGAAGCTTAAAGAAGCTCTCAAATATACAGACGAGTGTGTCGTTGAAGATACGTCGCTTATGTTTGATTCGCTCAATGGTCTTCCTGGGCCGTTGATTAAGTGGTTCCTAAAGGCGAAGGGTGTGGATGGGCTTGCGACACTAGCAGAACGAACGCTTGATACAAAAGCCACTGCTGTTACCTGGATCGGCTATCAAAAACAAGGATTAGAGCCCGTATTCTTTGAGGGCGCACTTCGTGGCCAGATTGTTCAGCCACGTGGTGATTATGGTTTTGGCTGGGATCCAATTTTTGAGCTTGAAGAAAAGAATTTAACATTTGCAGAGATGAACGCCGAAGAAAAGAATCAGGTAAGCATGCGTAAGGCAGCATTTGGAAAGCTTGATGACTATTTTAAGCACAATCCCGCCGAATAGTTCGACGGGATTGGCTGGTCGAGGCTCTGTTGGTGGACCGAACGAGACTCGAACTCGTTACTCTCGGTGTCAAATCGAGCATGTTACCCATATCACCATCGGCCCATATCCTGAGCCTCACAGAACAAAAATCTCCCCAAGCACAAAATTAATCGTGCATTGGGGAGTAATTTTTGTGACACCGAGAGTTGATGGTGATGATCACCACGCTCGATGGAAATACGGTATCGTATGCCTATAGTTACGTCAACCAACTTATTCGCAGACGTCAGCTCAAAGATGCTAAACTATTTGATGTATGAAGCCCCAAGAACTCAAAGCCGCGCTTGATGCCGGCCAAATTTTTACGCTCGTTGATCTGCAGGATACGCATAGTTATCAGCATCGGCATATTCCCGGTGCGATCAACCTTCCGTCGACGGCATCGGCTGATGAATGTCAGCGCTGTTTATCGGACAAAGATGCGAAAATCGTGGTCTACGGTGAATACGACGAGCTTGGTAAGGGCGGAGAGGCTATTGCTGGCTTGAAGAAGCTTGGATACGTCTCGGTCGATCGTCTCGAAGGCGGCCTTATGGGTTGGATGGAGGCCGGTTTTTCGATTGAGGGCGGACAGGAGAGCTAATTTTGCAGTTTTCGCTCCATCTCGATACGATGCTTGCCGTATGTCCTACGATCACAAAGGAATAGATGCGAAATGGCAGCAGCGTTGGGAAGACGCGAAAATTTTTCACGCAGAAAACGGCTCCAAAAAGGAGAAATTTTATGCGCTTGTTGAGTTTCCTTTCCCTTCGGGCGAAGGTCTCCACGTTGGGCATCCTCGCAGCTACACAGCGCTTGACGTTGTTGCGCGTAAGAAGCGCATGGAAGGAAAGAATGTATTGTTCCCAATGGGTTGGGATGCGTTTGGACTTCCGACGGAGAATTACGCGATTAAAATGGGATTGCCTCCGGCCGTTGTTACCAAGCGCAACGTCGACAATTTCCGACGTCAGTTGAAGTCGATGGGTTTTAGTTTTGATTGGTCGCGCGAAATCAACACTACGGATCCGGCGTACTACAAATGGACGCAATGGATGTTTCTTGAGTTTTTTAAAGCTGGTCTCGCGTATAAAACGAAGATAGCGATTAACTGGTGCCCAAGCTGCAAGATTGGTCTTGCGAACGAAGAAGTCGTTGCCGGCAAGTGCGAACGCTGCGGCGGCTCGGTTGAGAAGCGTGAAAAGGAACAATGGATGATTGCCATCACCAAGTACGCCGATCGTTTGCTTGAGGACTTGAAGGACGTGAACTATCTCCCCAAGATCAAAAAGCAGCAGGAGGAGTGGATTGGACGAAGCGAAGGCGTCGAGATTGACTTCGCGCTTGAAGACGGCAAGACAGTCACCGTGTTTACGACGCGACCCGATACGCTCTTTGGCGTAACGTACGTTGTGCTTTCGCCCGAGCATCCGCTTGTTGGCGAGGTGGTGAAGGACGAACAGCGTTCCGCGGTTGACGCCTATGTGGCGGCCGCTCGAAAGAAGACCGATATTGAGCGAGGTGATGACACGCAGACGAAGACCGGCGTGTTCACTGGCGCATATGCAGCGAATCCCGTGAATGGCGAACAGGTGCCGGTTTGGATTGCTGACTACGTTTTGCCGCATTACGGAACGGGAGCAGTTATGGCCGTTCCGGCGCACGACGAGCGTGATTTTGCGTTCGCAACAGCGTACGAGCTTCCCGTGAAGCCGGTGATCGCAAAGCATTTCATCGAATCCGAGAATCCGCCACGTGAGGGCGTTGAGACGATTCGTCGCAAGACGGTGCACGCCATTGTAAGCCGCAAGAGTGACGGAGCCATTCTTATGCTGAACTGGAAGGCGAACCAGCGTCCAGATGGCAAGTTTCCGTCAACGTTTATTATTGGTGGCGTTGAAGAGGGTGAAGACGGACAAGAGGCGGTGTTGCGCGAAATTGCGGAGGAGACTGGGCTTCACAACGTGACGTTTGTTCGCGAGCTTCCGATCGCCATCCAAACAGAATATTTTGCAGGTCACAAAAATCAGAATCGTTATGCCGACATTCGCGTCTTAGCTTTTGAAGCCGACGGCGACGAGGCATTTGATGTTGTTGAAGAAGAGCGTGAAAAGCACGATCCGGTTTGGGTTCCTCGTGACGAGGCGGGGAAGACGGTGAATGTTGTTGATGGTCCGTATATTTGGGGCCAGTACGAGCATACGTCAGCCATGACCGAGAAGGGCGTGCTCGTGAACTCAGGTGAGTTTAACGGGAAAACGAGCGACGAGGTCTTGGAAGCGATTATCGAGAAGGCCGGTGGACGGAAGAAGGTGACGTATCGATTGCGTGACTGGGTATTTAGTCGTCAGCGATACTGGGGCGAACCGATCCCGCTCGTTCATTGTGAAGAGCATGGATGGGTGGCTGTCCCTGTCGAGCAACTGCCTGTGAGACTTCCGGACGTTGAAAAATATGAACCAACGGATACAGGGGAGTCGCCGCTTGCCGCTATTCCCGAGTTCGTGAACACGAATTGTCCGGAGTGTGGGGGCGTAGCAAGGCGCGAAACGGATACCATGCCAAACTGGGCGGGTTCAAGTTGGTATTTCTTGCGCTATCTTGATGCCAACAACAGTGAAGCATTCGCATCACCGGAGGCGCTTAAGTACTGGATGCCGGTTGATTTGTATAACGGCGGCATGGAGCATACGACGCTTCACTTGTTGTATTCGCGCTTCTGGAACAAATTCTTGTTCGATCGCGGCCATTTGCCGACGTCTGAGCCATATGCTCGCCGTCATAGTCATGGTCTCATCATGGCTGAAGATGGTACGAAGATGTCTAAGTCAAAAGGCAACGTCGTCAATCCAGATGAAATCGTACAGGAACACGGTGCCGATACGTTGCGTGTCTACGAGTTGTTCATGGGTCCTTTTGAGGAGCCGGTGCCGTGGTCAACCAACGGTGTGATTGGTGTGCGACGTTTTCTTGAGAAGACGGTGCGTCTGGCTGAGAAGATCGTCGAGGTTGAATCACCAGAAGTAACGCGTACGCTTCATCAAGTCATTAAAAAGATAACGGATGATATTGAAGGATTCCGCTTTAATACCGCGGTAGCCGCATTGATGACTTTTGCGAATACTGTGCAAGAACATGGTGGGATCTCCAAGGACTCGTTCGCTCTCTTCCTGCGTATTCTTGTGCCGTTTGCTCCTCACGTTGCTAATGAGCTCTGGGAGCAGCTAGATATGTCGGGATTTGTTGAACAGCAGGCTTGGCCGCAGGCTGATTCATCGCTTGCAGCCGAGGACGAGGTCACTATCGCGGTGCAAGTGAATGGTAAATTACGAGGAACGATAACGATGGCGATTGACGCAGCCGAGGCGGATGTTGTCACTAAAGCAAGAGCTGAAGAGAATGTTGCTAAGTATCTTTTCGATGAGCCAAAGAAAATAGTTTACGTCAGGGGAAAGCTAGTGAACTTCGTGGTTTAGAAAAAAAAGCGGCCGAGATTCCCACAGGGATTTCGGTCGTTTTTTATTCTTGCTATGCTTGGCTGGTCGATCTGTCGTCGACGTTGTGATTTTTCCTTCCCGCGCAACAGCGAGCGTGGTACTTTCTGGCATCCTTGTTGGATGCCTAATTGGCGTATTCGTTGCTTCGTGGGTGACGAGTACGTGGGGCATTGCCGTTGGCTGGTTGGTTACGGCGCTTAGTACGCTATTTGTCATGTCGCGTGCGCCGATTGATCAACGCGTGTTGTTGGTTGGATTAGTGACTATCGGTTTTGGTTTCGGTGTATGGCGTTTAAGTGTGGCTGGTCCGTCGGCTGAATCTGTGGCTTGGCTAGTTGGCAGCGAACGTGTGGTTGAGGGAACGGTTACGTCACGCGATGTGGGTGAGATGTCGCAGCGTTTGACGCTTGATCGGCTGGTTATCGACGGGAAACAAGTTGAGGACCATATATTACTTACCATGCCGACTTATCCGCGTCTCATGCCTGGCGACCGAACGTCTTTGGTGTGCGAACTTGAGTCACCAAAGGCAATTGAAGGCTTCGCTTATGACCGATATTTGGCGGCGCGAGATATTTACGCCATCTGTCGTACGTACATTTCACCGACCGTTATCACGAGTATTAATTTGAGTTTATTTGATCGTCTTGGTCGAGGTCGTGAATGGATGATTGATCACATTGAGCGGACGTTTGGCGAGCCACATGCGGCTCTTTTGTCGGGTCTATTGCTTGGTACGAGCCGTTTTTCAGATGCATGGACTGATCGATTCGCCATAACTGGAACGTCACACATCGTGGCGGCCTCGGGTTATAACGTGTCGATCGTAGCTAAACTATTAATGGCCGGTTTGATATTTGTTGGGTTGTGGCGGCGACAGGCGTTTTTCATGGTGTTGGTTGGACTAGTTATTTACGCAATTTTAGCCGGTGCTGAAGCTCCGGTTATACGTGCCGCGATCATGGGGGCTTTGGTGTTGCTAGCAGAACATCTTGGACGACGTACCAGTCTGCGTAACATTTTTTTATTGGTAATCGTTGGCATGCTGATGTTTGAGCCGCGTCTGCTGCGTGACGATATCGGTTTTCAGCTATCAGCTCTTTCGACGCTCGGACTACTCTTGTTTACACCACTCATTAGTCGTCAATTGGCCTTTGTACCAAATACTGGGGGAGTGCGCGAGGCGCTATCGTCAACCTTGGCAGCCACTCTGGCCACGTTGCCGCTTATTATCATGAGTTTTGGACAGCTTTCTCTGATTGCACCACTTTCGAACCTGCTAGTCTTGCCGTTTGTGCCGTATATCATGGCTGCTGGTGCCGTGGTTTTGATTGTTAGTTTGGTTTCGACTTCGGTGGCAGCGATTGTTGGTTTGCCGGCTTGGCTCGGACTAACCACAGTCAGTTCGATAATTTTAGTTTTAGCTGATTTACCGCTAGCTAGCTTGCCTTTTGAAGGTGGTCGCGTTTGGTTGGTGCTAGCCGCGCTAGTTATAAGTGTGTTGAGTGTGACTTGGTTGTCGCGTCGACCTGCTTCTACAATCGAATCCGTTATGCCCGCCTGGGCAACGATGAGCGGAGCTGTTGTTATTATTCTATTTCTGGTAATCGCTCGACAAGTGAATGCTACATCAGCCAAGCCGGTGACTGTTTGGGTGTTTGATGTGGGGCAAGGCGATGCAATATATATTGACGGTCCTGGACGCGATATATTGATAGACGGCGGGCCGTCGAACGTCGTGATTGAAAAATTAACTGCGGTCTTGCCGCCGTGGGATCGAACTTTGGATGCAATTTTATTAACGCACGGCGACGCCGATCATGTGACAGGGCTCAATGATGTTGTTCGACGATTTGACGTTTCGACGGTTTATACAAGTGGCGCCTTGCATCATGGCGTACAAGCGAACGAATTTCTAACCAGTGTCGACCAGACTTTTGTGGCGCAGGGTGGCACGATCGATCTCGGTCATGAAGTTAAACTTGAAGTTCTTTGGCCGGACGCGTCAGTACAGGGCATGGCTGAAAAAAACGCCAATGATCAATCGGTTATAACTCTCTTGAAATATGGTGAAACCTCGGTTTTGTTGACGGGTGATGCGCCGTCATCGGTTGAGGCGTCTATTGAAACGTCACATGTCGACGTGTTTAAAGTTGGTCATCATGGCAGCGACACCTCGACCAGCCAAGTATTTCTAGATGCGGTAACGCCGGATATTGCGGTTATTTCTGTCGGTGCTGATAACGATTATGGTCATCCAACGCCTTTCGTGATCGATCGTTTACAACGAGTGGGCGCTGAGATATTTCGTACCGATCAGGGTGGTGACGTGCGCATTGAGACCGATGGTGGAGAGCCAGCAGTGAACTATTTGCAGTTATGGTAAAAAAAAGAAGCGCCCACCTCACGAAGAGGCGGGCGTTAGCGTTTAGCGGTCGTTGCAGAAGTCGTTGGCGAGTCGCCACAGCACGAGGTGCGCCAGTGGCACGACCTTGTCGACTTCGCGCAGGGCGTCAGTGTAGACGTCGGCGTACTTGCCGTGATCTTGGAAGACCAGGTGTGTGGCGGTTGTGAGCGCCGCGTCGGCCATGGAGATTTCCGTGAGCATGTTGGCCAGCGTGACCGAAGTCGACTCGCGTACGAACTCGATCAGCTGGTGCTTTTCGAGACCAATACATGGGAGATCGCGCACCTGTAATAGTTTGCGGACGGCGTGCAGAGGCGAACTTAGCGCTCGGCTACGCGTGGCGCAGCGTTCCGTTTCCGTCTGTTCGTAACGCCGATTGAGGTCTCTTTCCAGCTTGGCCAATTCACGCGTGACGTAGACGACGAAGTCTGTTTTGGCGTCGATCGTCGGCCTGTCCAGGAAGTCGCTCACCGAGCCTAGCAGTACGCCGCCATTCTCTTGAGCCCAGCGGAGTTCGTTGAGCCAAGTCGGTGAGACGGGGCAGCCGCCGTTGATGGCAGTCATCTGGTCGACCGTGATGAGACTGAGCGGTACGTGTTCGCACCTGGCGTATTCGTACCAGTGCGCGAATTTCCTACGAGCCATCCTCGAGGGCGAATGGTCATAGATGGCGAGTACGTTCAGATCGCTGCGACAGTTGAAGTCCTGTCGCGGCCGTTTGAGGTACGAGCCGTAGACGAGCGCCGCCAGGATGAACGCCTGGTCGGTTGAGTTCACTCGAATGAGTTCCGCGAGTGAAGCGAACCTGTCGTGAAAGGGCACCTGGCCTTGATCGAGTTCTTCCAGCGTAAAGACGCGCCCCATAAATCCTCCAAACGTGACGAGCGAGCTTAACTGAGTTTTATGAGATTGGCAAGTTTATCTTCTGATGTAGTCATTGACAACCTTCTGTTTTATTCATAGACTTTGGGCAAATTCTTGCGATATTTTTGTATGGCAGACTTGCAACGTTCCCTTGTTCTTCTCAAGCCTGACGCGATTCAGCGCGGTATCGTCGGCGAAATTATTACTCGTTTTGAGCGCGTTGGTGCTCGCATGATTGGCCTTAAGATGTTGGTCTCAGATGCTGACACTGCCAAGTTGCACTACACAGAAGACTTAGCACAGCGTCGTGGTGAACATGTGCGACAGATGATGATCGAGCTCATTACTTCGGGTCCAATCATCGCGCTCGCGCTTGAAGGTGTTGATATGGTGGAAGTCGTTCGCAAAATGATTGGTTCAACGGAACCAAAGTCGGCTGCTCCAGGAACGATCCGTGGCGACTACTCGCATATGTCGTTTGGCTACGCTGATTCGAAGGGTGTTGGAATCTTTAACCTTATTCATGCTTCAGGTTCGCCGGAAGAGGGTGAGTCAGAGGTTGCGGTCTGGTTCAAGCCCGAAGAGCTGTTGGCGTATTCGAAGGTCACTGACCCATACCATTTCCCAGTAAAATAACATTACGCAGATTATGAACGGATTAACGCAAATTCGCGTTAATCTTTTCATTTCAAACAATCAGCGTTAATCTATATACACCCGACGGTTTCGTGATTTGCCTAATCAATTCGTGAAAGAGTCCAGACAACAAACGATGATTTCATCGTGCGAGCGGCCCTTGAATGTAGGGCACACGCGGACTCAGCGCCCAAACGTAGCTCGTAGAGCGAAATGGGCCACATGGCTTTCGGGCCATCTCACGAGCGCACCGTCGGGCGAGCAAACACTCCAGTGAACTGGAGTGTTTGCTTTTTGTAATGGTTGACGTAGTATGTGGTCCGCCACTTTCGGGGGAAATTCTGTCACAACCCTTTCAGCCTGACGAGTCGTTATTCTTTCGCTCGTTCGAAGAAGAATGGGATCTTGTGCCCATCATTGGTCGACAGGCCAAGCGCATTTCTGCGCCGACGTCCATCGACGCGCTGTTTCTGGCCTGGTGTCAGGTACGCGGCAATGACGATGCCGCAGTGCGAGTGCTGATCGGCGGCGTGTCTGAGTTCCGTCAGCGCTTCGGGCGCGCGCTCGAGGATACGCAGACTGGTATTCAGAGTGTGCTCGACAAGTACCTGGTCGACTATCGTGATCGTATTGATCCCGTCGACGAGATCGGATCGTGCAATGACCCCGAACTGCTGTTCAGGTTCATGGATGACGGCATCGACGGAGGAGACCATCGCCTGGATCGTGCGTCGCGCATGGAGGCTCGTCGCAAGCTCGCGATCGCTTCGCAGTTCGTGGCGATCGGAGCTGTCGATCCATTCGAGCTCGTGACGAGTGATCTCACGTGGATCAACTTGCTCGCGCGGCGTAAGCTCTTCGAGCCTGAGGATCGCGTTATGCGTCGAGTGAGTTTTGTGCTCAACCCGGCAGCGGCTAACCATGTCGTTGAGGATCTGAATATCCTCGTTGGGTCTGCTACGCATCAGAGTATTCCGGAGGGCTGCGTCGCGAGGGAGGCGGTGTTCTCGTGCCGCGTGGCCAAAGACAACGGGCGCACCTACTACGTGCAAACGCACAGTCGTCCGAAGTCGCGTGTTTCCGCGGTCATCAAGCTCGAGCGTGGCGGCAAACTCAACGATCGGCGTGCACTGCGTCATGTGCTGGTCGCGATCGAAGAAGGCGGCGTCACACGCGCTGCGACCGTTGATGATATTTCATCGTTCGTTGAGCTGGCGCGTAGGAAGCTCTGGGTCGATGAGCTCATCGAGACGCCGGATACCGGCGGTCCAAATCGTTTTCGTGATCCAAACTACCGCGATAAGAAGATCGTTGGCCGGTACCGTCAACCTGGCCGTTCAGACTTTCTGCCGTCGGTCGAGCACCAGGTGACCTATCTCACGACGCACCTCAACGGTGAATTCGCCACTGACCACTTCAGTCATTTCCGCTACAAGGAAAAGATCGTGTGGGACGTTGTGCTCGCTAAGTGGTGGGCGTCGGATCGGTACGGGATCGACTGGGATCGTGAGCGTAAAACGTCGTGAATGCTTGCCCCGCTGGCCATTGGCTGGCGGGGCGCTGTGTTTTTTGTAATACTGGGTCGGAATTATCTCTATGCCTTCTACGCTCAAGATTACCGGCGGCAAACCGCTTCAGGGACGGGTCAAAGTTGCGGGTGCTAAAAATGCTACGTCAAAAATGATCATCGCGTCGCTGTTAACGGCGGACGAAATTGTGCTGCATAACGTCCCGCTTCAACAAGAAACAGACATAGCACGTGAGCTTGTAACGACGCTGGGTGCAACGACCGAGATAAACGATCATTCGTTGCGCATCAACGTGCCGCACATTGCATCAACCTCGGCCATGTCGTTGTCGCGCAAGAACCGTCTGGCGATTTTGGCCCTTGCTCCGCTGTTACATCGAACAGGCGAGGCGTACGTGCCAACGCTCGGTGGCGATAAGATTGGCCCGCGTCCAGTTAACTTTCACCTGGATGCGCTTGAGCAAATGGGTGCGAAGATCGAGGCTGATGCTGACGGATATCGTGCGACGGCGCCAGGTGGTTTGAAGGGAAAGGTAATTGAGTTGCCGTATCCATCGGTTGGTGCCACTGAGACGGTGCTGTTCGCTGGCGTTCTCGCCAAAGGTCGAACGGTATTGCGTAACGCGGCTATTGAGCCGGAGATCATTAGTTTGATCATGATGCTTCAGAAGATGGGTGCCATCATCGAGCTGGGTGCTGGGCGCGACATTGAAATTATAGGTGTTGAAAAGCTGCATGGCTGTGAGCATACAGTACTTCCTGATCGTCTTGAGGTGGCTTCGTTCGCCTCGCTTGCACTGGCCACACATGGTGATATTTTCGTTGAAGGCGCCCGTCACCAAGATGTCATTACGTTTCTCAATGCAGTGCGTCTTGTTGGGGGAGAGTATGAGGTGAAGGAGGACGGCATTCGATTCATTGGTAATGGTCATTATCGAGGCATGCAGATTGAGACTGATACCTTTCCGGGATTTTCAACTGATTGGCAGCAGCCATTCCTGGTAGTGCTTACTCAAGCCGAAGGTACGTCGGTCATGCATGAAACGGTGTATGAAGAACGTTTTGCTTATACCGAAGTTTTGAGAAAGATGGGCGCTGATGTTTCGTTATTTGATAATTGTCTTGGTGAGCTTGCATGTCGTTTCCGCGATCATAACTATAAACACAGTGCTGTCATCAAAGGTCCAGCTAAGCTTACAGCCACAGATATGGTTGTGCCTGACATTCGCGCGGGCCTTGCGTACGTTATTGCTGCGCTAGTCGCCGAGGGTGTATCGACTTTGACTGGCGTTGAACATCTTGAACGCGGCTACGAAAATCTTTACGGTAAGCTTAAGTCAATCGGTGCCGACCTGATCGTCGAATAACTATGTTGCTCAACCTTCTAATCCAAGCTCCGCTGATAGGTCTCGTTTGGATCGCGGCGATCGTGATCGCGCTAACCGTGCATGAGTTTGCGCACGCGCTCGTTGGTTCGTGGCGCGGGGATTCGACAGCCGAGAACATGGGACGTTTGACGCTCAACCCACTCGCGCACATCGACATTTTCGGCTTTGTCATGCTCATTGTTATTGGTTTTGGTTGGGCCAAGCCGGTGCCGTTTGATCCACGTAACCTCAAGAACCCCTTGGTTGACGGTCTGCTCATCGCGCTTGCGGGTCCTGCGGCGAACCTTATTTTAGCTATGATTGCCGCGCTGACGTTCCGAGGTTTACTTGCGGCGAATGTTCTCGGCTTTGACACGATGCTTGCTATATTTTTGGTCCTACTCGTTTTCGTTGATCTTCTTTTGTTGTTTTTCAACTTGATTCCGATCTATCCGCTTGATGGATCCAAAGTGCTTGACGTCGTCTTGGGTGGCACAAGATTTGACTACATTCGTCGTTGGCTGATGCTTTATGGACCGCGGCTATTGCTCGGACTCGTATTGATCTCACTGCTCACCAATCTTAATCCATTTGCGGTTATTCAGGTTCCATCAGTGACTTTGTGCGATGCGATGATTGGCATGAGTTGCGGTTTTTAGTGTGGACAAGTGGTCGAAGCTAAGCTTCGACGGTTTATCCACAGAACGAAACGCCCCGCCCTCCAAAGTGGAGAGTGGGGCGAAGTATTAGGCGTTCGTCGAATCGTGTATCGACGGAGGGTCTTTGGACGTCTCATTGGGAGCAGATGTCTCGTCGAGCTCGAGCAAAAGGCCGCCGTGTCGTCTGTTGATCGAGTGAAATGTTTTGAGGTCGAGTCGATCCTTGAAGCCGAGAATGTCTTCTAGAGGCGTTCGACGGTCACGGGCGATCGCTGCGAGCCCTCTATCGTCGGCGTACTTGATGATCTCGCGTAGCAGCACGAGTGGGACTTCCTCGCGCCCGAGAAAGGCCGTCGGATTGACCGCGCGCTGTGCGAGTAGGAACAGCGACGGTAGTCGTGTGGCCGGATGCCGAGCGACCCGCTTCAGCACGTGGAAGTTCGTGTCTCGAGCCAACATGTCCAAGGCGTCAGACGGCGTTCGCGCGTTTCCCGCGACGGCCTCACGAACTTGGGGAATGTTGTCCTTGGCCAGCCACATCAGAGCTTGAAACGGCGCTAGCTCGCTTTCTGCAACCGCTTGCCTGACGTGCCCGTTGTGATCTCCCGAGAGAAATAGGAGAGTCTGGCGGTTGCTGGTAGAGTGCCGGGCCACGCCTTCGCGAATGCGTGAGTCGGAGTGAACCGCTAAGCGGGCGAGCTGCCAAGCGTTGAGCGAGTCGGGTAGCTGGACGTAGACTGGTACATCCTCAGTCTCTTCGTCAGGTCGCATGGGCTGCCTCGGGTCTTGGGTTGAGGAACGAGTAACGCAGCAGAGTACGATATTCAACTAAGATCGTCAATCTAATGCCGTAAAACTAAGCGCCCCGCCTTCCAGCGTGGAGGACGGGGCAGGTCACGTAGTTCGCGAACGACGTGACAGAGGACGTTGTGATCAGCCGTCGAAGTGGTAGCGATCGGGGAACTGGTTGCGCATGCGCTCGTCGAGCTCCCTATAGGTACGCAGGAGCGGCATCGGATGGGTGCGCAGGTTGCACCCGCCATTGCACGCGATCACGGCTGACTGGCTCGTGATCTGTCGGAGCGTGAGCGCTCCCTTGCAGAACTCACCGTGCACGCCGATGTCCTGGTAGAGTGGATCGTCCATGTAGATCGTGGAGTGGCGCGGATTGGGGACGAGCAGGTCTCCGTGCTCGGTGAGGATGATACGTACGACGGGCTGACGTTCGGATGTGACAATCACGGGACACCTCCAGAATGAACGAGGAACAGCTCACGTTAGCATCGATTTTGCGTTTTTGCAACCTGGACGTCATCCACCCCAGAAGGATTGACGTGAAAATTCGCTTATGTTAGAGTCGTCGCACTTTACTTGCTATGCCAACAATCAACCAACTCATCCGTAAGGGCCGCAAGGTCCTCAAAACGAAGTCAAAGTCGCCAGCGATGCAATACACGCTCGACTCACTTCACCGTAAGCGCACTGTGCTACCGAAGGGCGCGCCTTTCAAGCGTGGCGTCTGCGTCAAAGTAACCACCATGACGCCGAAGAAGCCGAACTCGGCTCTGCGCAAGATCGCTCGTATCCGTCTTTCAAACGGAACCGAAGTGACGGCCTACATCCCGGGCGAAGGTCACAACCTTCAAGAGCACTCGATCGTCATGATTCGTGGTGGTCGCGTGAAAGATCTTCCAGGTGTGCGTTATCACATCGTCCGTGGTCGTTATGACGCCACTGGTGTTGACGGTCGCAATCGCGGTCGTTCACGCTACGGCAGTAAGCGTCCGAAGGCCGGTGGTAAAGCGCCAGCCAAGAAGAAGTAAAGGGAGGTTTTCGGCATAGCTGCCGGCTCACCCGGGTTCGGAAACGCCGCTTCGGTAAAAATGATATTTTACCTGCGGCTGTCCTCAGCGGGTTCGCCTGGCAGTCATGCCTCATACCAGTTAACTGAAAGGGAAGTTTAATAAATATATCTCGAGTACCACTACCACGTGGGAAGCAACGGGATACCAAAACACTAATGTAATATGCGTGGCAAAAGCGCCCCAAAGCGCGACATCACTCCCGATAGCAAGTACGGGAGTGTTTTGGTCGCCAAACTCGTTAACTACGTCATGAAAGATGGTAAGAAGTCCACAGCTACTCGTGTCGTCTACGATGCCTTTGAAATTATTGCAGCTGAAACTAAGGAGAACCCGATCGATGTATTTGATAACGCCATGAAGAACGTCGTCCCGACGGTCGAGGTAAAATCAAAGCGCGTAGGTGGTGCGAACTATCAGGTTCCGATGCCAGTTCGTGGCGATCGTCGTTTTGCCTTGGCTTATCGCTGGATGCTCTTGGCCGCTCGTGGCAAGAAGGGCAAGCCGATGGCTGAGAAGCTTGCTGAAGAAATTATGCTCGCCGCCAAAGGTGAGGGTGATTCGGTCAAGAAAAAATTGGATGTACAGCGCATGGCTGATGCCAATCGTGCCTTTGCTCACCTTGCACGCTAAACTTTGAACCTTTATGCAACGCGATTATCCGCTGGATCGGGTACGAAACATTGGTATTATTGCGCACATTGACGCGGGAAAGACGACCACGACCGAACGCGTGCTTTATTACACAGGCAAGAAGCACAAAATTGGTGAAGTGCATGAAGGCGAGGCCACGATGGACTGGATGGAGCAGGAGCGTGAACGCGGTATTACAATCACCGCGGCTGCTACGACCTGTTTTTGGAAAGATCATCGCATTAATATCATCGATACTCCAGGACACGTTGACTTCACGGTTGAAGTTGAGCGTTCGCTTCGTGTTCTTGATGGTGGCGTGACGGTTTTCGACGGCGTTGCTGGTGTTGAACCGCAATCAGAAACAGTCTGGCATCAAGCTGACAAATATCACGTCCCGCGTGTCTGCTATATCAACAAGCTTGATCGCACTGGCGCTGATTTTTACAAGGACGTCGAATCTATTCATAAGCGTTTGGCGACAAATGCTTATCCTATTCAGCTTCCAATCGGTACTGAGAGTAATTTTGTCGGTCTCGTCGACCTTCTTACTCGCAAAGCCTACATCTATAAGGATGACATGGGTAAAGTGATTGATGAGACGGATGTTCCTGAGGACATGAAGACAAAAGCTGAGGAATATCGCGCCAAGCTTATCGAAGCTATTGTTGAACAAGATGAGTCGCTCATGGAGCGTTATTTCGCTGGTGATGAGATCTCGATTCCTGAGCTCAAAAAAGCACTTCGCAAGGGCGTCGTCGCTATGAAAATCTTCCCGATCCTATGCGGTTCGGCCTTGAAGAATAAGGGCGTGCAACAGATGCTCGACGCCGTTGTCGAATATCTTCCATCGCCGCTTGATGTTCCACCGATCAGTGGTTTTGATCCAGAAGATCCTGAGAAGCAGATCGTTTGCCCTCCGGCTGATGCCTCGCCGTTCGCGGCGCTCGCGTTTAAGATTGCAGCTGATCCATTCGTTGGCAAGCTAGCTTTCTTCCGTGTGTATTCTGGTTCAGTGAAGGCTGGCACCTATGTTCTTAACACTACAACTGGTGAGAAGGAGCGTATTTCGCGCATCGTGCGTTTGCACGCCAATTCACGTGAAGATGTAGAAGAGGTGTTCGCTGGTGAAATTGCTGCCGCCGTAGGTTTGAAGAATACGGTTACGGGTAACACGCTGTGTGATCCAGACCATCCAGTCGTCCTCGAATCGATCACTTTCCCTGAGCCAGTTATTTCGCAAGCGCTTGAACCGAAGACGAAAGCTGACCAGGAAAAGATGGCTGTCGCACTTCAGAAGCTCGCCGAAGAAGACCCAACCTTCCACGTACATACCGATCCAGATTCGCTGCAGACAATCATTGCGGGTATGGGCGAACTTCACCTTGAGATCATCGTCGACCGCATGAAGCGTGAGTACGGTGTAGAGGCGAACGTTGGTCGTCCGCAGGTTGCCTACCGCGAAACGATTCGTGGTTCAGCCGAAGGCGAAGGTCGTTATATCAAGCAGTCCGGTGGTCGTGGTCAATACGGTCACGCATGGCTGCGCGTTGAGCCGAATACGGCGCCTGATGCAAAGAACTTCGAGTTCTTTGACGAGGTGAAAGGTGGTGCTATTCCACGTGAATACATTGCTCCGATCGAAAAAGGTGCGCGTGAAGCTATGGATCGTGGTGTGCTTGCCGGATTCCCGCTCATCAACATTAAGGCGACTGTATTTGACGGTTCGTATCATGACGTCGACTCAAACGAAGCGGCTTTCAAAATGGCTGGCTCGCTCGCTTTCCAAGAAGCTGTCCGTAAAGCACAGCCGGTACTTCTTGAGCCAGTCATGAAAGTCGAAGTTGTTACACCGGAAGACTTTATGGGTACGGTCGTGGGAGATCTCAACTCGAAGCGTGGTCAGATCCAGGAGATGGGCGATCGTAATAACATCAAATTTGTTAAAGCGCTTGTTCCGTTGGCTGAAATGTTCGGCTACGCAACAAGTCTTCGTTCGATGACCCAGGGTCGTGCGAGCTATACGATGGAATTTGGCCAGTACATGGATGTTCCAAATAACGTTGCCAAGACAGTGATCGAACAGCGTCAAGGGAAATAAATTAATGCTGACAGAAGACCAGAGCTTTGCGGCTCTGGTTTTCGTTATGACGTGATTTTGGCACACGACCATAACAGTTCAAACATAGTGCGTAGTGTCACGGAAATATCTCCGCTCGTCACTAGAATAACGGAGTTCTCTTTTCGTGTAGTGACAAAGGCTGCATCGTCGCCGAAGAGAATGATAGAAGCTGGAAGAGAAATATTCGGTGGTAAAAATCGCGACTCGCGCAGTTCAAGTTTATCTTTAGCGACGAAACGTCGAGTTTCAGGATTTTCAGGTGTCAATTGTCGGCTCTTAATACCGTGTTTTATGCGCTCCGCAATAATGCGTTTCACCATGTACGGTTCTTTGACGTATTCAAGCAGCTGCGTGCCTGTTGTGAGCAGACAATATTCCTTAATGCCGCTTGCGTAGAGCTGTTGCCAAAATTGTTTAAATCCATCGGTGCCTTCATACATCGTGACGCCAACTTGCGTATGACTCGTGCCTTTGAGTGACTCGAGTATGGGGAGGATGACTTCAAAAGTTTTTTTTCGTTCCTCAAGTTTTTGCAAAAATGTTTCCGGACGTTCGGCTA
>CAYSXU010000004.1:7903-29229 GCA_964435095.1 uncultured Gammaproteobacteria bacterium | reverse complement strand
AAGGCCGCCAGCAGCAACCCCAAATTTTTGTGCGGATAAGCATTACCAACGTACAGCACGTATGGCGAGTGAACACCAAGCGCGTTCAGACGAACCGGATCGACCGCAAGCGGCTTAACTATGCCGTTGTGGATAGCTGTTATTTTGTGAGGCGAAACACGGAATTGCTCAAGAATCCGACGGCGCGTGTAATTTGAAACAGCAATGATGTGTTTACTACGATGAACTGCATTTTCGATTGCTAGTCGAAAACCGGCGTATTTTACAGCGTGCACCAACGGACCACGCGTAGTTGCCCGAGCTGAACTTGGATCGTCGATTAAAATCAGATCATGCACCGTAACCACGAATTGCTTACGTAACATGAGCGGTACATTCCAGTGCGGAAAATGCATGACATTTACCCGAGACTGCGCAACTTCTTGCGGAATAACACGCTGCTCAGCAAGTGAATACCACGGTACGTCGACCATGCGCTTAGCAAACTTTCCGTTAGTGATTACGCACTCGTGAAAATTTTCTTTGCGTAAAAAGAGCACGTAATCATTGACCTTATCTATCTGTTGAAGGTGCGACACTAATTCGGCGACGTAACGGCCAAGGCCGCCCCCACCTACACGTGGACCATAAAATCGCGCATCAATGCCGATCCTCATACGTATATTTTACCACACTTGTGGACAAAATGTGTTCAACTTTTACTAGGGTGAACATGTTGTGAATAAGTTTTACAACCGATGGCGTAAACTACGTGGTCGGAGGAACGTTCCATGTTTCACATTCCACGTGTGTGTGTTGTCGGAGGCTGCGTATCTTCGGGCAAGAGCAAGACGCTCATCGCTCGCATCGAGCCGCTCGACCACTCGAGTCACCGCCTCCAAGTATTCACACATGCCCTCGATCCCGAGCAGGACGTCCACTGCCGCAACGGCGGCCGTCTTCCCGCCATCGTTGTCGAGTCGTCCGTCGAGCTCTTCGAACGAGTCGAGCCAAAAACGTCCGTCGTCGCCATCGACGAAGCGCAGTTTTTCGACATGAATCTTGTCCATGTCGTCAACCGACTCGCGACCTCCGGACGCACCGTCTACATCGCCGGACTCGACCTCGACTGGCAGGGCAACACCTTCGGACCCATGGGCGACCTCTTCGCCATCGCCGAGCACGTCGAAAAGCTTCACGCCTGGTGTACCTGGCCAGAATGCGACCGCACCGCAACGCGCTCCCAGCGTCTCGTCGACATCACCAAGCAGGTCGACGCCGGACAGAAGAAGTTCGCCGCTCGCTGTAACGGTCTCGGTCACTGGGATCCGACGCGCATCGGCTAGTCGATCCAATCTCAAAGGAGAGCCCACACGGGGCTCTCCTCATTTGTTTGATTGCAACATCGCTCTTTGCTATGGTGTGAGCATATGCAATGCACAGCGGTATTCCAAAAGCGCAACGGCTGGTACCTTGGCTGGGTTGAGGAAATTCCTGGCGTAAATTCTCAAGGAAAAACGCTGAAAGAAACCAAATCAAACCTCAAAGAAGCCCTTGAGATGATTCTCGAGGCAAACAAGGCTGCACTTGCGCGAGCTCGACCGCGCGGCAAAGTTATCCGCATTCAACCATTCCTCGACACAATGAAATTGACGATTTCCTCGCAAAGAAAATCCTAAAGGATCTCGGAATTGTCTCTTGATACACTATCGCCTAAGCATCTTCGACAACCGATACGCTCCATACACCAACGGATTCGTGGGAAGATCACATGTCCCTGGCATTTGAATGACGTGACCGCCAAAACCCGACTTAAAACGCGTAATTCCAAACCACGGATGATCCTCCCCCGCCTCAGGCGGCGCAATGCCCCAAAAATCGTAATACTTTTTTCCGCTTAAACAGGCTTCGTTGATCAGCGTGAATTGCAAGACATCAGCCGCCTTGAGATTGCGCATTATTCCACGAGAGGCGCCGTGCAAATACGTTCGTGTATCCAAAAAGTCAATCATGATGTTGGCTGCAAGCACCTGACCTTCCGCCTCAGCAAACACCAAAAATGCACTGCACTCCCCCGTCAGCATTTCAAGCATTTTTTTGTAATAAGACGACGGATGCGCGGAAAAATCGTTGCGTTCCGTGGTTTCTTTGACGATGTCGACAAACGTTTCAAACTCGTCGAGCGATGCGCGACGAATCGTTACACCCTTCTTTTCACCAAGCCGAATGTTGTAGCGGGTTTTCATGTGCATCTCCATGAGCAAGCCGTCGCAACCCTTGTGCATATCGAGCACGAGTGTAGTCGACGGATGCATGTCCTTGCTCTTCACCGAACCCGGCAGCACAACACTTCCCTCTGTTCGAATAAACGCGGCGCCCTTCAAACGCTCGCGCAAAATGCCGCGCATAATCTGCGGCTCAAGATCGCCAAGCGGACCCTTGGGCACAAACCAATACGACTGACCAAACGGCAACGGCAAACGAATCGCTTGCGCAATCATTATCTTCCCATCAGTTTCTTGTTGGACACGAATAACTTCGCGCCCAAGCGATCGTTGAAACTCGCCCCACTCCCACGACTGTAAAAACGCACCAAACGGCGGCACATACGCTTGTACGAGGAGATCCCAAGATTGCTGGTCCATATTTATTTAGCCAGAAAACGCAAAGCACTTTTCAATCGCTGTTCTGCAGTCTCGCCCGTTATGTGCTCGGCGATATCAGCTACGTCCTGTCTAGAATATCCGAGTCCAAGCAAAGCCTCGGTTACATCGTCCTGCGCCAACGGCTTTCCAGCCTCACCCACTAGTACACCTTTTAGCTCAAGAATAATTTTCTGCGCCGTCTTCTTACCAACACCCGAAATCGACGACAAAAAAGCAATATCACCGGCCTGAATACGCGCCGCCACCGTCGCCAACTGCCCAGCACTCATGATTTTTTGTCCCATTTTAGGTCCAACGCCTTGCACGCCAATAAGCTGCTCAAAGAAGCCAAGATCCTCACGCGTGGCAAAACCGTAAAGATCATGGCGGTCTTCACGAATAACTTCACTAATAAACCAACGACCCTTATCGCCCACCTCGGCCCCGGTGCGCGCCACGGCGACACGATAGCCAACGCCACCAGCGAGCACAATCAGGGCGTCTCCTTCATGAGCAACTACCGTGCCTTCAATAAGTGCGATCATAAGCTAAGGCCACGTCGGGCAAGTTCAATCTTCGCAATACTAGCACGACGACTCAGCTCCTCGAAGTGCTTTCCAAAATCAAAGGACGGAGTTTTTCCACGTACCAAGTCGTAAGCCGCCTGTACGACCCGGCCTCGTTCTGGCCCGAAAGGCGTCGGAATAAGACTAAATATATCCTCAGCCGATAGTTTAGCCTTAACTAAGATGTCTTTGACGGCCTGCTTACGTAAACGCTCTTCTACCGCCAAGCGCGTGGCATTACGCAGAGGTACAGCCTCGCGCTCAGAGGCAAACATGTTTAGCATCAAAGAAACGTTTGACCCAAGTACCCCGTCACCAACCTGAAAACTACCAAGCACAGCGTCAAGTAACACACCGCAAGTTAAAAATGTCAGGAAGACGTCAGCGTTTAAACCGCTTTTCCGAGCGCGTGCTTCAAGAAATGCATATTTCGCCGGAGCTGCTAAATCAGCAAAGAAATTGAGGACGTCAATATGACTCCAAATAACCTCAACGAGCAGCTTATGGAACGACGGATTAACACCAAATAGCTCAAGCGCTAATGAACGCAAAGGTCCGTAAGCAGCTCCGGCGCCTTTCCGGTCGTGGTCATGATAATGCGCGGATACCTGATATTCATTAAATAAGGCGAGTGATAATTCCTGAGAGCTTAATTTGGGGTGAGCAGCCTCGAAAGCACGAATAAGCTTATCGAAGCGAGCGATTTCTTTTGGCGATGCTTGGGACTCAACTCGACGATCAAGCTGGATGAAACCTTCAGCTGCACCTTTACTCGCCTGTGGAGCCGAGAATGAAACTAAATCAGGCTTCGCGATATCGTGAACAAGAGCAAACACCTTGAAAAAAGCAGCGTGCTCTCGAATTGTCTCTTCGATTTCCTGAATAGCCAAACGATCCGACGGGTTACGACTCAGCTCCTCGATGTCGGATAATCGTGTACCCTCCTCAATCGCCAGCACGCACGCCAACATGCGCTCGACGTGAAAAGCTACGTTCGGCCCTTCAGCGTGGTGCGGAGGTGTTTGTGGAGTTATGCGATAACGCACAAGCTCGGGGATCTGCGCTACTGCGCCTTCAAAAACGCCGTGCGCGCGTTTGCGATGTTCAGCGCTAAGGACTTGCTCAAGCCAGTCGACGAGCAAGACGCGTCGAACTGCGTGCATGGATGACGGGACAAATTCCATAAGTTACTGCGCGAGTCGCGCCTTACGTACAACCTCAAGGATAGCATCGACTGACGGGATTGGTCTTCCACCTTCAGCTGAAAAGCCCCAACAACGGTCTTGTCCAAACGTAAAACCACCAAAAGCTTGATACAACGCACTGGCTTCGTCCGCATCTTGGACATACACGCGCCAGTCACCCTGATAGATGATAGTTGGACTTGGCCTGCCGTAAAGATCGGCCAACAAAAAAGATAAGGCAGCCCGAATGCTAATATCTGTTCGATTCGACCGTACGATAAAGAATCCGTCACGTTCTTCGTGTGCTTTCCATGTCAATTTTGCTTCGCGCTCTTCGTCCTCTCAGCCGTCGCCAAGTTCAAGCGCCAGCTTACGCTGATAATCACGTATGCGACGCTGATCATCCTTAGCGACGTGTTCTTTGTCGAGCTCCCACAAAAACCCACGGTCAATATAACCTACGCCGTACACGAGCACGGGATCAAAACCAAACACTCGCAAATCATCGTTGCTAATCTCAAAGTAGGCTAAAAATTGCTCGAGCGAACTCACCGGTTGCATACGGTCAAGCTGGTCGTAACGGTGGTGATCGATGATTGCGACTTTATAGCCGCTCGCCATTAGTTCTTCTTCGATAACGGGACCAGGAATTTCAACGATCACGAGCGTACGGGCGTCGGAGTGTAGCGCGAGACGCTCACGAAGCTGAGGCTCATGTTCAAGCTTAGCGCCATGCGGCTGGTCTGAGACGAGCATCTTGATGCCAGCACCCGCAGCGATTTTGGTGATAAGCAATGACTCGGGATCGTTTGTTGGCGTTAGCAGTAAGAACGATGATATTGGTCGCATACTAGGCGTGGTCGTGTTTTACCTCAATTGTGTCTGCGCCTTTTTTTGCCAGGGCGAAAATTTCTTTCATGCCTTGAGCAATCTGCGGATTATCAATCATGATGCCGAACACTTCCTGGCCGTAGGAAATAATCGACAAAGTGTTGTCAAAGACGGCCCACTCGACTGGCGCAGTGTAATCCTCCTCTCTCACCCAAGTACGTAAAAAATTTCGATACGCGTCTTTTTCATGGTTATGGTTTGTTTCAGGATCGTCAGCCGTAATGCCGTGAACCGTAATGCCGGCCTTGCGTTGTCGTTCGAGAAAATCCGCAAACCAGTCACCGAAATGATGCTGATACACATTAACCTTGCCCGGACGAACAAAATACAAATGTTTGTCGGCCATTTTTAATTTTGTTTCGTACATCTTGCGAAGTCCTTCTACGCCTTCGAAATATTTTACCGTTGGGCGTTCAGTTGCAGTGAGGTACTTTGCGCGAAGTTCAGGAAGACGGTCACGAATCTCCCCCGCTCGCTTTGCCGCCTCGGTAGCCTCGGCTTCAAGGCGATCAAGAATGACATCAGGATCTTGCGGGCTAAATAACATGCGACCCCGAATTTCACCCTCGATAACGTAACCCTCAGCAATCAAATCATGCAGCACTTTGTACAAAAGGCCGCGTTTAAGGCTGACGTGCTTAAGCAGCGCACCGGCCGTCATAGGGCCGTGGAGCAAAAGCGCGCTATATATTTCACCGGCCTCAGGCGAAAATCCCGCCTGGTCAAGCAAGGCTTTGATCATATTCTGTCACGATCATGTGACGTGAATAGTATACCACAACATCGATATTTCTATACACATTCAAGATTTATTAACAAATTACGCTATTTTGTGTCCAAAATCGTTGACATTACTCTCTCAATCTGATATAGTATCTATTCGTTGCACTCAAGCGCGGCAGCAGATTCGGGAGAGATCTGCAGCCACGCCCGGGCGCTACGCATAACGCAACCAGCATATGGCATTCATCTAAAATATAATCACGGGACCGCCGCCTAAATGCTCGGATATTCGAGCCTTGAGGCGGAGGTCTCTCATGCCCCGTCCCCCTCTCGACACCATCCTCGCCGTCACCGCGCACCTCATCGACTGTACCGATCGCCACCGGCTGATTCAGCCCGACGCGTTCCTCGCCCTCGCCGAGTGCTCGCACGCCATCTTTCACGGCATGTTCTTCGTAATGCCCTTGTCGCGCTCGGGCGGCTGGAATTTCGTCAACCGCTACGCCGCGAAGATCGCGCGTGACGGCAGCGTCGTCCTGACGTGCTCGGCCTACGCCACGCGCTACGAGACGCGACTGCGGCTAGGAGGCGACGAACGACGACTACGGCAGTTCGCCGTGGCCCGTGCGTTCGAGTCTCAGGACGAAGCCAACGAATGGCTTCGTACCGTCGAGATCTAGCGCCGCCGTCTGCCCGGGTCCAACCCCCGGGCCTCCCTCCGAGTTCTCGATGTTATCGAGGCCTCAGAGGGAGCGATCCCTTCCATGACTCCGCGAGCAGACTCGGAGGTCTCATGGAAAAGTTCCCTATGCAGCGCACGATCAAGGTTCACGTCAGCGCCGGGAGCGGCCACGGCTCGGCTCGCTACTGTCTGTCGATCCCCATTTTTATTTACGACGTGTGCGACGAGGGCGACGCCTCGGGGCCGTGCTACACGATGCAGATCGTCGGTGAAATCGAAGCCGAACTGGAAGAGGAAGGCTGCTGCGAATACCTTGTTGTGCGCGAGTCGTACGTGAACGAGTAAACATCTCGCCCGGGTCCAATCCCCGGGCCTCCATCTCAACGCTTGAAGTATCGAGCGCTGAGATGGAGAAACAGATGATCGCACACCTCGGTCAACCCGATCCTCTCAACCCCGGCCGGTTCTACTTCCTCGCCTACGGGAGGCTCTTCACCGCACAGTGGTGCTCCTACGAATGGGCGCATGGGTGGTACGTGGAAGGCGCCTTCAAATGCACCCACTGCGAAAGCGACTACGCCGTCGATCTCATGATGATCGGCGCTCATCTCGTCCGAGCGGGATGGACCACGGAAGACCTCGCCCTCATCGCCGCGCTCAGCAACGGCGAAGATGACGAGATCAGACCCAAGATCAAGCAGAAGTTCCTTCAGGCATTCATCTACTACACGTACTGTATCTGGCCCTTGCCCACCGAACGGTGGATGATCGAAGGGCGCCGCTACTACCGCCGACATCTTCGGCTCCGCGACAATTCCAAGTTCTGGTGGTAACTCACCGTGCGCCTCCCCGAGGCGCCTCGCTCCGAGTTCTCGATGATTCGAGTATTCAGAGGGAGGCATATGTCCGACAGAACATCCTGGTTCTTCTTCATCCTCTTCGGCGTGACCGAGCGGCGGCAGATCCGTCAGCCCAAGCTGGGTCGCGGACGAGCCTACGCGAGGAGTCTCAAGGAGTGGCAGCCGCCCCTTCAAGACCCCTACGAGCCATTTTGCCCCTGCGGCTCCGACCACTTCGAAGTCCACACCTTCGACTACGCGCCAGCCCAGGAGTACTTCGATGAGCTCGTATTCGAGCTCCAAAGTCGCTGGCTCCCCTCTCACCTGAGGCGGGAGCTCATCGACGAGCTCGACGACCTGCTCGACATGGTCGCGTAACTTCAACCCGAGGCCGCCCTCGGGCCTTCATCTCAGCCTTCGAACCACTCGAACGTTGAGATGGAGGAATCATGAACGTCAGAACCGCTGTGTCGCGAGGCATCATCGCCGCCGCGCAACCAGGCATCACGGCGAATGAGGGAGACCTCGCGCACCTCATCGAGAAGGTCGAAAAGGCCAACCCCAAGTCGCTCGAGCACTTTGCCTTCACGGTGGGCCGCAACTGGGCTATCGATCGAGCGCGACGTGCCAAGTGCGCCGCGAGGCGCGTCAGGGAGGAGGCGGAGCGCCGGGAGGCCGAGGCCGCCAAGCGCCGTACCTTCGAAGAGGCGCGCGAGGAGACTCGGCGGCTGATCGAGCGTCTGACTGCCACCGTCAAGCGTTCGCAGTTGGTTCACTTGCAGCTCGTGTGGTGGAAGGTCTTCGAAGGCAAGTCGGCCGAGGAAATCGGTCTTCTCTTGCCCGACGTCGAACGTGACTGCCGGATCAAGTGGTACCAGCGGGGCCGCGACCTGCTCATCAGGCACGCGGATCCCCAGCTCGCGGACTTCTTGAACCATCGCGTCTCGCAGGCGGGAGGGCTCTGTCCTAGCCGTCTGCCGAACTAACGCGCCCGAGGCCGCCCTCGGGCCTTCATCTCAGCTTTCGAGCCGCTCGAGCATTGAGATGGAGGAAGAATGTCCAAAAAGTCCCGTCCGGTCGCGGCTCCCAAGCGCGACAGCAACCGCCTCATCATCGAGGCACCCACCCGTCGCTCCGGCGACGCCTTCGTGAACCGTCACGCTCCGGTCTTCCAAGACCGCAAGAAGACGGCCAACCGTAAGGCGTGCCGCGTCGCTCCCCGCCTGAACCGCGGGGAGTTTGATTTTATGAGCCTTAACAACTCCTCCGAGCTCTTTCTAATTCTTCTGGCGTGCCAACAGGAAGCCACTTCGACGCCAACTCGATATTCACCGCCTGATCCTGCGCCATCTTGGCAATCGTATGCGGCAAACTATATTCACGACTTTCACGCACCGGAATCTCAACAAGCGGGTAATCAAAAAATCGCTGATCGAGTTGATAAGCTCCACACACCTGAAGCCATGGTCCCAACTCCCCCGCCGGAACAATGCCCGCCATGGAGCCGTCAGCACGACGCTCAATGGTCGCAAGCGGACGCTCATCAGCTTCTCGCACCAACACAGCAAGATCGTGTTTCGTAAGACGCTTCAAGTCATCGGCAGCGTACAAGTCATCGCCGTTCACCACTAAAAATCGCTCACTCAAATACTCACGCACGAGGTACAGCGCCGAACCCGTGCCATCAAGTCGTTCTTGCTTCACAAAAGTTACCGGAATCTTCCAAACGTTCGCTTGAACGTAATCAATAATCTGATCGCCGAGATAACCAACAACGATAATAAGACGATCAACCGGCGGCAATGCGTCGATAATGCGTTTAATCAGCGGTCGACCACAAACATCAACCATACCCTTCGGCATCGTCTCCGTAATCGGTCGCAACCGCGTCCCCTTCCCTGCAGCTAAAATGACAGCGTCCATGACGCAAATCATACATCAAACACACAACCGACCAGGGTTGGGGGAAGTTGAATAAAAAAAGATGAGTCCTGCACCACGTGAGGTGCAGGACAGACTCGAAACCACGTTAATTGATTGAGGGCGGGCTTGGCAGAACCGGTTACTCCACGAATACAACGATGTAGGCCCCTGTATATGAGGTACTGCTTTCCCACCATCCGCACGCTTCAGAATCGTACGTTTTTTTCAACCTGATGTCAGTTTGCAGGCCGTTATCCCAGCACCATCGCAGGACACGATTGGCGACATCACCACGATAAAGGGGGCCATCCTGAACCTTTTCAAAACCATGTGGTGCGTCGAGATTCGTCATCGTGTAGACGTTGATGTAGTTTTTACCCTCTTTGATTGCGTCACGGACCCTTTTTTCGGCAACCGCTAGAACCTGATCCGCGGATTCCACATAGGCGCGGATCACCTTTCTTTCAGCCTCCTCCCTTTCCTTCCTAGCGTCTTCCTTGGCTGCCTTTCTCGCTTCCTCCAATTGCCTTCCCAACGAATCGCTCACAGGAGACTCCTTTGTGCTCATTGTGACCTCACCGGTTTAATGAACACTGGCATCAAAATAATCTGACGACAGATTATGTCAATTTATCTGTCGCCTTTAATGATTGCGACACCAAAAACATTGACTTTTTCTTCACTGTTGATAAAATAAGTGTCGAATAATTCGACGCTATGATTACGCAACAACAACTTCACACAATAGGTTTATCGCCGGAGGAGGCAACTATTTATCATGCGCTACTCCATCGCGGCGCTCTTGGCCTGCAGGCAATTGCCCGTGCAACGAATCAAAAACGCACGACGCTGTATCCATACGTTCAATCCCTCATCGAAAGAGGGATTGTGTCAGCTTCCACCCAGGGTAAACGCACGGTATACACGGCCATGTCGCCAGAGCGACTATTACAAAAACTCAACGAGCAGCGTTTTCTCTTGGAGGCAATGCTCCCGCAAATCACCCAACTCATCCAAGCGACCGGAAGCGACCAATCAATCAACGTGTATGCAACAGCAGAAGAACTAAAGGCCGGGATCGAAGATCTTGTCGTCTCAGCAAATCAGACTAAAGAGCTACTTTCGATCGAAGGAGACATACCAAATATGTATCGCTTAGGTCTTCCGTTCTGGAAACAACTTCTAGCGAAAAAGAACAAGCTTTCCATACCGTCACGATCGCTTATTCCAGATGATGAAAAATCAGAGTTTATTTTGCACGACCATCCCATTCAGCTTCGTGTGACGTCTCTCTTGCGAGGATTCAGCGTCGGCCTCTATGTTCGTGGCGATCGAGTTCTCCTGTTCGTGCCGAGTCAAGGAACAGGTATCCAGTTTATAAACCCCGCGATCGCTTCAAGTTTTCGACTGTTATTTGAAGGACTTTGGAAGAAAGGAAAAGATGCAAACCTCGCATAACGTAAATGCAAAAGATAATTTGTAACACACAACCGACCCTCATCGGATCGGTTGTGGTTGGTGGGTGCTATTCCTGGACCCGATGGGATTCGAACCCATATCTCCAGGTGACAACCCAGGTGAGATTTACCCTTACCTCTACGGGCCCATATGCGCCCACAAAATGAAACACCCCACCGCTTGCGCAATGGGGTGCTTCATTTGCCACCCGGAGCTTAGATTCGTAGAGAACCTCGCCTGAGTACTCACATTACATCAGAACAAAAATCGGTCGTCAAGAAACTATTATCCACTCAAACACCACGCTTAACAAAGCGAAACGCGTCCACGACCGAAGTCATGAACGCGTCAGATTAGTCGCGAAAGCGTCTGCGAATCTCCCACGAGTTGTACGAGAAGATGCGGTCGGCGGGAACATGCCTCGCCGCGAGAAGTTCCGGTGTCCGACGAACATCTACCCACTCTTCTCGCCCGATATCCCAGCGGACCCAAGCCTGCGGATCCTTACCGGGAATGGGCACGTTGTTCGGGCAGGTGTAAAGCTGCATGAAACCTTCGGGGCATCTCGCCATGAACGCCACCGTCGAACACCACATGTTGCGCAGAGCGTCATCGGACGTCGGACCGCAACCGCCGTGATCGGGCATGCTACCCCCGCCGCACGTGGGACCGGAAACCCAGAAGACGCGAGGAAGGTCCACGTACCAACGACGATCGTCGTTAGGCTTGAACGAAGCACGGAACTTGATGTGCTCGGCATCTGTGGGCACACCGCGTCGAAGCGGCGCATGATCTCGTCGACGGAAAGCTGAGACATGGACTACCTCCAGAAAGTAGGCGTGGCCATACTGCCACGGCGACTACCCTCGTGTAAATACACAAACCGCCCCCTTAAGGACGGCTTGTGGTTGGCGGGTGCTATTCCTGGACCCGACGGGAATCGAACCCATACCTTCAGGTGACGACCCAGATGAGGCTACCATTACCTCCACAGGCCCGTGCAGCACCCATGAAAACAAAGCACCCCACCGCTTGCGCAATGGGGTGCTTCATTCGCCACCCGAAGAATAGATTCGTAGAGAACCTCATCTGGTTAATTACAGAATAACTTGTGATCAAAGTCCCAGTCAAGTCGTCTATACACCACTAGAATCCCACCCAAATGTCATGTTCAGCAACTCGGAATGACGTACCGTGCGGCAATGCACCGGATTCGTCGGTAAAGGCAATCGAACCTGACAGCGTGGCCTCACGAATTTCTTCGCCACGCTCGTCAAACATTGCGCGAACTTCACTATCTTCCGAGAAGATACGCAGATCGATTGAATCTTTGATAGTCAAACCCGTTTCTTTACGCAGACCGTTCACGCGACGGACGACCTCGCGCGCCATACCTTCGCGCACAAGTTCCGGCGTCAGCGTCAAATCAAGTTCAACGGCAAGTTCACCCTTTTTCACGTCAGCCTTCTTTACATTGACCTCGTCAAGAATGACGGCAACATGCGCCTCGTCAATTTCTCCCGACGGCGTCGTGATCGTCATGCCGCCAAGCGCCTGCTTCACGGCCTTACCCGCCTGTTCGCGCACTTCCATGACTCGCGAAACAACAGCGCGCACCTCCCCCATTTTCACCAACGCGTCTTGATCGGCAGCAGCAAGCGTCGGCCAACTCGTTAAGTGCACCGAATCCCCATCGTTTGCTTTGGTCACGTTACGATAGATCATTTCAGCCAAAAACGGCATGAACGGTGCGGTCATCTGCGAGAAGGCTGCAAGAACCGTGCGCAGTGTTGCCAGCGCCTCAGCACGATCTTCACCTTCGGTCTTCATGCGATCGCGCGAACGGCGCAAATACCACGTTGAAAGGTCAGTGACAAAATACTGGAGCGTGCGCGCAGCATCAGCAAGATCGTAGCGTTCAAGCGCTTCGGTCTCGGTCGAAAGTGTCTCCGAGAGACGCGCCACGATCCATTTGTCGAGCACGTGCGCGTTCGACGGCATTCGTCCGTCGTCGTGCTCGGCGTAGAGCCTATAGAACGACAAGACATTCTTCGCGATGTTAATGAATTTCTTCGAGACTTCGTCGACGCCAGCTTCGCTAAAGTTCAAGTTCTCACCGTTAACGATCGGATTCGCCATCAAGTAGTAGCGCACCGCATCGGCGCCGTACTTCTCGATAACGAGCGACGGATCAGGATAGTTCTTCTTCGACTTACTCATCTTGCTTCCGTCTGAAGCGAGAATTGTTCCGGTCGTGAGAATATTTTCAACCGCATGTGAACCAAATACCGCAACCGACATGACGTGCATCACGTAAAACCAAGCACGCGTCTGCGCGATATATTCGGTCACAAACTGCGCTGGGAAACGCTTCTTGAATTCCTCTTCGTTTTCGCCAAGGTAATGCACTTCGGCAAACGGCATGCTGCCGGACTCCACCCAACAGTCAAAGATGTCGTTAATGCGACGACCCTTTTCCGTACGCTCGTCGTCTACCCAGACTTCAATAGTGTCGACGAACTCGCGGTGGAAGTCGGTCAGCTTTTCCACGACAGACGGATCAACCGCCCATTCGCGCAACTCCGCATACGATCCAAGAATGCGCTTTTTGCCCGTCTTCTCCCCCACCCACACCGGCATCGGGTTCCCCCAGTAGCGTGAACGAGAAATATTCCAATCTGGCGCCGTCTCAAGGCCCTTCCCAAAACGACCGTGCTTTAAGTGCTCCGGATACCAATTGATATTTTCGTTCTGCGCAATGAGCTCTGGCTTCAACTTCTGGACGTTGACGAACCATGCTGGCACCGCGTTGTAGTAAAGCGGCGTCGAGCAGCGATAGCACATTGGGTAGGGGTGCGTAATCTTTTCGGCGCGGAACACGAGACCCCGCGAAGCGAGATCATCGATCACCCACTGTTCGCCTTTCTTATAAAACACGCCCTTCAACGGTTCGACGATGTCGAGGAAACGGCCTTGATCGTCGAGCGTTGGGACGCATGGCAAATCAAGTTTTTGTGCGAGCTTATAATCGTCCTCGCCAAAGATCGCAGCCGTGTGAACGATGCCGGTACCGTCTTCAAGCGACACAAAGTCAGCCGCCACGATGTAGTGCGCCTTCTTCCCTTCCGTCGGCATGTAGGCGTAGAGCGGCTCGTACTCGAAACCAACCAACTCAGCACCCTTCACTCGCGCAACCCCCTCTACGGATTCACCCTTGAAGAGTTGGTCCATGAGCTTTACCGCAACCCAAAGCAGCTCATCCCCACGTTTCACTTGAACGTAATCAGCCGATTCATCGACGGCAAGCGCAACGTTGCCCGGAAGCGTCCACGGCGTCGTCGTCCAAGCCACGAAATACTCACCTTCTGCGCCCTTGCGCTTAAACTTCACAAAGAGCGAGTTGTCCTCGACATCTTTATACGAGTTGTCCATCGCAATCTCGAAGTTCGAGAGCGGCGTAGCGCAACGCGGGCAATACAAAATAACGCGACGACCTTCGTACACGAGGTCTTTTTCGTACATCTGCTTGAATCCCCACCAGACCGACTCCATAAAGTCGTTGTCCATGGTCTTATAGGAGTTCTTGAAATCAACCCAGCGCGCAACGCGACGGATCATGACTTCCCATTCTTTATCAAAACGCAAAATGGCAGCGCGGCAGGCAGCGTTGAACTTATCAACGCCCATGTCCTCAATACCTTTCTTACCGCCCTTCAAATCGAGCTCCTTTTCGATCATGTTCTCGATCGGGATCCCGTGGCAGTCCCAACCCCAACGTCGTTCGACGCGATAGCCCTTCATGGTCCAATATCGTGGGACGACATCTTTAATAACCGAGGCCATGATGTGGCCGTAGTGCGGCAGGCCCGTAGCAAACGGCGGCCCGTCGTAAAAGGTGTAGCGCTTATCTTCGGGGCGTTCCTCAACGGATCGCTCGAAAATTCGATGCTTATCCCAATAGTCTAAAAGCTCCCTCTCTGTCTCAGCGTGCGTCTTATGCATATCAGGCATATGGGACGCAGGTTAACAGTTTCTGCGCTAAGGTACAACCCAGAACGAAAGATACCCGCGACAAGGTCGCGGGTATCGAGGCTTTAGGCCGCACAGGTGACGGGCACAACCTGGATCCCGCGGGAAGCCGACTCGCAGAACGGATCACGGCCGCGAACATCGCGCGCGCGCACGCCCGGACGCGAGTAATCGAACCACTCCACGCACGGCGCGCCAACCGAACCGTAGGCGGTGCCGGGCACGTCGATGGCCTGCTTGCGCAAGACCGGTCCGAACTGGCCGGGCAGGTGGACCGCCTCCTCAAGGACGAGGCCGACCTCGTCCACGGCGTACGAGCCACGAACCAGCTCGACGGAACGCCGGACGTTCTTGGTTCCGGTTTGCGTCCACGCCACGTAGCGCGTGAGCTCCTTGCCGGTCTCGGAATGGAGCGGCGCCGGAACGAGACGTTCGCACTTCGCGAGGTCAATGTAGAGGTCGAGCCGGTTGAGCTCGATCAACTTCGCCATCTCGAGCGTGCCGTCGACCAGCAGCGGCTCGTCGAACCGGCCGGCGTACTCGATGGGCTGCGTGACCGCCTGCGGCCAGAGCCTGTGATACTGGCTCGCGCTCATGTTGCGGGCCTTGTGGTAGCCCATCTGGATGAGCCGCTCGATCCGCGCCGTGAGATCGAACACCTTACCCGCGGGCACGTTCGGCGCCTTAGCCACGAGTCTTCCCTCGAGGAAGGCGCGCAGCTCCTGCCGGCTGATGCGCATGGGGTGGTGAGGACTGCGCCGCGCGATGAGCTCCTTGAGATCACCGTCACTGATCTGCTCGAACTGGGACTCGGACATGTTAACTCCTGCAGGCAGAATCCACTCGCCTTCCCTACCCGGGATCGACAAGATCCATCTGCCTACGGAATGCACGGAAAACGCCGCGCCGCTTGTGCCAGGGCCGCGAAACGCAAGCCGTGGCAACAAAAAATAATGGCACAAAAAAGCCACAAAGTCAATGCCTTGTGGCTATTGTTTGCTTATAATTGACTACTTCGCAAATGGACTCAGGGCCTCAATTCGCTGCGCCGAAACTGGGGAAACAAACTTACTTTCACGAAGTTCGTGAACGAGCGCCGTGTCTTTTTCGTCGACTTTTCGAAGTCCCCCACCAAGCTCAACGCGCAAGTCTTCCATTTTGTCGTCGAGATAATCCTTTGTGACCATTTGGGTAGCAATCGTTGCCTTTACCAAGCTCATATCAGACTCTAACGTTGAAAGTCGACCATCTATCCCTTCTACTTTTGTTTCTAATCCATCAATCCGTTTCTCGAGATGCAAAAACTTCTCGTCCATCGCGGTCGAGAACAGACTGATAGCCTCGAGAATTTCATCTTTCGCGCCGTCATCCATAGTAGACCTATAGTAACACTTCAGTTTCATCCTCGTCGAGCGCCCATCCACGGTGAAGAGGAATACGCCCTTGCCAACACATCTACTTGCTATACTTCCTCCATATGCTCGTCTATCTTGGCGCAGATCATGCTGGCTTTGCACTCAAAGAGTCGGTCAAAGACCACCTGGAAAGCCGCGGAATTCCTTTTGAAGATCTCGGCGCTGACCATCTTGATCCACATGACGACTATCCGGCTGTAGCCGCCACCGTCGCCAAAGCCGTTGCGCGCAATCCGCGTTCGCTTGGCGTTCTCATGTGCGGCAACGCCGAAGGCATAATGATCGCCGCCAATAAGTTCGACGGCATTCGCGCTGGTATTGGTTATTCAATCGAGGCTGCAAAAACCCTGCGCAATGACGATGACGCCAACATTCTAAGTCTGCCGGGACGCCTGCGCATCGTCGACGAACCACTCGCTATTCTCGACGCTTTTCTAGCTACGCCATTCTCAAACGAGGAACGCCATGTACGTCGGTTAAAAGATCTGGCGCGCCTTGAGATAGATAACTAATATGGAAATTTTGCCTGCTATTTTGGCGGAGAATGCCGAAGAACTCCGTTCAAAGCTCCTCTTCCCCGGACTCCACCAATGCGCCCAGACCGTACATATCGACATTCTTGATGGCAGCTTGTTTGGCACTTCATGTTTTTCGAAGCCTGAAGCCATCTCATCTCACGCCAGTCTTCCGAATATCGAGCTGCACGTCATGACACGCAACCCGCTCTCGCATATCCAAGCCTGGAGTGCCTTAGTGCCAAGCGTCACACGCGCTATCGTCCACCTTGAAATAGGCTCGACTGTTGCGCAGACCTTGCAAGATATTCGCGAGCTCAACCTAGAAGCAGGCTTAGCGATCAGCCCCACATTTTCCATCGACGAAGCGGCGCCGTTCATTACCTATCTCGACCGGTTGATGGTGATGGGCATCGAACCAGGACGCTCGGGACAAGTCTTCCTAGGCGAGCCAATCCTTGCCAAACTCCGCCGTGCACATCATCTCTTCCCCGGCGTTCCACTGAGTGTTGACGGCGGAATAACTCAAGATAACGCCTCATTAATTGCTCAAACTGGAGCAAATGCGTTGATCGCAAATTCTGCCATTTGGAACCAACCTCATCCCCTCAAGGCCTGTGAACAACTTGTGCATAGTCTTGCACTTTCCATGAAATAACAGGATTTGATATACTTTAATTAACTATGATCTTACGCAAGCATTCTCTCCTTGGACTTGGTGCATCCATCTTCATAGGAGCCGTCTCGATCGTGGCAGCAGCTTGGTTCAACCGTGCTGACGCCGCTACATCAGTCAGCTCAGGCGATGTTATTCGCGGAACCACCTTTTCGGCGGTGTATTACATGGGAGCCGACGGCTTCCGTTACGTCTTCCCGAACGATAAAACGTACTTCACCTGGTATAGCGACTTCGATGATGTTGTTTGGATTTCTGACGCCGCTTTAGCCGACATTCAAATCGGCGGTAACGTCACCTACAAGCCAGGCGTTAAGATGATCAAAATCAACACCGATCCACGCGTCTACGTAGTCTCTGAAGGCGGTGTCCTCCATCACGTAGATGACGAAGCCACGGCCACCAATCTATACGGCAGCACCTGGAACAAAAAAATTGACGACGTACCAGACGGTTTCTTCTCAAACTATACGATTGATGACGAGTCGGCCGGCGAGGTTGATTTTAACGCCACAACTGCCACAGCTTCAGCTACCAGTATCAACAACGATAAGGGTCTTATTGCGCCAGAGACAATTTCGATCACGAGCAACGGCTACAGCCCGATCGACGTTGAAATTTCCGTCGGTCAAACTGTCACCTTCACCAACAACGACACCACCAAACATACAGTTACCAGCGAAGATCTCACTTGGGGCAGCGGCACATTGAACGCCGGAGACAGCTTTACCCGACGCTTTGATGAGGCTGGTACTTTCGGCTTCTTTGATAGCTACGATAGTTCAAATACTGGCGCGGTGTATGTGGAGTAGGAATTAACGCAGATTATTGGCTGATTAACGCAGAAAGATCCGAGCATCCACTCGGGTCTTTTCATTTTTAGCGTTAGTCTGCCCAAAATTCGCGTTAATGCATCACTGTCCAGCTTGACCGGGCGCTAAGAGCCGCTATGGTCGACTCATAACTCGGTTATTCATGAGTCTATGCGTCTTCCAAGTTTAGCTTCTTTCATAGGCATTACAGCGTTTGTCGCCTTATTTGGCGCCCCGCTTTTAACTCAAGCCACCGTCTCTACCACTACACCTACCAGCGGTTCGCTTATTCGAAGCGAATCATATCCGGCGGTGTATTACATGGGAGCCGACGGCTTCCGTTACGTCTTCCCGAACGATAAAACGTACTTCACCTGGTATAGCGACTTCGATGATGTTGTTTGGATTTCTGACGCCGCTTTAGCCGACATTCAAATCGGCGGTAACGTCACCTACAAGCCAGGCGTTAAGATGATCAAGATCCAATCCGACCCAAAAACATACGCCATTAGTCAAAATGGAACTCTGCGCTGGATAACCAGTGAAGAAGTGGCCTCAGGACTTTATGGCACTGACTGGAATACAAAAATTGACGATGTCGCCGACGGCTTCTTTACGAACTACACCGTTGGTGAGCCTATCATGTCGACAAGCGGCTATGACGTAAGCGCCGAACAAAGCGACACGACAAGCATTAACGACGATAAAGATTTGTCGGCGCCTGAAGACATTGGCATTACAACGGACAGCTACTCGCCGGCGAGCGTCACGATCAGTGTGGGATCCGTAGTGCGCTTCACAAATAACGACACTAACCGGCACACAGCCACCGCCGATGACGGCAGCTGGGGATCGGGCACACTTGAAGCCGGCGAAAACTTCTCGCGTCAATTCGATGAAGCTGGAACATATAACTATTTCTGCTCATACCATCCGGATCTGCAAGGCAAAATCATCGTTGAATAACAGCCGAAGCGGGCACTTGCCCGCTTTTGGTTTGCCATCATTTTAATCGAGGTCTACACTGTTCTCTACTATGATGCCTACACGTCTCCCCTTTCTCATTGCCGCGCTCGGTATAGTCGGATTCGGACTAGTCGCTCTTCTCTCTCCTTCGGCACAGGCAGAAACAACGGTCAATTCAGGTGATCTTATCCGCGGTGAAACATTTTCGGCGGTGTATTACATGGGCGAAGACGGGTTTCGTTACGTTTTTCCAAACGACAAAACGTTCTTTACCTGGTACAGCGACTTTGATGACGTTAAGTGGATTTCAGACGCCGAACTTGCATCCATTCAAATCGGCGGCAACGTCACCTACAAGCCAGGCGTTAAGATGATCAAGATCAATACCGATCCCAAAGTGTATTACGTCGACGAAGGCGGCGAACTACGCTGGGTAGCAGATGAAGATCAAGCCTTCTTGCTTTACGGCAGCGACTGGAATCGCAATATCGACGACGTACCAGACGGATTTTTTAGCAATTATTCAATCTCGGATAGCTCAGCACCCGACTGGATCCTGGATCTCGACACAGATTACTCAATTAATGACGATAAATATCTCAACGCTCCCGTCGAAATTAGCATAACCGATGCCGGATTCTCCCCCGCTGATGTTAACGTAGAGCTTGGACAAACAGTACGTTTCACTAACAACGGCAACACAAAACACACCGCAACCGCAGATGATGGCTCATGGGGCACAGGCACACTAAATCCCGGTGAGAGCTTTGTGAAGCGACTTTCGACAGCAGGCGACATTGCTTATTACTGCTCGTATCATTCATCAATGACAGGAGCACTCGAGGTGATCGAAGTCTTCGCGGAATAAAAGTTTGAGACACAACACGGCCAAGTCGGCCGTGTTTTGTTATACTAGTCTTATCTATGCCCGAGGCTCGACAGGCGCCGTTACTTACAGAAAAAAAACTTCTCGTACTTGAGAAACAAGCCAATGAAATCCGTCAGGATATTTTAAGCATGTTAACCACGGCCGGCAGCGGACATTCGGCTGGACCGCTTGGCATGGCTGATATTTTTACTGCGCTGTATTTTCACGTTCTCAATCACGACCCCAAACGTCCAAACTGGAAGGAACGCGATCGTCTATTTCTAAGTAACGGCCACATCGTTCCTGTCCGTTACGTCTCCATGGCACACGCTGGATATTTTCCAAGATCAGAATTGGCCACGTTACGTAAATTTGGCTCACGGCTGCAGGGCCATCCGGAAATTCGCAGTCTGCCCGGCCTTGAAAATACCTCAGGTCCGCTGGGCGACGGATCATCGCAAGCCGTAGGCAGCGCATATGTCGCCAAATTGGATCGCTTACCCTGGCATACTTACTGCGTCATGAGCGACGGCGAGCTCGCGGCTGGCATCACCTGGGAAGCCGCACTGTTCGCGGCCAAGTACCAACTCAACAACTTAACGTGGATTATTGACCGCAACAATATTCAGATCGACGGTTACACTGAAGACATCATGCCGCTTGAAACGTTACGCGATAAATTCACAGCTTTCGGGTTTACGGTGCTTGAGATAGACGGACACAATATTCGGCAGTTTGTCGAAGCCTGCGATCGCTCCGCCGCCACCTGGGAAACGCCCACTGTCATCATTGCCCACACCATTCCAGGCAAAGGTGTAAAGTTCATGGAATTCGAACCTGCTTGGCACGGCAAACCACCCAAAGATAAAAACGAACTTAACGCCGCTCTGCGTGACTTGCGCACGCTCGGCGGAAAAATCGACAACGAAACCCTATGAAATATCCCGGTCAATCAGGTACATGGCGCACGATCACGCTCGCGATAATCGCCGGTCTATTACTCATCATTGTCATTGCAAACGCCTGGAGCAACGCCATGCCTTGGAGCACCAGAAATTCTACATGGATGACGGGCTCGGCTGGCTATGACGGCACCATGATGGATTTTACAGTTTCGGATAGTTATGAAGAAAAAATCTCAGCCTCTTCGGCTGC
>CAYSXU010000004.1:0-7879 GCA_964435095.1 uncultured Gammaproteobacteria bacterium | reverse complement strand
GTCAGCTGGCGAAACCGCGGCAACTGCTGACCAAAAAATAATTAAAACAGCCGAGCTCTCAATCACCGTTGATGGCGTGCAAGCAAGCGTAGATGAGATTTCAGCCGAAGCTAGCAAGCAACAAGGCTTTACCCAGTCGTCACAAGTTTATGAAGATGTCTTCGGTAACTTGACTGGCTGGATCACAATTCGTGTACCGGCAGACACCTTTGAAATGGTCATCGCAAGCATTAAAAACGGCGCCGTTAATATCGAAAGTGAAACGCGCAACGCACAAGACGTAACCGAAGAATATACAGATCTCGCGGCTCGTCTAACGGCAGCTGAAGCTCAGGAGCTGCAATATCTAGCAATACTTCAAGACACCGCCACCGTCGGCGAAGTCTTAGCTGTGCAAGAACATCTAGCAGACGTCCGCGCACAAATCGAATCCTTACAAGGACAAATTAACTATCTCGAGAATCGCACATCGTTTTCAACGATCACCGTATACCTGAGTGAGGAAACTCGTATCTCAATTCCGACCGAACGTTTCGATCTCGTACGTGATTTCAAAGAAGCCATGCATTACGTGATCGTGCTCGCACAACAAACTCTGACCGTTATTATTTGGGTACTCGTCTTTGGAGTCACTGTTGGTACTCCCGTGGCAGCCCTCGCCTGGATCGGATGGAAAATCACCAAGCGTTTGCGCCGTAAGTAACTTATGGCCATCAACCGTGAGGCCAAGCTAGTTCGCACACCTTTTGCGAATGACCTGAACACTAAAGCGACCCGCGATGGGTTCGGCGAGGGTTTAGTTGAAGCTGGAAAAAAGGACGATAACATCGTCGTCCTATGTGCTGACCTCACGGAATCAACACGCACCGAAGCTTTCAAACAAGCTTTCCCTGAACGTTTCGTACAAATGGGTGTGTCCGAACAGTCGCTGGCCGCCATCGCTGCCGGCATGGCGCTAGCTGGCAAAATTCCATTTATCGCGAGTTACGCCTGCTTCTCCCCCGGCCGCAACTGGGAACAGATCCGCACAACGGCTTGTATTTCGCAAACCAATGTGAAAATAGCCGGTGCTCACGCTGGAGTCTCGGTGGGTCCCGACGGCGCGACGCACCAAATGACCGAAGACATTGCGCTCATGCGCGTCCTTCCAAACATAACCGTCTTAGCGCCCTGCGACGCTCTCGAAGCCCAAAAAGCCACGCTCGCAGCAGCCAAAATTAACGGCCCCGTCTACATCCGCTTCACGCGTGAAAAGAGTCCAGTCTTCACCACCGAAGCCACTCCGTTTGCCGTTGGTAAAGCACAGGTCTTCATGGATGGTGACGATGTGGCGATCATCGCTTGCGGTCCGCTCGTGTATGAAGCCATGAAGGCAGCAAAAGAACTTGAAAAAGAAGGCATCAGCGCTCGCGTCATCAACAACGTGAGTATTAAGCCGCTCGACGAGACAACTATCCTCGAGGCCGCCAAAGACTGTAGCTGCATAGTCACCGTCGAAGAAGCGCAAGCCGCGGCCGGCATGGGGAGCGCGGTGTGCGAACTTGTAACCAGTGAGTTTCCCGTGCCCGTTGAACGCATTGGTCTGCAAGATGTATTTGGACAGTCCGGTACGCCACCCGAACTTCTTGAACACTACAAACTGACGTCGCCTTGGATTGTTAAAGCCGCCAAACGCGTCATCAAAAAGAAACAATCACTTCACCTGATCTCATAGCAACCTTATCCCTGTCATCCCCGCGAAAGCGGGGATCCAGTGACTCTCTGGATTCCCACTTTCGTGGGAATGACATGGTACTTGGAAGAAAGATCGCTATAAGTTTAATAACAAAAACGAGACGGGCCCGATGGTCCGTCTCGCGCGTTATTAGTCAACCGTTAGGCAGCCGACCGATTGAGCATCTCGCTCACGATGGCACCGAGCGCACCACGGTCTTGGCGACTCACCGCCTGTTGCAGCTCGAGCCACCTGGGGTGGCCGACGGCAGCCTCGATGAGATCACTGCCCTCATCCTTGAAGACACGGCGCACACCGTACCCTCCGGACTTGTCCGACTCCTGCTCGTAGGCTACCTCAAATGCCTCGTACGCGGCTTGAAGCCGCCCGCGATCGAACTCCTGCTGTCCCATTGGTTTATCTCCTGAGTTAGGATCGACACGATGGTAACAATATCTCAATAAAACGACAACGCCCGGCTCCACGATGGAACCGGGCTGAGAGAGGTGGCGCGAGACGCCTAGGCGAAGACCACGAATCCCCCGCCGTTGGCATCCAGACTGACCCGAAGGTCGACCGGGAGGTTCTCGTAGGCGGGGTTCTTCCACGTTCCGTGGATGACGGTCGCGAAGCCCCGGCGAACGCAGGCCGTCCGCTCGACGATCCAGTGACCCAGATCGTCAATCACCAGCCCGTCACCACCCTTGACGCGCAGGCACAGCAGCGGTCCGTCGAGATGTTCGACGTCGATCGACTCGTCGAGCTCGAGGCTATCGCCACTACGCAGAGGTTTGGCCTCCGAAAGGTCTAGAGAGCGCATCATTTTCTCCTCGGAAAAAGGACGTTTGTGACCGAATATACTATACCATCCGCTCGTTTTTGTCAATGAAATTGCCTACAAAACATACGAAAAACTCCGTGCAGTCCTACGACAGCACGGAGCCAAGATTATCGATCGAACAAGGGGCCAGGTCCCAAACGACGCTTGTGCTCCGTGATCGCCCAAGCGATCGTACCGATTTCGTCAGCCGGCACGCCGTGCGCGGCGAGATCACGGAAGTGAATCGCTTCACCCTTGGGCTTTGCAAGACCGACCAGCGTCTCAAATGTATCCGCGTCCACCCCAATCACCGAAACGCCGTAACGCTTGCGACCGAACCGATCAGCGTCCGTGAGCGTTCCAACGTTCATGAGCTCGCGAGGCTCGATGTCGAGGCCCAAGGCATCAACAAGGCGATCCTGATCGATGCGCACCATGAACGCGTGCGGGAGCCGCCAGGCACGAGGACCGATGTGCTCGCCGCAAACAGCATCACTCACCATGAGCACGCGCGAGCGAAGCAACTCGTCACCGGTGTACACGACGAACCGCCGACCCGACTCCCCAACCGGGCTCACAACGCCATACTTCGCGTCCGCGCCAATACCATTAGGCGTCATACGAACCTGAACCGTCCAATCGTCAACGCCCACATGACGAATCACGTGGTAAGCGTCGAGTTCGTAACCGGCGAGTTCATGTCGATTGCGCCAAGAGGCGAACCAGGGGTGACGCCAGACCTTCGCCGGAACGGATCGCTCATCACCCGAACGCATGGCTCCAACACCGGCCTGACGCACTGCGTAATGCATGGCAGAGCCGAGTGTACGACGCAAGGTCGACGGCGGCGATGACTCGACCAGTTCGACGAAATATTCGGTGAAAGAGCTACGCGACAGGCCCATGACTAACCTACTCGAGCCCATAAATCGCGCAGCGAACATGGCCTGCCAGGGCTCGGGCTCCTTGTGGAACCAGCAGACAATGGCGTCAGCGGCGTTCGCCATCTCGATCATCCAGCGAGCAGTAGCGGCCGCAGTCATGACCGAAACATCCACTCGAGGCTGATTGACAACAAGCACATCGCCCTCTTCCCAGGCAACCTCCGCCAAGGCCGCGTTGGTCACGTCCCGAGTAGAGCACAGCACGAACACGCGACGCAGCGATTTCGGTAATCCCTCGCCCAAATAAACAACCTTCATTCATCCTCCAGAAGGTACCCCATCCTGGCAATAAACATCTAAATTGTCCAGTTGATCTCGCTAACCCAAGCCATTTTTGTTTCAAAGCTTAACTTTGATTATTAATTGGCTAATATTGCCAGTCCTGATACACTCAGCTGCGAATTATGGAACCAACCCGTCTCAACAAATATCTCGTCGATGCTGGCGTTTGCTCACGACGCGAAGGCGACCGCCTAATTGAAGGCGGCCGAGTTAGCGTTGACGGAAAACGAGCAGTGCTTGGTCAAAAAGTCACCGGACAAGAAAAAATTCTCGTTGACCGCCAGTTGGTAAAACCGCCAGCCAGTATTGAGCGAGTATATATCGCCTATCACAAACCTGTCGGCATCATCTGCACCTCAGACCCAAAGGCCAAAGACAACATCATCGAGGCGGTAAACTATCCAGACGGTCGCATTTTTCATATTGGACGCCTGGATGTTGCTTCGTCTGGTCTTATTTTACTCACAAATGATGGCGATATCGTAAATGCCATTTTGCGAGCTGAAGGACAGCACGAAAAAGAATATATCGTAAAAGTCGACAAAGATATTACCGATGAAATGATCACCGCGCTGCGTAATGGCGTCAACATTGGCGACGATCGCCTCACACTTCCGGCAAAAGTCATGAAAATGGGCTCGCAAATGTTTTCGATTACGCTTATCGAGGGACGTAACCGTCAAATTCGACGTATGTGCGAAGCTGTTGGACTGGAGGTTGAAGCTTTGAAACGTATTCGTATCATGGGCATCAAGCTCGACGACATCCCGCCGGGTAAATGGCGTCCACTGACAGAAAAAGAGATGACCTCGCTTAAGCCTTCAATCGAATCCTAAGTATGAGTCCATGGTGGATACTAGTTGCACTGATACTTTTTTCTGCAGCTTGGGGATGTTTATCGGCAGCACCATGGGTACCAACTCGCGCCAAACAACGCGATCAACTTTTTAAACATATCCGCCTGGGATCAAGTGACGTCATTATCGATCTTGGGTGCGGCACTGGCACGCTTCTTTTCGCAGCCGTCCGCGTCTATCCCGGCGTCATTGCGCGTGGCTATGAGGTTTCAGTTCTGCCTCTAGTTATGGGACTTATTCATAAATTTAGCGCCTTCACACACTACCGAAACGTTTCACTGCGCTTTGGCGATCTTTTTCAAGCCCCCATCGCCGACGCCGACGTTGTCGTCATCTTCCTTTTAAGCTCGTGCTATCCAAAACTGATCGAAAAACTTAAACGTGAACTCAAACCAACAGCGCGCGTCATTGTCGAAGCCTGGCCGCTACCGAACATCGAACCAATGCAAACCATTCGCGAAGACGGACTTCTTCCCATTTTCGTTTACGAAGCCAAAGCGATTCGTGGAGTATAATTTCGAGTGAACTAAACCTATGAAGCCGCTTTTCATGTTACCGTTTGATCACCGTAGTGGATTTTTGCGCGAACTTTTTGAAAAAGCCTACCCACCATCGCCAAGCGTAGCTAAACGCGTCATCACGCTAAAAACCATTATTTATGACGGGTTCCTATTAGCGTTTCCGGACGTTGCGCGCGTCGGGACGCCTGCGATTTTAGTCGATGAAGAATTTGGTTTGGCTATTTTTGAAGATGCAAAACAGCGCGGCATCGTTACCGCGCTTTCGACTGAAAAAAGTGGCGTAACATCTTTCGCCTTTGAACACGGACGAGGTTTTGGACGAGCACTTATAAAGCGCGATCCAACCTATGCTAAAGCTCTCGTCAACTACACCATCAACGACCACGAACTAAACGCGGACAAAGCACAAAAACTTTCTGAACTGTCTGATTTTTGCGAGGAGCATGGTCTTGAGTTTCTACTCGAACCGCTACTTCACGGCAAAGGCACGCCGCTTTCACGAGCCCAGACGATGGTTCGAGAATTTATGCGAGCAGGCATCAAGCCGAGCGTCTGGAAATTAGAAGGACTCCCAAAAGCGAACGATTGGAAAAAACTATCCAAGCAAGTAAAGGCGCCGATGATCATGCTTGGTAGAGGCCAAAGCAGAGCCGCGGTTGAAGACTGGATCAAAACTGCAGCCGCAAGTGGCATCGTTGACGGATTTGCTATCGGACGGACCATTTTCATGGGCCCGCTTCTTGATTACACCAAGAAAAAATGCACGCGAGCACAGGCCGTCGAGAAAATAGCTAAAAATTATCTCCATTTTGTGAAAGTGTGGCAGATCCACGCCTTACCTAAGGGGCGGTGATTTTATCCACAGTTTGGAGCTATCCTTGCTATACTTCAGCCATATGTTCGACGTCGTCACCATTGGAGCGGCTGTACGAGACGTATTTCTTCGTTCTCGTGAGTTTCGCGTTATGCCTATGCCGGGAAGTCCCGGCGTTATGGCTGAATGTGTCACCTTAGGCAGCAAAATAGAGATTGACGATATCACCTATGCCACTGGTGGCGGCGCAACGAATGCTGCCGCAACTTTTGCAAATCTCGGTTTCACAACCGGAATTATTACTAGAATCGGCGACGATCCGACCGGTCGTGACATTCTTGATGATCTAACAAGCCGTCGTATCGACACCGGCTTTGTTAAAATAATCAAAAAAGGTAAATCCGCTTATAGCACACTACTGACCGCCATGAATGGAGAACGCACGATACTTGTCTATCGCGGAGTTGCGGCGGATTTTTCTGAAACTGACGTTCCAACCGGTAAGCTCAAAACGAAAGGTATCTATCTAACGTCGCTCGGCGGCAATACAGCTCTCGCCCTCAAAATCGGTCAATTCGCACAAAAGAAAGGTATTGCCGTGGCTTGGAATCCTGGCGCAGCAGAACTCGCGGGCGGTCGATCGCTGCATCCCATTATGAAACTGATGGGAGTCGTCTTACTAAATCGTGAAGAGGCGCAGCAACTGCTTGGACGTAAAGATGAACTAAAGGCTCTCGCAAAATCGATCGCCGTCCCCGGACAAACAGTCGTCATCACCGACGGAGCAAATGGCGCCCTTGCCTATCGCGATGGATTAGCCTGGCAATCACGTACAACTGGAAAGCCTTCAATATCAAGAACGGGAGCTGGCGATGCTTTTGGATCTGGCTTTGTAGCTGCTCTCATGCGTGAGTTCAGCCCCGAGGACGCGTTGCGCGTAGGCACATGTAACGCCGAAAGCGTCATTCAAAATGTCGGTGCAAAAGCTGGTATACTTTCTGCGTGGCCAAAGACTTCGGTGCTATCAGCTGTACGAGTTCGCAGCGTTTAAAATATGACATCACCCTCAAACAATCACCGCGCCTGGGTTACCGTTCTTCTGATATCATCAGCGGCACTTATTATTGTGTGTATGGCGATAGCTGCTCTGACAATCGCACAGTATCTTGAATAGTAAGTGTGCCTTGAGTGCGCTATGATTGGCGACGAACATCGCCAATTTTTTTGTTATGGCAAACATTTTCATTACTCGAAAAATTCCTAATCTAGGCCTTGAGATACTGAAAAAATCAGGAAAGGCCAATATTAGTCTCTATGATCAAAATCACATTATTCCCCGGGACGCTCTTCTCCAAGGCGTAAAAGGAGCTGAAATTATCATCTCTATTTTGACGGACAAGATTGACGCCGAAGTTATGGACGCCGCCGGTCCTCAACTTCATCTAATCGCTAACTACGCCGTCGGCTTCGATAATATAGATCTTGAGGCGGCCAGAAAACGTAACATCACGGTATGCAACTCACCAACACCCGAAATCTCGGAGTCTGTAGCTGAACATGCTATTGCATTAATTTTTGCGCTCGCTCATAGAATCGTGGAGTCTGACGCTTTCAATCGAGCCGGCAAATACGAAGGCTGGGGTCCAGAACTTCTGCTTGGAACCGATGTCATTGGTAAGACGCTCGGTATCGTTGGAGCTGGTGCTATCGGATCAGCACTTGCTAAGCGATTTCATACAGGTTTTGGCGTTCGAGTGTTATATAACGACATCAGGCGCAATGAACAACTAGAAACCGAAACTGAGGCAGAGTTTGTTGAGCTTGAGGAGCTTCTCAGAAAGTCAGATTTCGTGAGTCTTCATGTCCCATTTCTTCCAAGTACAAAGCACCTGATTGGTGAAAACGAACTCAAACTCATGAAGCCCAC
>CAYSXU010000003.1:0-29617 GCA_964435095.1 uncultured Gammaproteobacteria bacterium | reverse complement strand
CCCGCAAATCCAAAATGCGCCAAATGATAAGTCGCAATATTCTCAAACCAAAGCCCCCGCCGAAGCGGGGGCCTTTGGTTTTCCTACACCAGTAACCTACTAACCCGTTTGTTTAGAACGAGAAGCGGCCACCAGCGATCGGAAGCTGGTCGACGAGGTATGAACCCCAGTCTTCTCCAGCCGTAGCAGTTCCCGTGATGCCGTCATCTTCCCATACGAAGGTGCTCGGTACGCGGAGAACATCGTCAGTAACTTCATACTCGTAATCTCCCGATCCAGCGTCAGCAGCGTTCGGCGTAGTGCCGAGATAGCCGCGGATAACCGTAAGGTCGTTGGTCGAGACACCTGTTACAAGCATGATTTCTTCGTTACCCGAATCGTAGTCGGCACCGTCGTCAAGGTCAAAGACGATTGCGTCGCCAGCCGTGAAGGCTGTGCCATCGTCAACCGTGACCGTCGTATCGGTGATGACTACATCGGCTTCGTTTCCTGCATCCGAGACAGTTGCCCAAGTGATTGGGTCAGCTGCGATCTCGAACTGGAGGGTATCGTCGTTAGCTGCGTTGGCACCGGTTGAGTCGAAGTACATCGAGTAGAAGTACGTCTCGCCAGCCGGAACTACTTCCTTGGTAGCGAGCGTGAGACGGACGTAGCCAATGTCCTGCTGGCTGTTGCCAGTACAGACAGAGCCGTCGGTTCCGAACAGGGCCCATTCCGAATCTGCAGCATCGAGCGCGGAGGTGGTACCTGCCTCGCTCAAGTTGTAGAAGTCAAAGTCGGTAGTTACCGTGTCGCCCGTTTCGTTACCGTCACACTCGTTCCAGTCAGCGCCAGAACCATCCGCGAGTTCACCGTTGTTGTCCGATGAACGCATCTGCCAAACGATCTCCGAGAAGACCACGTCTTCGTTGCTGTTGGCAGCAATGTTGAAGCGGAAGACTTCGAAGTCACCTGGCGTGCTGGCTCCTGACGGAGTCGACGACGAGATGGTGATGGTCGGTTTCGTTTCGCGGACAACGTATACGCGGTCCGTGTCAACGTCTGAGGAATCAACCTGGATGTCTGCAACACCTGAGTCTGCACCCACGGCGTTGAAGTCACCACTGTCTGACGAGAGAGCTACTTCAATGCGCTCATTGCTGGTAGCCGAGCCGCCAGCGTTGCGGCTTGAAGCCGGAACGTTAACGTACACGTCAAGTTCGGCCGGGTCATCAACATCAACGAACATGCTGAGACCGGTGAACAAAGCAGTTGAGCTGGTCATGATGGCAGTGGCTGTATCTGTCGTGCCATCTTCCGTTGGGTAGCTAACAGTCACGAGCGAGATGTTGTTGGCGTAGGCCGAGGCCGTATCACCAAACTCTCCAGCTGCAACTTCCTCAATTTCCAACTTGTCAATCGTGAAGTCTTCGTTGGTAGCGGTGAACGTGAACGAACCAACATGGTTGCTCGACGAACCCGTGACCAAGAAGTCAGCGGTCGGCGTTCCGGATGAAGCCGTAGCTGCGATCGTACCATTCTGGGTAACCGTCACTGCAACAGTCACGTCTACGACGTCGTCGTCAACGTTCGTATTGTCGTTAAGACCCAAGCAGTTAACGCCGGTCTTGGTGATGGTAACCGTAGCATCGTCACCATCGGCATCAACCACGGTTACGTTGGTTGAAGTCGTGGCGTCTGCATCCGACAAGAGATCGAAGGCGATCAAATCGTCGTCGGTCTGTGACGGATTCGAGAGGTTACATTCGAGCGAGAGCAGTTCAACCGCTCCGGCATCGATTGTCCAATCGAGGTTGTTGAAGATAACTACACCAGCCGTTGTGAGGCTTTCTGGGCCATCAAGCAACGTACCAGCGTTGTCGTAGAGCGAGCACGATGTGACCAAGTCTTCCAACTGGAAGCCCGAGGCACCACCGGCCGTCATGATAAGGGCATTCGTGTCATCGGCATAACCCTGGAAGGTCAATGACGAGACCGTAAGGTCCGAAGCATCGCTGGCCGTAACCGACATGCCGAGAACATTTACGCCCTGCTTGCCCTGGACGGCAGTCTGTGAGACTGGCGAGCTGGCGAGCGCGAACGTGATCGTAGCGGCATTAGCTTCCTGGTTGTAACCAGTGATGTCAGCCGACGGTACGATGTTCGTTACCGCGTCATTGTTGGCGTCGTTGGCCACAAAGCCGCTGACATCAACCGCTGCGGCAAGTTCAGTACCGGCAGTGAGTGAATCATCAACATCGACCGTAACTATGAGGTTCAAGGTTTCACCAGCTTCGAGTTCGAAGTCATCGGTGAAGTCGATCGTTTGATCGGCGTCGTCTGCCGAGGCAGCATCCGTCAAAGCGTCGAGCTCAAGAGGACCCATCATGATAGCACCTGTATCAGCATTGACAAGTTTGATATCAGTGATGTTGGCCTCGGTGCTTGTGTTGACGAGACCGTCAGCATCGCCATCAGCGTTGCCGGCGTCGTCATCCGTGGCATCAGTCGCATCACTACCTCCATTGTCATTACCGTAGACAATGATGTCGAGATCCTTAACTGTGACCGTCTGTGCGCTCGACAAAGTGAACGCAAGAAGAGTCTGGTCTTGGCTGTCGACAAGGATGTCGCCAGCTGCCGGACCGTCGAAGGTCATGGTGATATCACCGCCTTCTACGTCACTGAACGAACACTTACCAGCGGTCGTGGTGCATGAGGTACCGTCGTAACCGTTGGCATCGTTGATGTCAGCCGCCATACCGAAGCCATAGTCACCACCAACAGCGATGATGTCTACGAGGTTGTCGACGTACACCTTCACGTCATCCGTGTTCTCGCCACCAATGTCGGCAGTGAGTTCAAAGATTTCGTTGTGACCGTCAAGGATGACGATCGGGTCGCTTGAAAGATCGAACGCGACGAGCTTGTCGCCGATGTCCGTGCCTTCAACAACCGGGCTGCCATCGACCCAGAGCCAGAAATCCGAATGGTCATTCGAATCGTCGACCTTGAGCGTGATGGACTCGACAGAGGCGTCTTCCGAAGCCGCTGCCATCTTGAATTTACCGATAACAGCGTCATCTTCGCCGATGGTCGGGTTGATGATGGTGCCGTATTCAGTAACTGTGAGGGTGCCGGCCGTTACGTTAGCAAGCGTGAAATTGTTACCAGCGATCGGGAAGCTGCCCCCGATGTCGCCAGAACCGGTCACGTCGCTGCTAGAAGCAATCGAGAAGGCGATGATGTCACCAACTGCAGCCGTGCCTTCGTCGGCGCGGAGCGTGAGGGTGCGCGTATCACCAGCATCGATGTCGAGGCTCAAGCTACCGAAGGTAACCTGACGCGTCGAGCTGTTGACCGTGCGAGCGTCCGTCAAGCGCGTCATACCTTCGTAGATATAGACGTTGCCGACGTCCGTCGAAGCGGACAAGCCAGACATGGTGAAAGTCACCAAGTCAAACGTAGCGTCCTCGCTACCGGCCTTGACGTTGAAGCTCAACATCTCGACGCCAGTGGCTGAGAGCGGGATGGTAGCCGCTGCCGGGTTTGACGATGCGAGCGAGACCGTAAGGTCGCCCGTGGTCACAGTTTCGCCGGTCACGGTCTGAGCCGGATCGACGATTGAAGCGACCTCGTCAGTGATTTCGCTGCCAGCGCTCAAAGCACTGTCATCGATACCCGAACCATCAAGGAAGAAACCGGCCTGGAGGTTGTTGGCGTTGCGGCCAGCTGAGCTGACTTCGCGCTTCTCACCATCCAAAGCCATGAAGTAGTCACCACCGTCCATGTAAAGCATGCCGTCAAAGGCTTCTGCTTCCATGAGCGAGGTACCCACGGAGTAATCCGTGAAGAACACATCAGAGACATCGTGAATGCTCGAGGCCCAGTTTGAACCTGCGAGGTCTACAGCGACTTCTTCCGATTCGATCCAGCGGATCGTGCCATCGGTCGAAACTGCGTAGGTCTTCGGATCTGACTGGATCTTGATCCAGTATGAACCCGGGCGATACACGACATTGCCCGCGAGACTAATGTCTGCGAGTGCGCTGTCAGAGATCGTTGTGACGCCGTCGAAATCTTCGAACCACGTCATGAACGTCTTTTCGTTCGGGAAGGTGTAGCGCATCCCGTCAAAACCGTAGTAATACACGGTTGAGAGCGAGGTGCCCTTGATCAAATCACCTGCTGAAGCCGCTGACGCCACCGAAGGGGCGAGAAGCGAAGCACCAGCCGAAAACATGATCGTCGCAGCCGCAACGGCCACTGACAATGCACGCTTCCCAGTTTGGAGAACATGTTGCATAACTTACCTAATCCTTTTTTCCCCGTGGGGATAAGAATAGAGGTTAGCGCGACCATGCGGTCCCGACCTTTTTAATGCGCCTTCCCTAATGTGGGACTACTGAGTAATCCCTTCACGAAAGGTCTCTAGCGAGGCCTGCCGTGAAGGAACCGCTCAATCACAATTGTGGTTAGGTTCCTTGATCTGATATTTGATTAACGTCGACTTGGTTTAGCTCAAGTTCTACTTGATCCGCCGTAAGGTTGGCCTGCGCAGAAATAGCGTTAGTAATTTCGATCTCGATTTCCGCCAAACGCAGCTCGACGGCCAATAACTCAGCGTCCGCGACGCGTAACAAGTCAAAAGCCTCACGATAATCATCCCGACTAAAATCGTCCATCGCGTCAGGCACGACTTCAATCGCCTGATCTATAGTGCGGTGCAAAACCGACAAATCGCTGACTTCCAACGTATCTATAGCATTCAAGCTGTCACGATAGGTGGCCAGCGCCGCTTTGATCGTATCGACGCGGTGCATATCAAAAGCCTGACGGGCATGAATGGCTCCGATTTCGCGATGAAACACTTCTTCCAGTTTTTGCTGCGACTGTTCAGAGTCCGGTGCGGCTACGTCAACGCTCTGCTGCGTGGCCTCAACGGCTACGTCAACTGCCGCGTTGCCCGCTTCGCGAGTGCTCTCCTGCACTTCAAGAACCTCGGGCGTGGTTGGATTTGTGGCGTCGTTCACCGCAGTATCGATTTTAACCTCAAGCGCAGAAATTCGTTCTTGTACTTCACCAGCCGCCTCGACCGTACCTTGCTGGCTACTGCCTTGCAGTTCGACAAGATTAGCGTTAGCCGAAGCTAGCTCTTGTTTATAAGCGTCAACCGCTCCGCGAACCAGCGCCGGATCAAGACCGGCTACTTCTGAACGCTGAAGCTCGGAAACTTCTTTCAAACGTCGCTCAGCAAATTCTGTATGCAAGACAGCCCTGCGATCAAGCGAAGCTAATTCGATCTGAGCGCGCTCGGTCACCAGCTTGATAGAATACAAGGCATCGCCCGGCAGACTGTCGGCCGCAGCGCTAACCGTCGTCATCCAGCCGCTTGTCAAAAGAACAAAGCCAGAAACGCCAATCGCGACCGGACGGGAAATAAGATTTCGTAAATACCAACGGAAGTAGACCGGAGAGGCGGCTTCGACTGGTGAATTCTCCGCCTGAACGCCGTCATGTCCAATAGCCAACAACAACTTAGCCTTTTCGGCAGCGTGCTCAGATTGCACGGTAGCTCCCGCTCGGGGATCGTGCTTGAGCGCTTTAAGTTGTTGAAGCAGGTCAGCCACAACGTTGGATTATTTATTAGCAATTACTTGCAAAGCCTTTTTGGCTCGATGCAAGAGAACTCGGATTGCATTCGGGGTCTTCTCTAAAGCAGACGCAATCTCACCCACATTCATTTCACTTAGATAGTGCATGACGAGTACATCGCGATACTCGTCCTTCAGACCACGCAGCTGCCCGATCAGGTCGTCGCTCGCAATTTTTGTGGCTACTTGGTCTTGCACAGAGACTTGCGAAGCTACTTCTGTGGCCGATTCTAGGTTTTCAGTTGGCCGATATTTTCGGTAAAAATCAGCTACCAAGTTGCGAGCTATCCGGAAAAAAAGCGCACCTGAGTTATCAACACTACTTGTAATCATGTATTCCCAACCGCGCAAGAACACCTCGCTGGTCAGTTCATCCGCGTCTTCGCGACGTGGAACTTTAAATACGAGGAATCGTCGAATGCGATCGGCGTGAATATCGTAGAGCTGACCGTAAGCCGCGGCGTCACGATGACGATACACGCGGAAAGTCAGAAACTTTTGTCGAAGACTCGACATGATAGTTGTCATTTAACGTGACCAAACGTTACACCGACAGAAACTCGTTTTAATCATGAGTTCCAGATTGCGGCCTACCGTAGCAGCGTCTCAATAAAACAACAAGCGCATTTCTTGGCTAGTACACAGATTTGGCTACACTGGAGTAGACAAACAATCAAGCGGCCTGTAAACTTCTACTTATAGCTCAGTCATTCTTACATGACGGATCCGTCTGCCATGCATTTCATCTATGCCTGTTGCAACTAACATGATTCGCCTGTCCGTTTCCGAAGCTGCCAAGCTCTTCGGCGTAAGTTCGCGCACAATTCGTCGCGCCATTACGGACAAAGAAATCAACTACGTGGTGGTTCAAGGCCGCTACAAAGTCAGCTTTGAATCTCTTCTAAAATGGTCTCAAAGAACCACGACTGTCCGGAACAAGCTTGCCAAACAGGGCATCGGACAGTTTGTTGAAGACTGGAAAATCAGAAACGTCCTCTACTCCCCCAATCCCGATCTAGTAACTGAGGCAGACGAAGATAAAGACTAGTTCGTTCGGTTCCCAGCTCTCGACAAACCAGTCGGCACGGCGCAATCTTGTGGCGACAATCATTCTGTCGTCATGCCTGTGTCATTTCGCTCAACCATTCTCACCTTCCTACTCGTCAGCCTACTCATGCCGCCACGCGGACTAGCTGCGCCGACGACGTCCACATCGAACGCGACTCTGCGCACCGCGAACTATTTTTTGCGCGCCGGCTTTGAGCTCGACGCTTCCCTGTCCACACTCGCCACTTACGATCTACTCATCCTTCCAGCTGAGGCGCAAGTCCTCAATCAAACGACGCTCGAGGAGCTTCATAAGCGCAACCCCGGCATCATCCTGCTAGCCTATGTTCCGACTATAAGCTGGAATGACGTCTGGTTCGACGCCCTGCACGACTCACTCCGATCAAAACTGACCAACGAAATGTGGTTCACACGAGACGGCGACTCGGTTTCAATTTGGCCAGGCACGTCGGCTCTTGACCTCACTGGCGCTTGGAACGAAACACTCGCTGACTACGTCGCATACGACATCCTTGGCACAAACCTCTGGGACGGCGTCATGTACGACGAAGTAAGCGACGACATTTGGTGGGACGCGAAACGCAGTAACGAGTGGCACGCCGCCTATGCCGAACTCTTCGCTAAAACACACGAACTCGCACCCGAGGCCACTATCCTGACAAACGGCAGCTCGTCAACGCTGTATAACGAAACTACGTATGGTCGTCTGTTTGAATCTTTTCCAACCCCCTGGGAATCGAATGGCGACTGGACCGCGCAAGTTCAGTCAATGCTCAACGAGCCACGCTTAAACGTCATCAACGTCAACACCAACAATACTGGTACACTCTCGCCCGCCAACCTTCGACTTGGACTAGCCGCAGCACTCATGACCGATGCCTATTTCAGCGTTGACTTTGGCACCACGTCACATGGACAACTGTGGACGGCCCCGGATTTCGATGGCGATCTCGGTCTTCCCCAAGGCGAAACCATACAACTACCAAACGGACTCTGGGTTCGCCATTTTGCACAAGGCGATGTTTACGCAAACCCAACTGATCAGCTCATCATATTTAACGAAGGCGTGGTACATGTTACGCTAAGCGCCCACGATGCAACGATTGTGGATAACTGATCGAAGCTTAGCTTCGAAGACTTATCCTACTTCCATGACTTTTATCGACGAACAAGCTTTTTTGCTTCTCCGCTCACTGCCAGTTTTTTCATTTGGAAAATTAATTCGCCCAAAAAAGGCCGAATTGAAACTGGCTAAAGAGGCTTTTATCACTCGCGGCGAGCTACCTCGCTTCACTTTTCCTCAAGCTGAAGAATTTGATACGTCGGCCTATGAACGCGAACTCGAGCGCGTTCGAACGGCGCTTGTACAAATCGAACTTCCAGAAGCTGCTCGCCTTCTTTACGCAGAAAAACTCGACGAGCTAGCCGATCGCTGCGCGCTTATCAAAGCCGTTCAAACCAAAGACGACGCCAAGGTCACTCAACTATCCGAAAAACTCTACGGCCCGCCTGTCCAATCCGAACAAGAACTAACCGACGAATTTAGCGACGTCTTAGCGCGAGCTAATCGTATGTTCCGTCATCGCGAACCAGTTGACGCGGACCTCTTCGCGGAAATGGTTCGCCGAACCTGCGAGCATTATCAGTTTCTGGACTGGCGAATCCGTTTGACTGCTGCACCGAGCATACGCATTGGACGGGCAACTATCGACGGACGACCACCTGTCATCCACATTCCAAAATCGCTTAAAATCTCACGCTCGCGCGCAGCCCGTCTTTTAACGCACGAACTCGAGGTGCACGCGCTACGAACTGAAAACGGACTCAACAGCGGACTTCATTTGCTTAGCCGCGGCCTAGCTGGCTACATTCGCACCGACGAAGGCCTTGCGGTTTACTACCAACAAAAACTTCGCACACCCGAAGCGATCGACGCCGGTTTCTGGGACGCCTGGGCCACAGTGCTCACCCGTCATCACACCATGCGCGAAGTCTACGCTACGCTCTATGCCGCACAGCTAGCACTCAGCCAAGCGATCAAAGATCCAAATCCCGACCTGCGTGCTGCCGACGTAGCCTGGCGCTTATGCACTCGCGTCTATCGCGGTATCCATGATCCAAGCATTCCCGGCGTCGGGTTCATGCGTGATCATGTATATCGCAGTGGACTGGCTGAGGTGCGTCGAGTGATAGAAGATGCAGGTCATGATATTTTGCCGCTTCTGTTCGTCGGTCACGCCAACATCAAGCATCTAGCACAGTTGCGTGAACTCGGCATCACCTCAGCTCGAACGCCCGACATGATTGGAAAAAAGATCGTTAACGAAGTCATGCGGGAACATAAACGAACATCTAATGCACAACAAAACGCCCGAGCCTAAGCTCGAGCGTTTTGTGTTCATTGAATTATTATCGAGTTGCCAGCACGCCGTCTTCGACAAACAGAGAACCGCGGTAGACATCGAGCGTTTCATGCGCGATGTCGTCCCAATGGTACATGTCCTCGACGTACGTACGGGCTAGATGGCCGACGGCCGCAGCACGCATAGGGTCGGCGATCAGTTCAAGTAGCTTAGCTGCTAAGTCGTCTTCGTCGCCAGCCGTAAACGGCACGCCGTGTTCAGCCACGACCTCCATATTTTCTGGAATGTCGGCCGCTAGCACAGCCTTGCCGTAACTCATGGCTTCCAAAATAGCGATCGGCAGTCCTTCCGAAGTTGACGGATGCACGATGAAACGCGCACCAGAGAACAAGGCTTCAAGCGCGTCACCAGTTTGGTTGCCGGTCATGACGATCGAGTCGTCTTCTGAAGCCATGGCCTGCAGACGCGCCACGTAGCTATCCGTGAAGGCCGAGCCTCCAACGATCGCGAGTTTAAGTCCGCGGAACAATTCCGGACGAACGGCCTTAGCCTTTTTCCAGGCGTTGATCAGCGTGTGCTGACCCTTATGCGGCACCAAGCGTGATACCACGGCTACATATTGGAATGGTTCAAGCTGGAATGGTGCTAGCAGCAAGGAGTCAGTCGAAGTACGCACCGGAGTAATGCCGTTCGGAATATAGGTCGGGTGCGCTCCGTACTGACGGCGCGTATAGTCGGCCAATACCTTTGACACAACAATGGTCTCATCCGGCAGAGCAACGGCAGAACGTTCGCCAAGCCAAAGCATGAATCGAGCGAACGCGCCCCACTTCTGGTGGAAGCGGTCAACGCAATGGAAAGTTGTCACTACCTTGGCGCGCGGCGCAAACAGTCGCGGCACCCAAGACAGAAGCGACGGTCCGACGCCGTGGAAATGATAAACATCCGGACGGACAAACAGACAGGCATGCAAAGTAGCCAGCAACGTATGCGAAATAGCATCAAGATGCTTGGTGTGCAGGCTCGGTAAACGGACAACGCGAATACCATTAAATCGATCCACGTTTTTAGGCGTGTACCAATTTCGAGCATAAGCAACGACCTCATGGCCGGCGCGCGCGAGGCGAGTCGAGAGTTCGGCGACGTGGGTTTCCACGCCACCAGAGCGTCCCGGAAGGCCTTTTTGTCCTAGCATGGCAATAAGCATAACCGCGTATCTTAGCACAATTTTAGACGTATGTCAATCCAAAATCGTGGTTTCTGGAAGAAGAAATGCGCTATTTCTAGCGCATTTTTCTTACCTGTGGATATGTGACCCTGCTATCACCTTAATATACAAATTTACTATCTTGGCAAGATGGTCCTGTGGATTACTTATCGCCCACGCCCTCTCCCTGGCCGCTTGACCCATAGTTTGGCGTCGCAAGCCATCGCTAAGCAGTAGATCAATTTTTGCGCCAAGATCCTTAGCCTTGCCGGCCTTAAAAACCAACCCAGAAACGCCGTCTACAACTATCTCCGGCAGTCCCCCGCGATCGCTCACAATGACCGGCGTAGCTTGCGCCATAGCTTCAATAGCCACCAAGCCAAACGGTTCATACCAAATCGACGGCACTACGACTACGGCAGCCTCGCGCATCAAACTCCACAATTGCCGACTTGGCACAAAGCCAAGGAACGTCACATTCGGACAGTCCTTAGCTAGCTCACGTAAACTTGCTTCTTGCGGACCAGTACCCGCGATCTTCACTTCAACTAGCGGCCTAGCGCGGGCTGCCTCGATGAGCGTTTGTGCTCCCTTGTATTCCTCCAGCCGCCCCGCAAATAAAATAAAGTTACGCTTACGCGACGCAGCAAACGCTTCGTCAACCATAAAAGGTTCAGCAAACAAATTTTGGACTACGATACGGTCGCCTGGATAACCGACGGCAATCATCGCATCCCTGACAAAATTCGAGCATGGCACAAACACGTCAACCGTTGATTCGTAGAGATGCCACAAGCGCTGCAACTTGAAAATTGAGGCTACGGCCAAACTTGCTACCATCGAATGCTTAATAAAACGCGAGCGCGTCGTCGACCAAATACCTGCATGGTCAGGTTCGATCGGTTGAGCGCCATCCCACAAGCCGTAGTTCGCTGAGACGATCCCGTAATCGTTCACCGTCATCACAACGGGAATGTTCCGCTCTTTGCATGCCGCTAGCACCGACGGCGACAAGTGCGTATAGAGATTATGTACGTGTACAACGTCAGGACGAAAATCATCTAACAGCCTGCCCATCTTGAACTTAGCTTCCTTAGACCATAATGCACGGCCAAACTGTCGTACTGCGCCGAGTCCTCGTGCTAAGTGCGAAGTATCAAGCGGAGAAACAAAATAAGTCGACCATGGCGTCGGATCGTTACGCGGGTCATGCATTGCAAATGGAATTACCGTATGCCCGGCACGTTCCTCAAGTCGCATAAGGCCCTGCATGTATCGACTGGCGCCGTCGCGACTGTGAAAATATTTGTGCGCGTGAATAATGCGCATATTTATAAAATCTGTTCTTGCTGACCACGAGCTACCACCAAACCGCCGAAAATCCACAAATAAACCGCCAGTGTTCGCACTTCAAGAAATGTCGCCAAAAAGCCGTTCAAAGCTACCGCCAACATAGCAGCACAAAAACCTAACGCTAGCGCTCGCGTTTCCCGATCTTCACTTTTACGATAGACAGTTAACGCTGCCATAAATAACGCGCCGTACACCCATAAATAAGCGCCCAAACCGAACGTCCCCGTCTCTCCCCATAAACTAAACCAATTGTTGTCTATATAGCCTTCGCTACCGTAAACGCCAAAAGGTAAACCGAGTTCGTCATACACCGTCCCATTCCCGAGTGCCGCCACCGCTCCACCGCCAAAAGTCGCCGGACCATGGCCGAACAAAGGTGCAGCCGGCACCACAGTGATAAGCGTTTGTACGATCCAATACGTACGACCCAAACCATCGTATTCGCCTTTAAAGCGCGCCACGGAAAATACTTCAAAGAACCGCTCGGCGAAAGTTTGCCCCGAGGAATCAATCAACTGATGAACAACTAAACCAGACGCCGCTAAGTAGATAGCTAGAACGATCGGAGTGATTAAGCTAACTATCAACACGCGACGGTCGCGCTTCATGATCAAGGCAATAAACAAAAAACCTAACAGGAAACCAAACCAAGCCGAGCGCGAATACGTCAACGCTAAGACTGGCAGCACAGCAAGTACGCCCAGCATGAGATAAGTTAACCACTTTGTCTTAGCTGCGCGTTCATACAGATAAGCCACCGCCAACAAAACGAAGAAGGCCAGAAACGTTCCCAGCTGATCATAACGGCCAAGCGTACCAAAAACACGCTGCCCAGGATCCCAGAATTGAACCGTGCCAGAAGTCAGCTGAATTTCACCAAGCGTTCGGCGAGCTGATGGCAGAAGAAAAGCGTCTAACGACTCTCCGATCAAGGCCTGACCAAAACCCAAAGCCGTTTGCACGGCGATGATTGCCGCCAAACCAGCCAGCACAATACGCACAAAACGACGCGATGGACACAACTGCACCGTCACAAAAAACAGCAACGCGAAACGAATAATTTGACGTATACCCAGTACGGCTTGTACTGGCGCGATCAAGTTAATCAATGTACTAGCCAATAACGCCACCACAAAAAGCACGGCTGGACCGTCAAGCGCTGTACGTCGAAAACTAAGACTGCCTGTTAGCACTCGCCACGCAACCGAAGCGCACAATAAATAAATCACTAATTCTGATCCGTACTTACCGTAAACATACAACTCATCCGGCACCCATTTGAGCAAGAACGGCTCAAACGGCAAGTACCACATGAGTCCAGCCAGTACCCACGTTGGACGCGCAAACGAGAAAAAAACTATCAGCGCAGCCGCTACAAGTCCGATGATTAACGTCGGCGACAGGAAGATGATACCGAGCATGCCAAATAAGACCAATGCACCCAGGCCAATAAAAGCCATGCGTGCCTGGTCTTCCGAGGCGCTATAAACGGATTGCAAATTCGGGATCATCGTTCAAAGTATACCTCAGCCGAGTTTTTACGTGATGAGCAGATAACCAACAGTAAAAATAACCAGGTCTGCCAAGATGTGACTAATCCAACTACCAAGGAACGAACCGGTTCGATAGTAGATCCACGACCATACGCCGCCGGCAACTCCAACACACGCACCAAAAACGACAGCCAGCGGCCAAGTCACAAACTGCGACAAAATAACAATATGATGCAAGGCAAAAAAAGTATTGCCCAGCATGATCGAAGTGAACACCGACAACCGCACTCGAAGTCCGTTAACTACATACCAACGCCAGAAGTACTCTTCAAGAAATGCATGAATGGTACTAATACCGATGGCTGCTATCCAGTAATAATCAAGAATGCCTACTTGCTGCACTTTAAGCGCTACAGGCCCCGTCAACATTTCACTTAACGATGGAACAAACAGGTAGGCAACCAAAACGAGTAGCGACATCAACAAACCCGAACTAACGCCGTACACCAGCGAACTTTTCAATTGTGGCTTGAACGAAAACGGCGGAAGTTTAAGTCCAATAAACAACATTAACGACGGAATCACCAGCATGACTATTTTAGTGATCGCATAGGCTGACTGAATCAAAGCCGCCTGTTTAAAGATAACGAAATAGAACAACGATCCGGCGAGTTGCAAAAACGCCGTCACAAGTACCAGACGCCAAAGATTGAGACTAGACATATTTTCGATGTGACTTAGTCACATCGGACATAGCATAACAAGAAAAACGCCCGCCTCGATCCCAAAGGATGAAGCGGGCGCGCGTTCTTGTCACTCGGCGGTACAGGCTCCCGAATAACCACTACCGGCGGAGTCCGGATCTTCGTGGTAGAACAGGCCGTCGCAGTCGTCGTCGACGCCGTTACAGCCTTCGAACGGGTAACCCGGGTTAATGTCCCAAGCCGCGTCGTTGCAGTCGGTGTTGTCTGTCACGTAGCCCGAGGGCTGCGAACAGGCCGCCTGCGAGACAGTCGCGTCACCGTAGCCGTCCACGTCGAAGTCGAGGTAGTAGGTTGTGGTGACGCCTTCGTCCGTGGAGCCGTCGCAGTTATCGTCTTCCCCGTCACACGTCTCCGTAGCCGCGGGGCTGATCGAGCCGTCGCCGTCGTCGCAGTCGGTGCTGCTTGCCACGTAGCCTGAGGGCTGCGAGCAAGCCGCCTGCGAAACGTCTGCGTCGCCGTAGCTGTCGCTATCAAGGTCGGCGTACCAGACAGAGGCATCGATCAACGACGAATCCGCTTCATCAGCGTAGCCGTCGCAGTCGTCGTCCATGCCGCTGTTACACATCTCTTCGGCGCTCGGGTTGACCGCGTTGTTGCTGTCATCGCAGTCGGTAACGTCAGCCACAGTCCCAGCGTACTGCTCGCAGGCGCTGAAGCCCGAAGCCGGATCGCCGAAGCTGTCGCTGTCGGCATCGGTGTACCACGTCGACTTGCCCGTGGCGCCTTCGGCATCGAGATCGTCTGCCGCGCTGTCGCAGTCGTCGTCCACCCCGTCGTTGCACGTCTCCGTACCGCTCGGGTTGACCGCGCTGTTGCTGTCATCGCAATCCGTGTTCTCGCTGATGTAGCCAGTAGGTGCCTCGCACGCATTGACCGTCGTCGACGGATCGCCGTAGCCGTCACTGTCGCCGTCGTAATGCCACAGGCTCATGTCGAGCGCATCGTCGACATCACCGTCACAGTCGTCGTCGTAGTCTGTGACGCAGGTTTCCGAGGCGAACGGATTCACGGCGCTGTCGCCGTCGTCGCAGTCCTTGTTGTCGTCGACGTATCCCGAAGGCACGTCACACGCCAGAATGGTCGTCGACGAATCGCCGTAGCCGTCGAGGTCGAGGTCGGCGTACCAAGTCGAGGTACCGCTGACGCCGTCGGGATCGCTGTCGTCGGTATAGCCGTCGCAGTCGTCGTCAACGCCGTTGCACATCTCGAGCGCATCCGGGTTCACAGCCGCGTCGCCGTCATCGCACTCCTCGCACGCGAACCAGCCGTCAGCATCGCCATCGACCGCGCCGATTGAACCGTCGCAGTTGAAGTCGTCGGTATCGGTGCAGGTTTCGCTGGCGCCGGGGTGATACAGCACGTCTCCGTCGTCGCAGTCGTCCGGGTTGTCGACGTAGCCCACGGGAGCATTGCAGGCCAACAGGCTCGTGGCGCTGTCGCCGTAGCCATCGCTGTCCACGTCGAGATACCACGTGATCGTGTTGACGACGCCTTCCGCGTCCGCATCGTCCGCCAGACCGTCACAGTCATCGTCCACTCCGTCGTTGCACGTTTCCGTGGCGTTCGGATTGACCGCGCTGTTGGTGTCGTCGCATTCGAGGCAGGCCGCGAAGCCGTCACCGTCGTTGTCCGTCGAGCCGTACAGGCCGTCGCAGTTGTAGTCCCGCGTGGCCGCACAGTCCTCGGGTGCACCTGGGTAGACGCTCGCGTCACCGTCGTCGCAATCGACGTCGTTGGTATAGCTGTCACCGTCGGCGTCAAACGGCACGGAACCGGTGTCGCCCGTCTCCGCAGTATCGCTCGTATCACCGCTGTCGCTATCGAGCTGCGTGTCGTCGCCTGACTCGTTGGAGTCAATACTCTCGTTCGAGTCATTGGTGTCGACCGAGTCCGAACCGGTATCGTCAGGGCACACAATCGTGCCAGACGATGACGTGGAACATTCGCCACCGAGCTTGGGAAACATGCAACCAGCCAACCAAGACAAGCCGCACAGAACGATCAGCTTGGACGTGTTCACGGAATCTCCTCGCGGTCATGACCGCTTTTGAAAAGGTGCTGGCCAGTGTGGCCAAGTAAAGATTTTGTCCCAAGAGGGACGATACAACATAGCAAAAATTAGCAAAAACTACAAGAGCCGACCAGAACGTCTGGTCGGCTCACGTTTACGGCCTGACGCAGCGAAACTGCGTTTCCTCGAGCAAACACGCGGTGCTCTTGCCGTCGACCATGACCGAAGCCACACGACGCCGTTCATGACGAGCATCCGCCAACAGCCGCACGTCCTCGCCGGCCATCTTTGACAGCCCGTTCAACACGAACTCCTCACCCCACTCCACGTCGTACAGCGCGCAGGCCAGCTCACGACCGAGGATCAGCTCCGACGCCTCGTCATCACTCTCACTCGCGCCATTCGCCTCGGTCACGAGACTAAGCCACGACTCCCCCGGCTCCCACACGCGATTCGGCGCAAACCTGAAATCATCAAACGACGAGCCGGCCACGAAAACCTCGTAGATCTCGGACTCGACCGGCGTCAAACAAATGACGGCCAAGCGATAGTCCTCGTCCACGTAACCGTCGCAATCGTTGTCGTTGAGATCGTGCTCCCACTCGTCAGCCGACGGATTGACGTTCGGATTCGCGTCGTCGCAGTCATCGTCGTTTGACACATACTCGGGATACCCGGCGTACTCAGCCAAGCACTCCCCCGCACCAAAGCCGTCGCCGTCCGAGTCCACACACCACTTGCTCGGATCGTCACCCTCGCTCTCGTCCGTCAAGCCGTCGCAGTTCTCGTCGATGTCCTCGTCGATCTCGACCGCACCCGGATAGGCATCGGGATTCGCGTCGTCGCAGTCGCCACCGTTTTCCGCCGGCACGTAGCCTTCCGGAGCTTCGGTCCGCACGACACATTCGTCGCTACTCCCGAAGCCGTCGCCGTCCAGATCTTCGCAGTAACGCGACTCCACGCCGCTGTCGACGATGACGGTGTACGTGTCGCCGGTGTCAGTCGTCTCCACCGCAGCCGTGTCGATATTCGACTGCAGGCCAAGCGGTAAACCGTTGAGGAAACACGCCCCCAAAAGCCCGCCCATCAGAATGTACATCCCCCTCCCCCTGAAGTATTTCGGTAGTTGCCCACCGATAGCTCTGGCGTAGCACGAGAAAGTTGAACGTCAAGCTGAAGTATAAAAGTCTCGTCATTGCGAAGAGCTAAGCAATCTTAGCGACGAAGCAATCTACTGCATGTGGATTGCTTCGTCGACGGATTACCGTCTCCTCGCAATGACGGAATATATAGAATCTTACATCTGAGATTCTTCGCTGCGCTCAGAATGACGGAAACTAAACCGTAACAGAAACAAAGTCGTAATGGCAGATAATAAATCGTAATAACAAAATGAGCCGACCCGCTACCGGATCGGCTCCACGCTACTCTAACGCGAACACAGGTGATAGTAACCGTCGTTCGTGCAGTTCACCGTCTCACCATCGACCCACACGCTGATGAGCGACGGCGGATCGGAAGTGAACGAGTCGAGCACGCGCACACGACCGTCGTTCATGAGAGCCAGGCCGTTGACGATGAACATCCCGCCGCCTTCGAGCGCGGGGAACGGCGCACAGTACTTCTCGTGATCGTCTGCCACGAACAGCTCGGGCGCCTCGTCACGCGACACACTGCCGGTGACCTCCGTCTCGAGATCGCTCCAGGTGCGCACGTCCCAGTCTTCGGGCGAGACGTACGTGCCGTCATTCGGGTTGTTGAAGCTGGCGGCGAAGAGCTCGAACATGACCACCGAAGTGTGCGACCGAGCGCACAGCGCAGCCTCGTAGTAGCGCTCGTCGATCAGCCCGTCGCAGTCGTCGTCGAGCTCGTTGTCGTCCTGCTCGTCGCGGTTCGGAACCACGGCCGGATTCCGGTCGTCGCAGTCGTCGTCGTTGTTGACGCCATCGCTCAACCCGCACACCTGCGAACCGAACCCGTCGCCGTCCAGATCTTCGCACAGCACCGCCGGATCGTCACCTTCACGCTCGTCCGCGAAGCCGTCGCAGTCCTCGTCGATGTCCTCGTCGACCTCGACCGCGCCCGGATGAATGTTCGTATCGCGATCGTTGCAGTCGAAATTCTCGCTCCACCAGTCGTGATCGTTGTCCGGCACGTTCGGATCGAAGCCCGGATGGAACGTCGAGTGGTCGCCGATCTCCAGGCCGTCGATCACGCCGCGCTGCGCAGCCGAGTCCGCAGCACCGTTCTGCGCGCCTTCGGGCGCATCTTCGCTTGAACACCCGCCCAGAGCGAACACCAAAAGCACACGCATGTCTCCCCCAAGACCCCGTTTCGAAATTCTCGTTTTCTCGTCGGTAGTTCCGACGAACTGAACATAATGGACGTACAGAAGAGGTCAAGCTCAAGTATTGTCCATTTTCTTTGCTGCCAAAGAAAATGGAGAAAAGAAAGCAGCCGCCGTATCCTGCGCTCGCCGGGCATCACAGCGTCATCGCTCGGGCAGTCTCTACGTCGGCCGATGATATATTTCTGAATTGGTATCGTCCGACGGGTCGACTGCTATTCCTCGCTTCTGCCGCAGTGAAAGCCCGGCGTGCTCGGAGCGGCGGCCATCACCAACTGAAACGAGACGCGAATAACGAAAAGGACCGGCCAGAGCTGTTGCTCAATGGCCGGCCCAGGGGGACGGATTGCTACTCGGGCTCGACGAGCTCGCAGTAGAGGTCCGCGCCCGGGTCGCTCGAGTGCGCGACGCGGTAACAGTCGTCGGTGATGTCGTAGACGCCGACCTCCACGAAGTCATCGCCCTCGTCGCCGGAGAACACGCCGACCTCGTCGATGTGCTGGCCGTCGTCAGGCCAGCTGGTGGCCTCCACGAGGTAGCGCGCGCCACCGGACCACTCACCGTTGATGACGATGGTGTCGCCCCACTCGAACGCGCAACCGAGGTCCTGGAAGTCGAACATGACGAGGTACTCGCCGCTGTCGACCGGATCGACGAACCAGTCGCCCCAGTTGGGGCACGAGAGGTTCACCACGTAGACGTCCACGTCGCCGGTGACGTTGGACGTCCAGCCGATGTACAGATCGTACTCGGTGTCGTCCGCCGCCGAACCCGTGTCCGTGTCGACGTTGCCGCCGCTGTCGGCGTCGCTGTCGGCGTCCGTGTCGGAATCCGTGTCCGTGTCCGTGTCGGAATCGGCGTCGCTGTCGGCGTCCGTATCCGTGTCGGTGTCGGCATCGGCATCGTCCGAGCCGGTGTCGTCGGCGGTGTTGTCGGACGAGGAGCCGCCGCCGGAGCCGGCGGAGGGCGTGCCGACGGTGTAGCCGCCGCCGACCATGTCGGAGGCGGTGTCGGCGTCGGAGCCGCGCGTGGCGCAGCCGGCGAAGGTGAGGGTGAGGGTGGCGAACAGAGAGAAGGTGCGCATTCGTTACACTCCAGTTTGGGAGGGATCCGAGCGATCAGAGTCGCGCGGTGAAAACGTCCGAGTTTCGGGCGATTTCATCGAGTGAACTGATCAATTGCGAACTGAGCATAATAGCAGAAAATCGACAAAACGTCAAGTGTCAACCCATTTGCGGTGGGTAACTCGTCGAAGCTTAGCTTCGAATAAAATTTGGCTAAAATTGAAGACGTCCCCAGCTGCCGAAGCAGTGGGGACGTCACGCGGGGGCGAGCTACTCGAGGCAGCTCTCGTCACGCGGGGCGATCGAGTAGCCGAGCGGCTCGACCCAGTCGGTCGTGACCCGGAAGACCCAGTGGGCGCTGTCGCGGTAGCAGCCCTCCTGGCCGTCCCGCACGTACACGACGAGGTCGTGGACGTCGGAAGCGGTCTGGCCCTCGCCGGGGAGGCACCAGCCGTTGAGCGTTCCGAGCTGCGCGTCCTCGCGGGCGCACGTGAGCTCGTAGTTGCCCTCGCGGAGGCCGCCCACCGCGTACCAGGCGAGCGCGCCGGTCTCCGAGTCGTAGATGGGCGACATGCCCATGAACCCCTCGGACCAGCAGTTGCTGTCGTCGGTGTAGGCGTTGCAGCCGTCGCCGCGGATCTCCAGAGGCTGTCCATCCGCGATCCCGCCGGGCAGGATCGGTCCGGGCCGGACGAACATCACCGCGCCGTACATCTCGGTCGCGGCCGCGATCGTGGTCTGCTCGACGTCGTCGAATCCGTTGCCGTCGAGGTCGCTGTCGGCCTCGAGCAGGCTGCCGAGGTCGTCGGCGTCGGCTTCGTCGTGGCCGGCGGTGTTGATGCAGGCGCCCGTGAGGGCGAGGGAGAGAGCGAACGGGATGCGGGCCATGTTTCCTCCGAGTTGTGGACTTCAGCGACGCCGCCCGCAAGGGGCAGGCGGAGCGCCGCCGGGCTGCTAACCAGCCGGTGAAAGGGTCCGAAGTTCGGGCACTTTCATCGATTGGTTGTGAACGTTTTCGAACGGCCTAGTGTAGCAGATTTGGCCGTTTTAGTCAAGGATCTGGTCGAGGTGACCCACGCATTGCTGCATGGGTCACCTCGCCGAGTTGTGAGCTACGGGCTGCCGAAGGTCCCCGTCAGGCGGAGGCCATAGCCCGTGGCGACGCCGCCGTCCTGGCCGGCCGTGAACGCGCCGAGGCGCATGTAGGGCTGCGCCACGAACGAGAACTTGCTGCCGACGCGGAAGTAGCCGGAGGCCACACCGCTGACCGCGTTCGCGGCCGGCATGCTCTCCCCCCACACGTCGAACGCGCGCTCCTCGACGCCCAGGCCGAAGCCGAGGTCGAGGTGACCGTCGCGGTACACGACGAGGTCGCTCCCGAGCTGGGCGCCGTTGCCGGTCGTACAGCCGCCGTAGGCGAGGACCGCCGTGCCGAGGCCCACGTCGTCCTCACCCCAGGTAAGTCCGGCGAGGGCGTGCACGCCGCCGCCCACGGGGGCGACGATGTCCGAGTACGCGGCGCGTCCCTCGATGGAGACGCCCACGCCGACCATCCAGCCGATGTTGCTCGGCGGCGTGGCCGCGGGGGGCGTGGTCGAGACGCCACTGGAGCCGTTCGTCACGGTCGTCGTCGTGGTCGTGGTGACCACCTTGGCGAGCTCGTCGACGTAGCCCTGGCGGGCCGCGTCGAGCTCCTCGCGGACGATCGTGCGCACCTCCTCGTTGGTCGGGAGGGCGTCGATGGCCGCGGTGAGCGCCGTCAACTGCCCGTTGATGCCGTCGAGGTTCGCGCCCAGGTCGATGACCTTGGCGGACAGGCCGGCGACGTCCTCGCGCTTGGCGAGGCCGTCGAGCTCGGTGTCAAGCACGGCGAGCTTGGCGAGCACCTCGTCGCACTTGGCGACGGTCGCGGTGTCACCCGAGGCGACGGCCTTGGCCTTGGCCTTGGCCGCCGTCTTCTTGGCGGCGTCCGCCTTGGCCTTGGCCTCGGCCAGCGCGTGGCTGACCGCCATGTCCTCGGTCTCGGTGAGACCGCGGGCGGTGGCGGGCGCCGCCACGTTGGCGGGGGCATCGGCGAAGGCGGGGGTGGCGAGAAACGAGAACAGGCTGAACAACATGAGTTCCTCCGATGTGACGTGCAGAATTGAGTTGGACCGTGTGGCCCTTTCTTTGGGGGCCCAGCGGGTCTCCGTTGGCCCGGCATCGACTCAATACGTGGAGGAGACGCATTGAGGACGTCAGGCCAACGGAAAACCGCTGAGTCTGCCTGTCAATCGTGAACTTACTACAATAGCAAAAAACTCAGCAATTGTCAAGGATTTGTCAATACTTAGCGCAATAAATATGCAAAACAAAAAATCCCCTACTTGAACCCGGCGGTCACGAATCGCAACGAGGAGGAGGCGTCACGACCGTTCCACCGGGTCCAACCAGAGGATTTTATGGCTCGAACGTTAACAAAAGAAGCCCAAAACGTCAAGTCCTGGGCTAGTCTTAGCGAATTCGCTATTCTGCTATTTCGTGCACTAATTGATGCCGTCGACGAGACCGCTCACCCACAATCAATAAATATCCAGCCCCACCCAACAAACCGAGCACCAAACCCGACATTCCATTAACTAATAAATTTGGCCTCACCGGATAACGTGAGTTCAACGGGGCATCAACGACTTGGACGGTAATATTGGAACCCGAGGAGTAAGTCCAGCCCTGCGTCGTCAAAACATACGACGTTGCCAGAGCCAACTCTTCGGCCTGCGTAACGTCAGGATGAAAAGCTTTAATCGTCAAAAGCCCACTACTGCGGGAAACCGAAGCTGAAATAGCCTTCTCCCATTTTTTGCGCAACTTGATCTCATCTTCAGGAAAATAAGTGGTATCGATATTGTATCCAGCCTCCATCACCTTGGAATAAAAAGTTGAAGTATAAACGATGCCGGCCAACTCATCAGCAATACGCTCAGCCGAACGACTAGCAGTATATGCATCAGCTGCGCCCAAGTCTTGCGTGATCAAAATACGGGTCGTCGAGCTGTACTCAAGCGGACGCAAAAACGACAAAAGTATCGCGAGCGCCATGCCACTCACGCCACACAGTAAGATGATCGGCCAGCCTGTCAGCAGTGGCGACAATTGTAAATAGCGTTGCGACATAACTTCTACTTTCAGTATACCAAATCATCAGCAGCACCAAAGGTAACAGTGACGCTAATACTTTCGCCGCCACGCATAATACTCAAACGCGCTGTTTGGCCTTCTTCATACGTGGCGAGTAACTCAGCTAGAGTATTGTCTGACGTTAGCACTTCCCCATCGATGGCTAAAATAATGTCACGCACAGCCAACCCAGCTTCGGCACCAGCACCGCCGCGCAAGAGAGCGCGTTCGGCATTCGAGGTCGACAAGACAAGCGCTCCAGAATTTACTCCTTGACGCAACGTCTCATCAACATTCAAAGCACGCGACAAGTCAACCACCATAGCGCCAAGTCCGGCATGCGAAGCTTCGTCGCCTTGTATGGTGCGCTGTAAGAAGCCAAGTCCATGGTGAAGCGGTAAAGCGAACCCATCGTCAAGCGTAAAGCCAACTAAATTTCCAGAAGCGTTCAACAAAGGCCGAGAAACCGTCATGACCTCGCCCAATTTCCACATCGTAGTAAACGTTTCTGCTGGCTGCGTTCCAGATAAAATCGACTGATCACTCGCCTCAAGACTAGTGACTACAATCCCTTCATCAAACTCTAACCCGAAGATCATCTCTCCCCCGTCCATGGCGTTTGACGGACCAAAGCCGACTGCGGTCAAACCTTCAGCCTCAAGCTTCACCAAACGTAAATCGCTCAACGAGTCGTCAACAACTCGAGTTACAAGGAAACGTCTGCCGTCAACCCAAGCGTCTGTATTAGGCAAAGTGTCGGGCGACAATTGCGTAGTCGCGACCCAGCCGTCCGAGCTAATAACAACGCCGTAAGCCACCGCCGAAGCCTCGTCTAGCATATTTGACGGAGAACTCGTGTCGGTCGATGAAGGAACAAACATCACAACGCTCGGATCGGCCGAAGAGCGCACTCTAGCAAGCGCTTCTTCATATGTTCCCGGCAGTGGACTTGGTTTATCACTTGACACGCTTGGCGCTCGATAGCGCGCAAGCAACGAGTCCGCATAACTTTCAAGCGCTTGCGACGTTAATACACTAGCGATTACTCCGGCTGCTGCACCGACGCTAGCCGCCAGCAAAATAGTGCGCGCGATCGGCCACCAAACAAAGGATCTAGAAGTCATAATAAATTATTTAAAGCCAAGTCGCCGTACCAAGAATAATCATCAACAAGACGAAGGCTGAAACGATATAACGGACAGCGAGCTTTGGATTAAGGGCGTCGAGCACTTGAGCACGCGACAGGACAAGAAAGAGGTACAAAAAAACTGAGAAGGTAGCCGCATTGGTAACGAAACTAGTCGGCAACGTCGAGAGTGCAACGTACAGTTCGGCCATCACAATTGCACCAGCTACGGCATATACGAGGCCAGTTTCAAATCCCACTTTACTTACCCAAAAAACAGCTATGGTGGCTAAAAAAACCGCCACCAAAACGGCAATAGCCGGAATCCACATGGGAAGCAACAAAAAGAGTTGCGAGGCATAAGCACCGCTCGTGAAAAAGAAACCACTACCTACATACAGCACGAGAGAAAGATACTCCAAGGCATAAGCCTGATAGGCACTTGGCATGTGATAAAAAGTGAACAAATTCTCGGCGTATAACGCTACGGCCAGAGTAACAACGCAAGCCAAGAACCATTTGGCAGGATCAGACTCAAGGAACAAGAAAAAAATGATGGATGAAATCAGAAGTAAACTTGGCGTACCTAAAAACACCCAAAAAGCTGGTCGACGAAATTCCCATAACAAAAGCCGACCAAGTAAAAGCGGTACAAGCACAAAACAAACAATAGCGTACGGAAGCCAAACGAGCGGAGCTAACGTCAAAGCAGCAAAACCGCCAAACACGCTCGCTGCAATCACGAATGGAGTTATTCGATGAAGCAGGATCACAGGGGTAACCAAGGATATTGAGCCTTAAGTGCCGTTAGACGAGCTTCGCCGTCGTCCTGACTGCCACTTGCAAGCTTACCGAAAGCTACTACCAGATCGAAATGTAGCTGTTGCATGGACGGCGGGACGCGCAACAAAATAAGCGCATCGTACGCGGCTGCGGCTGAATGGTCAGTAGCATACGCAGACAAAATGGAAGTAGTAGCCGTCTTGTATGTTTCGTCTGTGATAACTGGAGCGATGACCTCTTGGTCATTATTTATACCCGGTAAAGATACGTTTCCAATTTTTCCGCCGTCGACCAAAATGAAGGCCGCCGTCATTAAGACGGTAACTCCAGCTAAAATGAAGGGAAACCAACTACGCTGTGATTCCATAGGCTAATCATCGTCATTTTGACGAAATACTTCTTCGAGGAAAACCGAGATCGCCGTAGCGATTGGAATGGAGACCATGACGCCCACAATACCCCCCACCCGCCAGCCAATCAAGATAGCCAGCAACGAGACGATTGGGTTCAGTCCAGTTACGCGCTGCATGATTTTTGGCACCAAAACATTGCCTTCAACTTGCTGGATGACTACATAGACACCCGCCGTCAGAACGGCGTGGAGCGGCGAAACAGCTAAGGCTAAAATGATAGCCGGAATCGCAGAGATGATTGGTCCAGCGAAAGGAATGACTTCAAGTACGCCGGCTAGAACAGCTAGCACAAGAGCGTAAGGAATTTGGAGTAGCGACAAGGCGCCGTAAGTCAGCAAAAAGATACTCAACATGAGTATCAACTGACCGCGCAACCACAGGCCCATCTTTTCGCGCACCTTACCTGCCAACATCATGGCAAACGGCTGATACTCGGCACGTGCCACAAAACGCAGCATGCGTACGAGCGCCGTTTTCTCAACTACGAAATAGAAAGACAAAATAAGTACCACAAATAAAGCAATGACCACGTTGATCGCAGTCGAACCGGCGGCAAACAATTTAGGAATGACCTCGGATGCTCCTGATGATCTAAAAGTATTCAAAGTCGATTCAAAGTTGGCCGTCAGTGAGCCGTCAAACAAATGAGCATATGCACCATCATCAACCTGAGCGAGCGCAGGACTGAAAGTTCGGACAAAGTCACCCAGCTGCGAAAGCACTGGAGGGACCACGAGCACCCAAGCGCCAAGCAAAGCAGCTAGCCCGACGATATACACAATGATAACCGCTAAACCACGCGGAATGCGCCAACGCTCAAAAAAATCGGCAAACGGATCGATGAGCGCAGCCGTCAATAAGGCAACTAAGACCATGGCAACGATATCGCGAATGAAAAAAAGGAAGGCTGCGGCTACTGAAATGAATAGCACGCGGAAAAACGTCCCGCTTGAAATGGATATAGGACGTACCGCGTTTTGACGCTCCTCTTTACGCTGCGACATAGATGCTTGTATTGTAGCACGGCATATGCCGTCTCTTGCTATAAATGTCAAAGCTAAACACGACTACGAAATCCTCGAAAAATTCGAGGCTGGTATAGTATTGTCTGGTGCAGAGGTTAAGGCGGCTAAAAAAGGTATCATCAATTTAAAAGGCGCCTTTGTTACTTTCAAAGGTGACGAAGCGTTCATAACCAACATGCACATCGGGAAATACGCGCCCGCCGGTCGTGACGACGACTACGACCCAACGCGTGCCCGCAAGCTCTTGTTGTCCAAAAAAGAACTCAACATGTTACGCGGCAAACAACAGACTGAACGATTGACAATCGTGCCACTTTCGCTCTATACTTTGCGGAATCTCGTGAAGGTCGAAATCGCCCTTGCTCGTGGCAAACGCGCCTTTGAAAAGCGCGACACGATCAAGAAGCGCGACCTCGACCGCGAGATTCGCAGAGAAGAATTTTGAGTTGAAAACGTACTAAGTTTAGTCAGATGCAAGGAAGGCTGAGGACCGAAGTGAAACGTACATAGACGTACGTTGAACGAGGACCGCAAGACTGACGACGCAGATGGCTAAACTTGGGTACGTTTTCTCCCAAGGGCCTGACGTGCTTCGATTCTTATCTGAAGAACGTCCGATCAAGCCGGAGGCGCACCACCCTTCGTTATCACGTGGTGCAACGAGATAATTGCCAACACCTTCTCAACGAAAGTGAAAGCTGCATTCGCTTCGGCGTTTTGCATGCCTTCATTCTCGATGGTTACCGCTTAATTGCCGTAACCCATCTCATCTGCAATGTCTGGTAACAGAATCGAGGTGAAATATTACCGGACTTGGCCCCATCCTCGCCGTCGAGATGGGGTAACCGTTGTGACGGAACCGGTTTCTGGCATTTCGTCATGCTTTTAGCCAGAAAGCGTAGCTAAGCATGACTGAGCTTGGGACAATCGCCGTTTGGACGTAGGAAGACGAGGGTTCAACTCCCTCCAGGTCCACCAAAAAGCCCCGAGCAACCGCTCGGAGCTTTTTGCACCCGATAAACTTGAAACTTAAGCCAAGTTCGGCTATCCTATCGTCAACCTTAATCCCACGACAATGCGCATTCACCGCCACCGCCGATTTCAAAAGCCAAAATTCGAAGCACCGGAATACCGAGCGAACCACAACATTATCGCCACGGAAGTTCGCGTGATCGACGAAAAAGGCGGAGCACTCGGCGTCCTTCCCACTTCTAAAGCAGTCGCTCTGGCGCAAGAGCGCGGCTTAGATTTGATCGAAGTTTCACCAAAAGCCGAACCTCCAGTCTGCAAATTCGCCGACTTCGGCCATTTCAAATACCAGAAGGAAAAAGAGATGCGCAAGCAGCGCGCTCAGTCAAAAGAGGTCGAGATCAAAGGCATCCGTCTGTCCATGCGTATTGGCGAAGGCGACCTCGACATTCGTGTAGAACAAGGCAAGAAATTCTTTGAACAGGGCGATAAAATCAAAGTGGAAATGATCCTCCGCGGCCGTGAACGTGCGCACGCCGACGTCGCTCGTGCCGTGTTTAACAATTTCGTTACCAAGCTAACGGCGCATTATCCGGTCAAAGTCGAACAACCGCTCAAAGCCATGGACGGCCGTATGCACATGATCTTGGCCCGTCAATCGTAATCCCCATCGTCACTTGACCAATACGCTGTTTTCGTTTAACCTACGCCCATCTTTCGAACTATTGTATGGCCCTCAAGACTCACAAAGCCCTCGCAAAGCGTGTCAAAGTCACGCGCACGGGCAAAATCATCAAGCGTAAGGCTGGTCAAGACCACTTCAATGGTCGCGAATCTGGCAATACTACGCGTAATAAGCGCACCGACGTCGCCATGACGAAAACGCTTCGCCGCGCAGTTCAGACGCTTCTTCCTTATAGTAACTAAGCATTCAAATTCACGATTGCTTATAAACTTCAGCTACTAGGCGCCACGAGGACCGAAGTGAAACGTACTTAGACGTACGTTGAACGAGGACCGCAGAGGCAACAACGTAGATGAAGGAATATAAGCAATCGTGCACCTATTATATATGCCACGAGTTAAACGAGGCACTCAGCACGTCAAACGCCGCAAGAATCTCTTGAAGCGCGTTAAGGGCTACAGCTGGGGCCGAAAATCAAAAATCCGCTTGGCCCGTCCGGCCATGCTCAAAGCCGGTGTATACGCCTTCCGCGACCGCCGCGCCAAGAAGCGCACCTTCCGCAACCTCTGGACGGTCAAGATCAACGCCGCAGTTCACGAGATGGGACTTACCTACTCGCGTCTGATCGACATGCTGAAGAAGTCGAATATCGCCATTGATCGTAAGGTTTTGGCTCAAATCGCTGAAAAGCATCCGGCCATGTTCACAAAAATCGTAGACGCTGCCCGTAACTAACCTCATCAAATCCGCAAAAACGCCCATTTCGGGCGTTTTTGCTTTTTAAGCCAGCCCATCTATATTGACGTAAGCAGTAAAATCTGCTAAGCTACGAGGTCCGATTCCACAAGGCTGGAGTCACCCTGACTGCCGCCTCGGACACACCCACCGAAAGGAGAAAGCCATGCGAACCATGTTCGCCTTCGTCGCGCTCGCGCTCATCGCCTGCAACCAGAACGAGCCGCCCGCCCGACCCGTCACGCCGGTGGCCGAGACCACCGCGGAGGACTCCGCGGTGGCCAACGAGTAGCCCGCCGAGACCACGGCGCCCGGCAACACGCTCGACCCCCACGACGGCATGAACGCCGTCGCGGTCAACAGCGACGGCAGCCTCAAGTGCGACGGGGACGACCCGGAGCTCAAGAACCTGCACCAGTTCCGCGGCTGGGTGACCACGCCGCGGACCGAGTACGGACGCGAGCTCTACGTCGCGCAGCCGGTGTTCCCCGGCAAGGTGCAGAACAACCAGGACGGCAAGTGCGTGGACAGCGACGGCAACGTGATCTACGCGGACCACGTTCGCTGGACGACGTCGACCACGTTCGTCGCGCCGGCCGCCCCGCCCACCGACTCGTCGTGGTACGACGAGACCAAGTGGGGTCCCAAGGCGGAGGGCAAGCCGACGGAGCTCACCAAGCTCGCGGACAACCTCGTGACCCTCTGCTTCGACGAGGCCGGCGCCCGATGCCGCCCGGCGAAGTACGAGTCGACCGTCGAGCCGGATAGCGGCAAGACGATCACGATCAACGTGCCCTCGGGCACCGAGGTCAAGGTCGCGAGCGCCGCGCCCACCGGCTCCTGAGCCACCGTCAACCGTAACGCCCCCACCTCTTCGAGGCCGGGGGCGTTTTCGTTTCCTACTTTCCTCGCTGAGAGACGGCATACATAGCAAGGCGAACCCGCTGAGGACAGCCGCAGGAAAATACCATTTTCCGTTGCGGCGTTTCCGAACCGGGTGTAGCCGGCTATGTATGCCGTCTCATTTACATCTTGCACGCTTTGCACTTGCAGCTGCCAATGAGCAGTAGCGCTGATAAACCTACGAGCATATAGACCAGACTCTCCACAAATGGGATGCCGCCAAAGAGCGCGTTAACAAGGTTCCAATCCAGGAAACCTATCAAACCCCAGTTAACACCACCGACGATCACCAAAACCCAAGCGGCCTTATGGGCAGTGCACATTCCTTTCATCATAATCCGAGGTGATTAGATTTATTACATTTAGCATACATGAAGGCGGGTAGGTTTTTCCCTTCATGTGGATATATCGTCGAAGCTTAGCTTCGACGGGTTGCCCACTTGCCAAAAAATATCCCAATTGATAACATTATGCCGCTTGAAACATAACTACGGGACGGTAGTTCAATTGGTTAGAGCA
>CAYSXU010000002.1:0-34587 GCA_964435095.1 uncultured Gammaproteobacteria bacterium | reverse complement strand
GGCTTTGCGTCGTGGTCTAGAAAAAGGTGTTGAGGCTCTAGTGGCTGGCATTAAAGAGATCGCTACTCCAGTCGCTGGAAGCGCCATTGAACAAGTGGCTTCAATTTCTGCAAATGATCCTGAGATCGGAAAGACGATCGCTGAAGCAATGTCGAAAGTGACAAATGATGGTGTGATTACGGTTGAAGAGGGTACGTCGTTTGGCGTTGAAGTTGCCGTTGTCGAAGGCATGCAGTTTGATAAAGGCTACGTTTCGCATTACATGGTGACGAACACCGAGCGCATGGAAGCTGAATACAGCGACGTGCCTGTGCTTGTGACCGATCAGAAGGTTTCTTCTATTCAGGATGTGCTTCCGCTGCTTGAGGCGATTGCGCGTACTGGAAAGAAAGAGCTCGTGATTATCGCCGAAGATGTGGATGGCGAAGCGCTCGCTACGCTTATCGTGAACAAGCTGCGAGGCATGTTCAACGTGCTTGCGGTAAAAGCGCCGGCGTACGGCGATCGTCGCAAGGCGATGCTTGAAGACATTGCGATTGTTACCGGCGCAACGGTCATTAGTCCGGAAAAGGGCATGAAGCTTGAGTCGGCGACCATGAACGATCTTGGTCGTGCGCGCCGTGTGGTGTCGAGCAAGGATACGACGACGATCGTTGAAGGAGCTGGCGAAAAGGCGACGATTGCTGAGCGCATTCATCAGATTAAGGCGCAGCTCGAGCAGACGGATTCAGATTTTGATAAAGAAAAGCTTCGCGAGCGCATGGCTAAACTTTCTGGCGGCGTTGCGGTCATTAAGGTAGGTGCCGCGAGTGAAGTTGAAATGAAAGAAAAGAAGCATCGTATCGAAGACGCTGTTTCGGCGACGAAAGCGGCTATCGAAGAGGGTATTGTTGCGGGTGGTGGTGTTGCGCTTTTGCGCGCAGCATCGCGACTCGATGCGCTGAATCTTGTTGGTGACGAACTCGCTGGCATGCAAATTTTGCGAAAGGCGATCGAGCAGCCACTTCGTCAGATCGCCGAGAACGCTGGTCATGAAGGTGGCGTTATCGTCGAGCGTGTTAAGGCGATGACGGGCAATCATGGTTGGAATGCTGCAAACGGTGAAGAAGTCGACATGATCGCTTCGGGCATCGTAGATCCAGCCAAGGTGACGCGCTCAGCGCTTCAGAATGCGGCGTCAGTTGCCGTCATGATCCTCACAACCGAAGCGGCTATCACTGAACTTCCAAAGGATGAGAAATCAGCGCCGGCCGGAGCTCCGGGCATGGGCGACATGTACTAGAGATTGACGCAGATTTAGACTGATTGACGCTGACCGGAAGGCTCGAGATTCGTCTCGGGCTTTTCTGTTTGTTTTCATCCGCGTTAATCAGCTCACAATCTGCGTCAATTAGTGTTAAACAAAGCGACCCACCCCCGAAGGGATGGGCCGTATGACGATGTGACGTGGATCAGCGCTTGGCGACGCTCTGGGCGCTGCCGGCGATGAAGCTGCCGCCGGAGAGGCGGGCGACCTCGCGCAGGTTCTGGTCGGCGCTCGCGTCGAGGCTGTGAGCCAGCACCGGCGGGAGCTTGAGCCCCCGGAAGCCGTTCCAGTCGTCGCCCGGCTCGTCGGAGACCAGCACGATGGCGTCGGGCCCGTAGTTGGCCGCGGTTTCGAGGGCGTGGCGCGTGTTCTCGATGGCGCCAGTGGTCTGCAGGTCGAGCGTTCCCGACGGATCGAGCTCGCGCACGTACCCGTCGGCGTAGAGGATGACCTTCGTCACCTTCTTGCCCGAGCGAGCCACCTCGGCGAGGTACCAGTTCGAGACCGTCACGCGATCCTCGGTCATCGAGCCGGTGTCGTCGATGACGACCACGATCTCGTTGCCCTTCACCGTCGCGACGGCCTGGCTGACCGCCGTGGGAACGTCCTGCACGTCGGGGATGACGAGCTTGTCGCCGGGCTGGAGCGAGTTCGGGGCCACCATGGGCTTGCCGTTCAGCTTCAGCCGCTCGTTGCAGTAGTGCCCGCGCCGCTTGCTGTTGTTCGTGTAGCGGTCGGAGAGCTTCCCGCACCGCTCGTCGGCGAGCCGCTCGAGCTCGGCCTCGTTCGCGAGGAAGATCGCCTCCCAGGGAACGCCGAGCTCGGTGCCGATCTTCACGAGGTAGTCGCCCTTGCGGACGACGTGCTCGCGCTTGGGCGCGGGCGCCTGCTGCGTGGTTCCGGTGGCGACGGGCCCGGTCGGGCTGTTGTCGCTCGTGCCCCACGTGATGACGCCGATGATGAGCGCCATCAGGAGCAGGCCGGCGGCGATGGCGAGCCTCCGGTTGCCGTGGCGCTGCCACCAGGTGGTGGGCGTCACGATCCTTTCGACGCTGACGGGGGTGGCGGTGGGGGTCTGGGAGTCGTCGTGCTGGTCGGCCATGGGGCCTCCTTGTTGGAAAGGGCGAACGAACTCAGAACTATACAGCAAAAACCATATATAGTCAACTCTCCAATATACTGTTTTGGGTTGTCTTGCTCGGTTTGCCGTGGTATTCTTTTCAAGAATTTAGCCCAAAATACTATGGAAGACATAAAAGACGGCTCGCACCACGTCCCCCAGATGAGCCCGGATGATGTTAGCAAGCATAAAGTTATGGCAGCTATTGGTTATGTCAGCATTTTATGCTTTGTCCCGCTGCTTGGCGCACCAAAATCTTCATACGCTAAATTTCATGGCAAGCAGGGTTTGGTGCTATTTTTGACGGCTGTAATAATTGGCGTGATTCAACAGATTTTGCCAGGTCTCTGGGGTATCCTTGCGCTAGCAAATTTGGGTCTGCTTGTGCTGTCTGTTATGGGTATAGTCAAGGCAGCTGAAGGTCAGCTGTGGGAGATGCCGGTTCTCGGTCAATTCGCCAAGAAATTTACTTTCTAATGTCGCATCTAAGTAGCCGTATTTCGTCGCTCGAGGAGCGCCTGGCGCAGGCCTGGCAAGCTTTGGCGTTAGACGAAACCAAGGCGCGTCTTGTTGAAATTGACGCGGACATGAACGAGACGTCGTTTTGGAATGATCAAGCGCGAGCTCGAAAGGTTTCACAGGAGGCTGCTGATTTGAAGCGCGAAGTCAGCGAATGGGAAACGTTCCGTCGAGAGCTTCAAGACGTTAAAGGTGTTGAAGAAGTTGCGCAAAACGAAAATGATCAAGAAATGCTCGGCGAGCTAGACGCTTCACTAACAAAGCTTGAAGAGCGTTTTGCTGGCATGGAGTTTCAAATGTTGCTTTCGGGCGAGTACGATTCACGAAACGCAATCGTTTCTATTCATGCTGGTGCCGGTGGAACCGACGCCAACGACTGGGCGGCCATGTTGCTGCGCATGCTGACGCGTTTTGCGGAAACGCACGGATTTACGGTTGACGTGCTTGATGAGTCGCGCGCGGAAGAAGCGGGCTTCAAAAGCGTGACGGTTGCGATGCGCGGGCGGTTTGCGTACGGCTGGTTGCGATCCGAGGCCGGCGTACACCGTCTTGTTCGTATTTCACCGTTTGACGCCGAACAGATGCGTCACACCACGTTCGCACTTGTTGAAGTCTTGCCTGAATTTGACGAGGTTGATGAGAAAGCGCTCGAGCTTGATCTTGATGAGCTGCGGATTGATACTTTCTTGTCATCTGGCAAGGGCGGTCAGTCCGTCAACACAACCTATTCCGCCGTTCGCATTACGCATATCCCGACGGGTATTTCGGTCTCGTGTCAGAACGAGCGATCGCAGTCGCAAAACAAAGAAACAGCCATGCGCGTTCTGAAGTCCAAGCTGTATAACATCATGGTTGCCGAACGTGCGGCGAAGATCTCGGACATTAAGGGTGTTCACAAAAGCGCAGAATGGGGAAACCAGATTCGAAGTTACGTATTGCACCCGTACAAAATGGTAAAAGATCACAGGACTGACGTGGAAACCGCCGATACCGAGGCGGTGCTCAACGGCGAATTACGCATGTTTATGGAGGCGTACTTGCGTCAGGATGTCGAGGGGCGTAAACAGGGGTAGTTATGGCTGAGCGCGTTCTTATTACCGGCGCAAATGGCACATTGGGGCGCCTCCTTGTTGAGACGCTTGCTTTAGCTGGGTATGAGCTGTGTGCGCTTGATTGTGAGCCAATGCCGGAGCGAGAGGGCATTTTGAGGGTAGTCGCGGATGTGCGAGACGAGGCTGCGCACGAGCATATTTTGCGTTTTCATCCCGAGATCGTTGTGCATCTTGCCGCGAACACCGATATCGCCTCATCGCACGCCAACCCGGAAGACGATGCACGGGTAAACATGCTCGGATCGCTCAACGTGCTTCACGCGGCAAAAACGGCCGGCGCCAAACGATTTGTTCTTGCGTCTTCTGACGCGGTGCGCGGAAAAGCGGCTCCCGGTGGAGTGCCGGAGCCGGAGTCGCCCTATGGCGTTTCAAAGCTTGCGGCTGAGCGGTATTGCGGATCGTATCGCGTTATTTACGGGTTGCCGTTTGCTGCGTTGCGTTTGCCCGAAGGCGGCGACGAACGTCTGGCACTCGATGCGTTGCTTGGCGCAATTCGTGGCGAACATGATGGCGTTATCGACTTATGAAAGTACTTGTAACCGGAGCCGCGGGATTTCTTGGATCGCATTTGCTTGATCGTTTGGTAGCGCGTGGCGACCAGGTGATTGGCGTTGATCATCATCGTCGCGAAAAAATGCGCTTTCCAAACCCGCAATCGGTCATGCATAAAGTGGGGTTTGAGGAGAGTGTGCTCGATGAGATTTTTTCAACAGAACGGCCTGACGCCGTCGTACATCTTGCTGCGCAGATCAGCGTAACCAAGTCTATTGCCGATCCGTTGTTTGATGCCGAGCGCAACGTTATTAACTCGTTACGTTTTTTGCGTGCCGCAGAAAAGTACGGCGTTAAAAAGTTTGTGTTTGCGGCAAGCGGGGGAGCGATGTACGGCGACCATCCAGTGCGCCCGACGCCACTGCTTCCCGATGCGCATCCGGTTTCGCCCTACGGCGTGGGTAAGCTTATTTTTGAGCGATATTTAGACCAGCAGTTCCGTGCCGGCGGGGTACCGTATGTTTCGTTGCGTTACGCGAATTTGTATGGTCCACGCCAGCAGCTTTCACCGCTTGGCGAAGGGAATGTGGTGTCGATTTTTCTTGATCGACTAGTAACGGGGAAGCCGATTATTATTTTTGGCGACGGTACTGCATCGCGTGATTATATTTACGTTCACGATGCGGTTGACGCCATTATGCGGTCGTTGGCGAGCGATTTTTCGGGAACGGTGAATGTGAGTACTGGTCGTGAAACTACGGTTCGCGAACTGTTTGACACACTGATCGCCATTCACGGCAAAGAGCATCCGCTTGCGCACGAGCCGTTCCGTCCTGGCGAGGTGTACCGCAGCGTGCTTGCGTACGATTCGGCGCGAGAAAAGCTTGGCTGGGAGCCGCGCACGAGTTTGCGCGACGGCTTACAGGCGGCTTATGACTGGTACATGGCCAATATAAATGTTCACGTATGACGTACGCCAAAAAATCCTTTGGCCAACATTTTCTACGCGATGCCTCGGCTATCGCGTCGATTATTGATGCGGCGGATGTTCAAACGGTCGACATGGTTGTCGAGGTAGGTCCGGGACTTGGCGCGCTTACTGAGCATTTGGCGCAAGGTGCAAAGCGTTTAGTGCTTATTGAGGCTGATCGTGACCTGCTGCCGAAGTTACGAGAATCATATCCAAACGCCCATATTATTCAGGGTGACGCCGCGGTAGCTGATTATGCGGCAATCGTCGACGACATTTCGTGGGCGTTTGTGAGCAATCTTCCGTATAACGCGGCATCGGCGATTATCATGGAGGTGCTGAGTTGCGATCGTCCGCCTGAGCGCGCCATTGTCATGGTGCAGCGCGAAGTGGGGGAACGCATGATGGCAAAGCCTGGCGACATGAGTCTCTTGAGTGTTGCCGTGCAGCTGTACGCCGAGATTTCACGCATCTGTTTGGTGAAGCCGGGTGCGTTTGTTCCGCCGCCGAAAGTGGATTCCGTTGTACTGCGTCTTGTTCCAAGATCCTATGCGGACGCCCCGCATCGGGAAGATATTATCGCGTTAGCAAAAATCGGCTTTGCGAATAGACGAAAACAGCTGCATCGCAATCTGGCTGACGCCAAAGTTGCGTCAAGCGAAAAAGTCAGGCTCAGCTTGGAGAAAATAGGCTTATCAGCACAAGCAAGAGCGCAAGAACTTTCGCTTGAACACTGGATGGCGCTTTTCCGTGACCTGCATGAACACACAGGCGGCTCATAATGAGCCGCTTTTGTTTTCGTGTCATGTTATAATTATCAACGACTATGCCGGGGGATAATCATGTGCGGATCATTACATCCCGTCCCGCGTTTTCGAAAGAACAAAAGGCGGCGTTTGGGCTCTTGTTTGTCTTTGGCGCCTTGGGTCTTGTTTTTGGCGTTTTTTATCTCTGGAAACATATCGCTGCGCCGTTTGCTATTAGTTACACAGGGCCGCGCTTCATGACCTCTAGCGAAAAAGAAAGCGAGGAGTTGCGGCTAGCCAAAGAAAAAGACACCGACGGCGATACAATTAGTGATTACGATGAACTGCAAGTGTTTAAGACGAGCCCGTATCTCATGGATTCTGATTCGGACGGCATTGACGACCAGACGGAAATAGCTTCCGGCGACAATCCATCTTGTCCTCGTGGCGGTGCGTGTGAGAATGAATCTGATGTTATCGCTGGCGGTAGTCTAAGCGGTTCATTCCTCGATGAAACGGCGGACGCATATGGCTACACGGCCGACGGGTCGGTGAGTCTGCCCGACAACTACACTATCGAAGATGTAGTAGCAGCCTTAACGCCTCAAGAGATACGTCAAATGTTGGTCGACGGCGGAGCTGATGAAGCACAACTTGGTCAATTTTCGGATGAGGAGCTACGCGTCTTATTGCTGAATGCGCTTAATGAGATGCAAGCAAGCGGACAGATTTCAACGGATGGCTCTACAGCAGCAGGCACGACCGATGCTGCGACAGGACAGTCTGAGCTTCCGGCCAATCAGTAGTGCATTGCTTTTTACGTATGATGGATCGTTTGAAAAAAATCATTTCAGCCCTAGGCATCTTCTTCGTCTTAGCGCTACCCTTGGCCGCCGTACCACAAGTGGCGCGAGCTGAGGCGCCGGTGGCGACGATCATCGACTTGCCACGTATCGCTGAGTGGATTGGGAAAGTTTGGGACGATTATGTCAAAGACGCACTCATCCAAGGAGCTGCCACGATTTTGATTAACACCATGACGTATGCGGCCGATCGGATCGCTTACGATGCGGCTGTCTATATCTCATCTGGCGGAGCTGGCGAGGACCCATTGTTTGATAACTCGACAGTTGGTGCCTACATGGCGAATTATGGTGCCTCAGTTGCCGGTGAGGCTCTTAGCCAAATAGATGAATCTGGACTGTTGGGTAATTTTAAAATTTGTGATCCAACTGGCGCGAACGTAACCATCGCCTTTAAGTTCGGATTGAAGAGTGCTTTTGACCGTCAAGATCCTGGTTGTGACATTAAGGAAGTAGCGGCCAACTGGGAGGGTTTTATTGCTGACATTAGCAGCACGTTTGAGGGTGGCGACAAAAAAACCGCTGCCATCCTAACTCAGCTGTCAGACATGTATAACCCGCAGACAAACGATTTTTCTGCAGGTATTCAGTTATATACCAATGTTCTATCGCAAGCTCAGCAGAAAAGTTTTCTCGAGGCTCAAAAACACCTTCTGAGAAGTGGATTCAAAGATAAGACCGATTTCTTAACTGGCAAGGTTGATACTCCGGCTGAATTGCTTCAGCATAATTTAGAAGACAATCTTAAAAAACCTGAAGATACTCGCGAGCAAATCGGCACGGTTATTCTTGGATCAAGCGACAATATCTTGCTCCAAATGGGTATTCATGCTGGTTCAGTTTTCGCTAATACGCTTATTTCAAAGGGCGTTCAGCGTATTTACGATGGCCTATTTAGTAATCTTGACGAAGTTGAAATCGACCCATTCAGCGAGATTGCCTATTCCTCTTCAAACGCTCAAGACGCGCGTGCAAGTTTCGGCTCGTTCTTAGCCGCAGCTCCGCTTGAAGTGACCAATTACAGCATCCTAAAAGAGTTTGCTAGTTGTCCATCGGTTGGACGAGGTTTGTACAATTGTGTAGCTGATGCGTCGTTCGTGAGCGGGGTGGCGCGTGCCGACAGTGGTTCGCCGCTTACGGTTCAAGAGGCTCTCGATGAAGGCTTATTGCATAGCGACTGGGCGCTTATCCCATCGTCTGACGAGGCGCGCGACCAGGATGCTTACTGTTATTCATACGGTTATTGCCATAGCAACCTCGTTAAATTGCGCAAGGCGCGTATTTTTCCGATCGGTTGGGAATTGGCTGCCGAGTCTGGTTACCATGACGAATCTGATCCGGTAACGCTTGGCGAAGTCGTAGCGGGCTTTGATGATTGTGGGTCTTCAAATGAGGCGACTCAGGAACATCCATGGTGTCATTTGATCGATCCAGATTGGGTATTGAAGTATCCCGACACTCAGTGTCGCGCTCAAGTTTTTGGTCAGCTATTGTCTAATCCTTCAAGCGACCAGCGTGATCAGGAGTGCGTAGACATGCCTAGCTGTATTGACGAAGACGATGACGGAACATGTAGTGGTGGCTATGGTTATTGCGTCCGTGAAGAAAATGTGTGGCGTTTTCGGGGTGAAGAATGTCCGGATTACTACGCCACCTGTATTTCGTATGAAGACAGCACGGGTGAGGACGTAGCCTATCTTTCGAATACCTTAGATTCTGGTGTGTGTGCTGAGGATAACGCCGGATGTTTGTGGTATGCGACTACGCAAGATGAGACCAGCGGAAGCCTTGATTGGCCGGACTATTCTACGGCCACATTGTTGGCTTCGGCTGAGTCGGCCAGCGATGCTTATGCTGAGCGAATTTATTTCACTTCGGCGGTAGAAGACTGCGATGCTGAAAGCGCAGGTTGTCGTGAACTCGCCCTGCGAGATGAAGATCTTTCGTTGAACATGGTGATTAACCCAAGTTTTGAAGATGATGACGACAGCGACGGTCAGCCTGACGCTTGGTTTACGTCAGATACAAGCCTGGCAACGTATAGCGACGACGGATCGGCTTCGCTCGATGGCAGCGCAGCTGTAAATCCGTCTTCGGTTAGTTATTATCAGGATGGTCTAGTGCTCGGACAGGGCAGAACTTATACCTTCTCGTACTTTTCTCGCTTAGTCGACTCTACTTCGGCTACTGCGAAAAATACTCTTACTTTCGAAGGCGAGGATGGCACGACGATTGATTTTACTGGCATCGAACTGAGCGGCGATTGTAGTATCGGTTCGTCTGACAACGTGCTATCGATGGATGAAGAGCCGACGAGTACGACGTACGAGCGTTTTTCTTGCTCGATGAGCGTTCCCACACTGTCGAATGCGGCCGAATGGGTACTGGTACGTATCGATTTGGCGGGAGATTTGTGGTTTGACGAAATCCAGTTAGAGCAAGCTACCGAAGCGTCCGATTATCACAAGGGTTACAACGACTTAACGTTGACCTTGGCCTACGTTAAAACGCCACCAGATTATTTGGGATGCACGGGTGACGACGGTGAACCGGAAGCCTGTGATGACTATGTCGCTGTGTGTGAGGAACAAGACGTTGGTTGTTCGGAATATACTCCTACAAATGGCGACCCTTCGATTATTGGCGTAGCTAATCCGTTAGATGAGTGTCCGTCGACGTGCGTTGGCTACGACACCTTTAAGCAAGAAGCGACATTATACGAACCTGAGGGAAATTTCCCCGTTTACTTTATTCCTAATTCGGCTGAAGAGTGTACTGAAGAAGCGGTTGGTTGTGACGAGTTCACTAACGAGTCAACTGAAGAGTTGGCTTACTTCACGTACTTGCGCGCTTGTGTGACGGAATCTCAGGCTGCTTCAAATATCAGTGGAGATGACGCCGCGACGTTCTACACTTGGGAGGGCTCGGATTTAGACGGTTACCAGCTTGTTACATGGCGCTTGATCCAGTCCGATCTTGCTAGTTCTAGCGCCACCTCGTACACGGCTCCGTGTACCAACTGGACGTCGTCGTCTGAAGGTATTACTTGCGACGATGACGGTGACGGCGATCCGTCGACTGACGGCGATCCGGTCGATACGAGCGAAGATTGCGACGAACACAACGACGTTTTGACAAATCCGGATTGTCGCGAGTTTTATGATGTTGAAGGTACGATTTATTATCGCGAATGGTCATCAACCGTGACCGTCGATAACGCGTGCGTCACTTATCGTAAGACCGACATAGTCGGTGACGATGCGACTGAACAAGGCGACAATTGCGAGAATTCAGGCGGTTATTTCGACACGACGAGCGGCGTCTGTCGTTACTACGGCTTTGCCGATGAGAGTAATACTTGTACCGACTCGAACGCGGGTTGTCGTGAATATACCGGCGGCCGCAGCCGAAACAGCCGTCAAGCTTTTGTTGAATATTTTGAAAGCGATACGCTTGAAAGCTGGGACACAAGTACGCCCGAAAACGTAACTTTGAGCAATGAATCAGTCGCTACCGATGGCCATTCGTTGGCTTCGGACGGCGTAACTGTCTGGACTTACGTGGCTACTCAATCATCTGAATGTACGGACGAGGGAGGTTGCGCGGGAAGTGCGGGTAATCTTGGGGGCACTTGCACTATCGCTTACGGCGAAACGACTTGCGGTACGCTTGATGGTCAGATTTTTGACGGAAAGACGTACACACTGTCGTTCTGGGCAAAAGGAACTGGAACAATCGGCGTAGGTTTTGATACGCAGGCCAGTGCTTCGGCAGTTAAAGAGAGCACGGTAGACGCATTCTTTGAGACAAGTGTTGAGCTTGAAGAAGGCTGGAATGAGTACGCACTTGGCCCGCTTAGCATTAACGAAGCTGATTTCAGCGACGGTACGGTGCTGGCCTTTGTACCGGCTTCGGGCGTGTCGTTCTATATCGATAACATCGTCTTACGTGAAGGTGAAGACAACATAACGGTTATTAAAGATTCGTGGACAACTCCGGCTGAATGCGACGAGACGCCGGAAGGAACAGATTCCGCTCAGTATTACTTAGGTTGCGCGGAATATACGGATCAAGAAGGCGACACGGCTTATCTCAAGAGCTTCAGCTCGTTGTGTAGCGAGGACCAGGTAGGCTGCGCCTCATATTTCATGACTCAAGAATCGGATGCGACCAACGCGCAGGTGTTTAACGCCGTTTGCAGTAACGATCCTGAGGCTGACGGTACGTCTGCTGTTGCGACTTCGGCTACGGATTGTTATTGGGGAGTTGCGAGTAGCTCGTTTGATACAGCGTCACGTTACTTGTGTACGATTGGCGTCGGAAATACGCAATGTGCTTTTGACATGGATTTCTTCGTGCCTGCGGCCAATCTTCCGGATCACGTGAGTTACAGCGCTTCGACGCATGTAGTGCCAGCTGATCGGGAGGTTTTCTTAGTGGTCAATAGCGACGTAGAATGCTCAGGTGATGTGGCTGGTTGCGAAGAGGTAGGTTTGCCGGTTTTCAGCCAAGATCACACCACAGTCGACAGCTGGACTTCGACGTACTTTATCAACGATCCTGATACATACGCTGAAACTTTGTGTACGTCCGACGAGCTTTTCTGCGAAGCTTGGCAGGAAACTGACGGCGACATGGCGTATTTCAAAAATCCGCAGGATCAGACCTGCGAATACAAGACTGACGTCATGATCGACGGAGTGACGTATGACGGTTGGTTCAAGACTGGTACAACGGAGCTTTGTTACGAAGATTACGTCATCGGCGGCGATGTTGGTGGAATCTGGCGCAACGGCGATGATGACTACGATAATTGGGTTGGAAATTGCGAAGAGAAATATGACGCTTGCACTGAATTCCAAGATTTGACCGACTTGACGCAAGAAGAGTTATACGCAGATGCGGACGGTGAGTCGTATTACTACCTTAACGACGACACGCTCGACCAAGAATCATTGCCAGATAGCGAACAGTGTAACGATCAGGTAGGCCAGAAAGATGGTTGTGGTTTGTTTAACGATACGGGCGAGCCGAACAAGGCTTACGCCACCAGTCCTAGTTACATCTTATCGATTCACGCGGATGAGTTATTAGGACAAGCACCTAACAGTTTAGTCACTCCAGTTGATTGTGAATCAGGAAGTGACGCCTCGACTTATGCTGGCATTGATTTATGCGAACAGCGTTGCGCTTACGTGGAAGGCGATTTATTTGATCTTTCAGACTCAGATTCTACAGACTACGCTTACGACGGTTCATGCTATGAAAATAGCGACTGCCGCCCGCTGTTTAGTGAAGTAGGCGAAACCGTAGAAGGTACATGTATCAACGCCGGCTCAGACAACCGCATTCAAAATGACGCGAACGTTGTACTTAAAGTTAATCGCGACCGTGAATGTTCAGAGTGGTTGAGCTGCTCTGATACGACGACTACTTGGGATGAGCGCACCAATTCGTTCAAGACCATCTGCAATGACATCGAGTTGTGTACCGAGTATTCAACTACGGGCAACTCGTCATTCTGTTCGGAATGGAAATTCGATGATGTTGAAACTGTACTTAACGAGGATAAATACACTACGCGCGACGTCACTTGGTACGGCGAAGAATATTCTGGTTACGCTATTCCAGACGTATTTCCGGTTCAGACTTTGGCTCAGGTCAACGTAGCTCCGCCGCTTGGTACGTGTAACTTGCTAGCGGATTATCAATTGGGCGACGTGAGCGAAAGTACTTGGAGCACATATCAAGGTGCAGAATGTACAACAGACGAAGAATGTGGTGCATCAGGCGATTTGGGTGATGGCTGGTGTGTGGCCGAGGAAGAGGAAGATTATCGCTTGGCGTATGTGGCTGGCTCGTGTGAGGACGGCGTGTACGGCGAGGCCTGTTCCGTCGGATATTGCTCGGATAGCGGCGCGGCCTGTACTGAATCAGACGACTGTAATGACGGCGCCAGCTGTTTGGTTGGTGATTGTTTGGACGTTTCAACGAATTTGGCTTGTGAAATTGATAGCGATTGTACTGACGACTATTACAATACGTGTATTACTGGCGCTTGTACGGCTATTACAGATAGCGAGATGACGATCGAAGAATACGACAACGGCGACATGTCCGGTTATTCATGTTCAACACCGCGCTTGAGCGTGGCCGCCAAGCCAGGTTCGTGTATACGCAGTAGTTGTGTGCTTACGCCTGACGGCAACACCTTTGACGTTGACGACTCTGAACAGGTTGCCTGTCGAGCTTATCCAGAAATGAACAGTCCTTTCCCGACTGAGATTGTAGAAGAATGGACTGATATAGATGATAGTCACACTGTCACTTCAGACCCGGAGTACGGTGCTTTGCCGTGGAGCTATCGTTCTAATTTCAGCTCGGCGAAGACTTGCGTGCAAGGCGAGGATTGCGATTGTTCGTACAAAAAAGTCACCTTTGGTTCGGGGACGACTAAATATTTTGGTGACGAGACTGATTTCCCAATCGAAGCCGCCAGCGATGGCAAGGTTGGCGTATGCGTCGGCGGCGAATGGGACGGGGCGTTCTGTAGCTCAGACACCAATTACGCCAGCGATAGCTCCGGTACGTCTCCTTATGCGGGCAGTATCGTCTGGGCTGATTCTTACTGTGAGGACGGTGGTGGTTCTTGTCAGTACGCATCTAAGAGCGAAAATGTTCTTGGTCTTGATGGTTATTGCCTCGAGCGCGACTCGGGTATGACCATTTTGGGCGACCGTGAACAGCGCGCGTGTTTGACTTGGCTCCCAGTCGATCAATTGGCTGGTTCGTCTGACCTTTATGCCAAGTACACTAGCGCCGGATTCTTTGAGGAGACGGAGTATTGCGCTTCGGTGAGTTTGTTTGCAGACATGTCTCCGACTACTGCCTATAAAGGTGGCGACTATACCTTTGGTGAGGGTGCGATGATCCTATGTGCTGAGGCAGACGGATCGTTGTCGGATGATCCATATTGTGACGGGGCCGTGGCCTGTCCCCCAGGAAATTATGCCGTTTTGGGACCACGTTTTGATTCGTTCACAAAAGATAACTATTCATATACATGCGCCGAACATCATGCTGGAGATGATGACTGTCCGTTCGTATGCGTTCCAGTTGGAGCGGAAGATGAGAATGGCGCGTGTGATGATGATGGTGTTCCTGTAGATAGCTATGGAGCAGATGATATTGGAGAGGAAGTATATAGCGGATGGAGTTTTGATCAATTCTATATCGACGACCCGGCAGATTTTACTGCGTATGCAGAGGACGTACAGGATTGCTCCGTTAAAGGCCGTAAGATGGTTGATGGGTCAGACGCGTTAAACGTTACCGTCCCCTGGTATATATGGGATAGTAGCTTTGCAAGTTCCGGTACTTCTTACGGAAATCAGACCAGTGAAGCAAACGTTTATGTTGGATGTGATGAGACAGCTGTTGTTATGTCGTCTGCTTCTGATAACCAAGCGGCGCCATATACCGACCGCATCTTGAATGAAAATTATGTGTACACGGTGGAGATAGGCTCAGCGTATGACTCGTCGTATGCCTATAAAGCAAATTCGGCGCGTACGCCGTTTGGTAGAACTATCTCGACATCTGGCGAAAATCATCCTCCGGTTGTTGCTGCGTGTGTAGATGAAGTTGAGGATGGCGGCTATTACTATACCTATCGATATATTGAACCCGATATTGATTTAGACTGCCCAACAGATTATGAAGCCGAAGATAACAACGGGATAAGCAGTTTCACTAATCCAGAGTCGCGTACATTCACTGATTTCAGGCTAGAGTTTCAAAGAATTAAAGACAATCCAGATAAGGCAGATAGCGAATTTACTGGAGGTTGGACTGGCTTTTACGATGCGGCGTTCTCGCGTATCGACGAGAGTGGATCGGGAAGTTCAGACGACGGTACTAGCTGGTCGTACATCGTAAGTGAGTTATTCGCCACAAATAATCTGGGTAAATCCTATGACGATGGTGTGTATATCGGAGGAGCGTCATCGGCCGGAGCTGCATATCACGATACAGAAGACGTTGTAGAGGGTTCATTTGAAGAGTCCACTGATAGCAAGTTTATCTGGGACTACCGTGCAGAATCTGGCACTCCGCCGTCGGTTTATGCGCTAGATCTTGATAATTGTGAAAATGACGTGTGTGAAGAGGACGATGATCATAATTTGACGCTTAATGAGCAGAATTCAGGTGATGTCAACGGAAGTGGTTTCTTCCGGGCGTATCTCAAGTTCTACGCCGCGGCCTATAAGGAACAGTTACCAATTCGACGCGTGATCATTGACTGGCAGGATAAGGCGAACAGCACGGATGACCAGGTGGGTTCTGAATCAGATAACAACTATTACAAGAACCATCGCGGTCTTAAGAACAACACCGAACAGTCAATCTGTGACACGGAGGTCAGTGATGCATCTTATGAATGGGGCATGAACAATGACAGCTGCGATCCGTACTACTTCACCTATTCACACATTTATTCTTGCACAGCGAGCATCCTAAGCGACGCCGAGGCCTGCGCTGACGCCGACGACGATGGCAATCTCGACACTTCACCATGTCAAAATTCTCGTGAATCATGCTCCTTCCAACCTCGCGTTCACGTGCGCGACAACTGGGGGTTGTGTACGGGGACGTGTAATTCGGGATCCTCAAGAATTAACACGGATGTAACGGATAACTGTGTGGATAATGATGGGACAATCTCTGGAACGGATGACGATGACGAATGCGACTATACGCTATATACGGATAGTACAGCGGAGACTGACCCATGGGTCTATTATGACGGAGTCGTTACTGTGACGCCGTAAATTAAGAGAGAGCCGGCTTGGCTCTTCGAATGAAATCCATAAAAAGTTTCCGTCATTGCGAGGAGATAGTAATCCATCTACGAAGCAATCTACATGCGAATGCAAAAACCCCCGCGCCGCTCTCCTAAGCGGTACGGGGGTCCTAATTTTACTCGCGCCTCGTCATCCCGACCGAGGCGGTAATCCGCCGAGTGGAGGGATCCTTGGGCTACTCCCGCGGATCCTCGTCCTCGTCGCCGGCCCAGCAGAAGTAGCTCGAGTCGTACTCGGTACCATCCTCGTCGGCGATGATGGTCGCCGTGCTGGACGTCGGGAACTCACCCGAGTAGATCTCGCCGTCGAACTGGACATCCACGAAGCGAGTGCTCGTCGTGAACGTCATCTCCTGAACGCTCGGCACGTGGAAGAGCGAAGTGCTCGAGTACGTCAGGTCACCGGGGCTGGCGCTCTCGCCGTCCTCCTGGCACGTCCACGTCGGGTTCGCCCCGATCGCGTAGTAGTACAGCGTGAGCGCGTCGTCGTCCTTCATGGTCACGGTATCTCCGGGGAGGATCGTGACCGTAACCGCCGCGGCGATCCAGGTCGAGTTCTCCCAGCCGTCGCCGAGCGTCGTCGCCGTGTACACGGGGACGTCGACCGTCGACATGTTGGTGGGGTCGCCGATCGTGACTTCGTAGTCCCCCGGGTCGAGCTTGATGCTCTCCCCGGTGTTGCCCACGACGTCGCCGTCGATCACGACTGGAGCCGTGACCTTGGTGGACTCGATGTAGGCCTCGACGAGCAGGTAGCCCTTCTCGTCCGTCGCCGTGTCGCCGTCCGTGTCGTCCGGGCAGCCGGCGCAGTCGTCGTCGATGTCGTTGCCGCCGGTACCGCTGTTGCAGTTGGCGCAGGGGTCGACGCAGGCGACGAGGGCGAGGAGCAGAGAGGAGAGGATCATGAGGACCTCCGAACTGGGGATGTGAAGAACGTTTCTGTGTAGTGAAAAATGTCCGCTGGTTTCGTCAAAGACGACGAACCATTGTACCTACAATATAGCAGATTTTGGCCGCTTTGTCAATTTGTCAAGTATAAATAATAGCTAACACAAGCCATTTTCACCGTCGAAGCTAAGCTTCGACGGTTTATCCACAGAGCCGATCCAAGAGATGTGGTGAAATAGAAACATGCTCTCCTGCACTTATTCTTAGTTTGGAGAGCTATGCGAACCGAAGTTTTTGCGAACGATGGGTACTATCATGTTTACAATCGGGGAGTCGATAAGCGAGTCACGTTTTTTGATGAAGCAGACTACAAGGCATTTTTAGAAGACATCTGGAACATTTTTCACGATAAGACGATGACTGTCGAGCTTGCGGCGTACGCATTGATGCCGAATCATTATCACTTTCTTCTTAGACAGGTTGCGGATGAGGGAGTGTCCAAGTTTATGCAACGCCTCGGGACTGCATATACAAAATATTTTAATAAACGTTACGAGCGAACGGGAAGTCTATTTCAGGGTCCTTTTAAAGTCGTTCCGATAACGAATAATGGACAGCTTGAACATCTCACGCGTTATATACATCGCAATCCTCTTGATTTATGCGATGTATCAACGTCGAGGCGGTGGAGCTGGCTTTTGTCATATCCGTGGTCGAGTCTTGGTCATTACATCGGTCAACGTCGTGACGTTCTCGTTAAGTGCAGGGAAATTCTTCAGGGTTTTTCGGGTCCGCAGGATTATTTTTTCATACGTAAAAGATTGTGGATAAGTGGTCGAAGCTAAGCTTTGACCACTTAAAAAAAGCGGCCCGTCTCGGATGAGGCGGGCCTTGGGGTTACGGATGACGGAGTCTGCTACAGATCGACCTTCGCGCACGCGATTGTCCAGCGTTGGTCGGCTGAGTTGCCGAGATCGAACGAGGCGCGCTCCTCTTCGATGGTTCCGGTGACCGTGATCGCGTCGTCTTTGTACGTTACGCGATTGCCTTCTACGGTCATGTCGAGCATGACGCCCGGCATCGACAGGAACTGGCCGCCCAGGTAGCGTACGACGTCGGTGACCGTCTCGTCGGCTTCGTTGCTGCACGTCCACGTGCCGTCGATGTACCGGTTCATCGCCGCCTCTACGACCGCCTCTTCACCCTCGGAGATCACGATCGTGAGCGGCGGACGAACGAGCGCGCCTTGATCCGACTCGCACACTGACACGTTGCCGGTGACTTCGGTGTTGCCGATCGTGACCGTGTAGGTGTCTGGATCGACTGCGATCTTGGTGCCGCTTGTTACTACGACGCTGTCGTTCATGTGTACGCCGCACTTCACCTCGCTGCCGAGGAAGGTGGACGTGACCGCGATGGTCGTCTCGCCGGGCGCTTCGTTGCAGCCAAACATCAGCCAAAGACCTAACATGTTCCCCCTCATGTTGAAAACTAGAAGACCACGTCGCAGACCACGTCGTACAGATGCGCTTCTTCACGACGGTAGTACGTGTAGCTGAAGTCGCCGTCTTGATCGAGCTCGTACGCGAGGATGGGCGAGAGACCGTCGGGCCCGCCGACCGCCTGGAGTTTCGTCCCACTGACCGTCAGCTGCTCGTTCGGAACGAGCACCCCGTTGAAGGTCGGCGACACCTCCGGGTAGAGATACTGCCCGCCGCGCAGACCGATCCACTGCCGGATGAGCGGCTCTTCGTAGAGCAACCCGCCGCGCAGTTCGTCTGGATCCCTGGACGACAGATCAGCGTCCGGGTTCATGCGGTACGCCGCCACGTCGCAGTCGAACTCCTCTTCGCCGACCAGCTGATTCAGACGGATGTAGATCTCGTCGCCGTCGTCGTCCATCGTGGCCAGTGCTTCGGCGTGTGAGTAGAGCCCGCCCTGGATCTCGATGATCGGATGTCCGTCCTCGGTGCGCGTCACGTCCTTGAGCCCGAGATCGACGAGCAGCCGTCCGTTGCTCGGCAGATCGCCGATGGTCGTCCCGGTCGCGCCTTGGCCGACGACGTCGCGTGCTTCGAGCTCGGCTTCGTCCGTGTAGACGGTGTAGGGCTCGAGTGCGAATTCGACCGAGTCCTGTTCGCCGTTGCGGATGGCGTGAACGAGGAGCGTTCCGAGATCACCCGGTTCCGGCCCGTTGATCGACGCGATGTTGCTGTCATTCATGCACCCCATGGTCATGAGGAGCATCCCCCCGATGCTCAGCTGCATGTGTCTCTTCCCCCTCAGAAAGTGCCTTGGCCCGCATGGGCTAGTCCCAGATGAGCACCACCACAGCAATTGTCAAGACAACATTGATGAGCTACCATCTGACCATTACGATCATCCTCCTATGCAGGCAACTCTTGAGAAAATCATCCATCTTTCAACCCAGAAGGGCTTTGTCTTTCCTTCGTCGCAAATCTACGGAGGCTTTGCTGCTACTTACGACTTTGGGCCGCTAGGAACGCTTCTCAAAAAGAATCTTGAAGCCGCTTGGCGCTACTGGAACGTCACTAGTCGCACTGATATGGTTGAGATTGAAGGCGCAATCTTCATGCATCCAAAGACGTGGGAGGCTAGCGGGCACGTCGGCGGTTTTGCCGATTTATTGGTTGAAGACCTAGTTACTCACAAGCGTTATCGTGCCGATCACCTTATCGAAGACGCGAAGATCGTCGAGAACGCGGGGATGTTAATGCCCGAGCAGATTGACGACTTAATCAAGACGCACGGTCTCAAGAGTCCGGACGGTAACGCGCTTTCAGACGCTAAGCGTTTTAATCTTCTTGTAAAGACACATCTTGGTCCAGTCGAAGATGAAAGCTCGCTTGTGTACTTAAAGGGCGAGAGCTGTCAGAACATTTATCTCGACTGGAAAGCGACGCAGATGGTCACCCGTCGCAAATTGCCATTTGGGATCGCTCAGATTGGCAAGGCGTTCCGCAACGAAATTACGGTGAAGCAATTCCTGTTCCGTACACGTGAGTTCGAACAAATGGACGTTCAGTATTTCTGCAAACCCGAAGATGCGGATCGTTTTTACGACGAATGGAAACACAATCGATACGATTTTTATACGAATGTCATCGGTGTTAGTGTAGACAATGTTCGTTGGCGCCAACACGAGGACGATGAACGTGCGTTCTATGCGAAAGATGCGTGGGATGTTGAGTATCGTTTTGGGGAAATTGGTTTTAAAGAAGTCGAAGGCGTGCACCATCGCGGCAGCTACGATCTTGATCAGCATTCTAAATTCAGTGGGGAAGACTTGAGTTATCTTGATCCGGAAACGAACACGCGCTTCAACCCGTTCGTCATTGAGTGTTCAGGTGGATTCAATCGTCTTTTCTTGTTGACGATGTTTGAACATTATCGCGAGGAAGAAGTAACGACAGGGAAGGGGGAGAAAGAGATTCGCGTTGTACTTGGCTTCCCGTACGATCTTGCTCCGTACAAGGTTGCCGTACTTCCGCTCATGAAAAAAGACGGCTTGTCGGAAAAGGCAAATGAAATTTACGCTGATCTGCGTATACGGGGTATTGTCGCTGATTATGACGAGGCTGGTTCAGTCGGAAAACGTTATCGACGTCAAGATGAGAACGGTACGCCTTGGTGTTTGACGGTCGACTACGACACACTTGAAAATGGAACGGTGACCTTGCGTCATCGGGACAGCATGCAACAGGTGGGTGAAGGTGGTCGCGTAAAGATTGAAGAACTTGATCAGTACTTGTCGCGTGTAGGATTCGGAAAGTAGTCCACAGTGTTTGCCGGTTAAAACCGGCAGGAAACCACTCGTCATTGGCGGGTGGTTTTAGTTTGCTGCCGGAAGCCACCGACAGAAAAGAGCCTAAGAGAGGCTATTTATCTCTTGTGTGGATCGCTAGGCATTCCGTACGATAGTTTCAGAACGTTCCACCGCCGGCTGGCCGCTGGCACTCTCGATCGACCGGATTCTGTGAATCTCGCGTTACTTCATGCGCATGCAGGAGAGCATGCGCTAGGTGATACGACGTCATGGGTTAAGGGTCGACGGCCCGGAGCGTCATTGCTGGGGAGCCTTGAGGCTCCGGGTCGCACTGCGCTTATTTATCTCCGCTCCCGAATCCCTCAGGCTGGGTCTTTAAGACCGCTCCCAAAGCCACAGGGATCCACGGCCAATTGGTCGTCTCCCAAGGAGATAATCGTGCGCATCGTTTCTTGTCTCGTGTTTCTCAGCGCCTGTTGTCGGACTTCCGAGTGTCTGCTCGAACGGTACGGCATTGGTGGTGGCCAGGATGTCGTTTCGGCTAACTTGCCATTCGATTCCAGCTTCACCACCACGTGCATGCAGGGTGTGGGTGGCGATTATTCGCATCACTTCGACAGTACGTACTACGACGTCGACTTCGACACCCCGAACGACGAGGATGTCATCGTGTACGCGCCGATCGGCGGTATCGCCTACGTTCACGACACCGATCGCAACACCAACTTCGGTGTCCACGTGAATATCGACCTGGGTGACGGCACGTACATCGTGCTTGCGCATCTTGAGGACGTGTTCGTGGGCAACGGCAGTGAAGTGACGGCCGGGCAGATGATCGGTTTCGAGGGAACCACCGGTGCCTCAACCGGTGATCACGTTCACATCGGACGCCATGACGGCGATCCGTCGGCGGACGCGATCTACGGTGACTCGATCGAGGGTTTGTCGTTCATGGCTGATGAAGGCAGTTACCTCACAAGCGAGATGGATTGTTCGCTCTCAGGCGGAGGGCGCTACGGTTCGCTGCTTGCCACGCCGCGTTGGCGGCCGAGCGGGAGCCTTGTCATGACGCCGTATGCCTCGACTGTGTACTCGCTTGATGGTTTCGCGCTTCGACCGTTTTCGACCCAGAGCTCGTTCATCAGTCGCAACTTCGAGTTCACCGATGTGGCACTCGTCTCCGAAGAGGAGGTGGCTTGCTACAGCCTGGGTGAAGAGATCGATGGCGATTCGCAGCTCAAGGCTGTGTATGCCGACGATGATGTGTGGCTCTTGGTGGGTGCGCAGAGTGATGCTGACAGGTACCGTATCAAGGTGGCGTCGCAAGGCTGGCAGGGTGTCCTCAAGACTTGGGGCATCATCGCTTCGACCTACGATGACCTTGAGGATGACGACGATCTCGTATCTAGCTATCCGAGCCTGTCTGGTCCCGCGAACTACCGTGACGGATCGCTGGTGTCGCCCATTGAAGACTCGGCTGTCTACGTGATGGCCGATGGAGCTGCGCTGCCTATTGATCGTTACGAAACGCTGCTGCTGCTCGGATGGGAAGAGCGTGACGTGATCGAGGTGGGCGAGGCTGAATTCCAGAGCGTGGCGACGGTCCGTGGAAACTGTTCGACTGGCAGCTATTGCCTGGACAGCCTGGACGTCATCACGTGCGGTGGTCTTCACGAGAGTGGTGAGGGTACGTATCCGGCCGAGGGAACGCTCGACACGGGTGACGCTCCGGAAGAAGAGGCTGACGAGACGACCTCATCGGACGACACGACGGATCAGTCGGTTTCGTCAAACGAGCTGCAGCTCACATGGCAGATGCCGGCGAGCGCGAGGGCGGATCGCATCTCGCTCTCGGGTGAGTTCACGGACAGTGACGGTTACAGCTACGGCTGGGGCAGCAATATTGCCACGTCGTCGAACTCTGATATCGTCACGCTCGTTTTGTTCGCGAGGCCAGGTGATAGCTTTCGATTCTCGATCGAGTACGTCCTCAACGGTATGACGAGCTGGTCGTGTCTCGCGCCCTATCCACCCGGAACTACCATGGGTACTGCGGTTGCGACTTACGACGGTGTCTCGCTTTCCGTTGTGACGGCTGATGACCCGGCGAGTGATGGTTGCGGCCTCGCTGTGACTATCCCGAACTGACACGCTTACGGCGCTCTCGCGATCCTTTTCCTCCGAAGGATCGTTTGAGAGCGCCGTTTTACTTTTTCAGCTTGACCATTTTTGAAAATTCGTGCATCATCTTGCCGCGGGGTAGAGCAGCCAGGCAGCTCGTCGGGCTCAAAACCCGAAGGTGGTCGGTTCAAATCCGACCCCCGCAACCAAAAAATCCCAGCCATTTGGCTGGGATTTTTTGTCCTGAGCGAGTGCTGCCGCAGGCATAGCACGAGTCGAAGGATCCTTGTATTGTGTTAGGCTGATGGCCGAGTCGAAGGACCTTTGCATGTTTTTGTATCTTTTCCGTTCGCTCTCTGTTCGCGTGGAGAAAACTCCTCGTCGTAGAATGAAACGCCTGCTATACTTGCGTCAATCTTATGGCACACATTGTCTCGGTGGTGAACCAAAAAGGCGGCGTGGGGAAGACGACGACGTCGGTCAACCTCGCAGCCTATTTGGCGCACCTAGGAAAATACGTTTTACTTGTTGACCTCGATCCGCAAGGGAATGCCACCAGCGGCTTTGGCCACACGCCAGATGAGCTAGTCGGAACCTACGAAGCGTTATCTGGTACACAAGAAGTGCGCGATCTTTTGGTTAGTACGCCGCATGAAGGTTTGGCGCTGTTGCCTGGAAGCCCTGATCTCGCTGGCGCAGCTATCGAATTAGTTAATGAGTTCAATCGCGAGCGCAAACTTGAGAAAGCGCTACTTTCAGTGCGCAACGATTACGATTACATAATTATAGACAACCCGCCGACGCTTGGACTGCTGACGATCAACGGCTTAGTCGCAAGCGATAGCGTGCTTATTCCTGTTCAAGCCGAGTATTACGCGCTAGAGGGTTTAGGTCAGCTCATGAACACCGTCAACCTCGTCAAACAAAACGTTAAGCCATCGCTTGAAATCATGGGCGCGGTGATAACTATGTTTGACCCACGTACGAACTTATCCAACCAGGTCCTACAGGAGCTTTACCGATATTTTCCGGGTAAAATTTTCCGCTCGGTCATTCCAAGAAGCGTTCGATTGGCCGAAGCGCCGAGTTTTGGAAAAACAATTTTACATTACGATCCAGAATCAAAAGCCGCTAAGGCTTATGAACGTTTAGCACGAGAATTCCTGTTACGTGAAGAGTCAGCCGTGTCGACCTAAACGCATATGCAGAAACCAAAAGGAGGACTTGGACGTGGACTTGGTTCACTTTTGCCGCAACAGCCTGCGGCTCCCACACAAACACCACCGCTCATGACGCCGCCTGACGTCGTACATGACGGAAGTTTGCAAGTGCGTGAAATATCTCCGTCGTCCATTATCAAAAATCCGCATCAACCGCGTACGCGTTTTGCTGAGGAGGATTTGGCTGATTTGAAGGCGAGTATCAAAGAACACGGCATTCTTCAGCCGCTGGTCGTGACCGATGTTGGGGGAGGGAAGTTTGAACTTATTGCCGGCGAACGACGTTTGCGTTCGGCGATGGCGGTTGGGCTTGAAAAAGTTCCAGTAATCGTGCGTGAGGCAGATGAACAACAAAAGTTGGAACTCGCACTCATCGAGAACATCCAGCGCGCAGATCTTAATGCTGTTGAAGAAGCGCGTGCTTACAAGTCGCTCATGGAAAACTTCGGGATGACGCAAGAAAAAGTAGCTGAGCGGGTTGGTAAGAGCCGGTCACAGGTTGCCAACATGACACGACTTCTTGAGCTCGACGATGACATCCTTGAGGCGCTCATAGAAGGAAGACTCACTAAGAGTCACGCGCGAACATTGCTCGCCGAACCTGATCATCACGCGCGGCGTGACCTCTTCGGACAAATGTTGCAAGGCGGCATGACCGTGCGTACGGCTGAGGCGAAAGCTGGTGCAAAGACCCGTAAACCACGAGCTGATAAAGACCCAAACATCGGCGCTATCGAAGCTCAGCTGCGTGAAAAACTCGGCACCAAGGTGACGATTGATATGCAAAATGGCATCGGCAAAGTCGCCATCCATTTCTACTCTAAAGACGATCTGCGTTCGCTGATTGAGCGCTTGATACACACTTAAATGAAAACACCGACCGTCATCTGGTCGGTGTTTTCTTTAGGCGAGTTGCCAATGGCCGCGTTTGATGGAGGCGATATCGCTACGGAGTTCTTGGATTTGGGGAGAAATGTTGTCGTCAATCATGTCGCCAACAATGCCAATCATCTCATCAACAATGCGTCGTTCTGAAGCAATGAACATGCCTTCGAGTTCGTCACGTCGAACCACATCCTTTAGTTCTTCTTTGAGTATCAGGGGAACCTCACTTCGCATTTCTTCACGTAACAAATCGCGAATCTGGCCCATTTCTTCTTTGTCGAACATAAAACAAAAAAGTGAAGAATAAAATGGGGAGCCTTATGTTTATTCTAACATGCCGAGGTTAGCGCACTCTGCGGATAAGCGCCGAAAGGATGTTTCCACGTTGATTGCGAAGTGCGTCTTTGATCTTCTCGCGCGCATGTCGAGTTTTTACGAATTTAATCCAGTCGCTACTTGGTCCTTTACGATTTTTGTCGACGATGATTTCACACATGTCACCGCTCTTGAGCGCCTTGTCGAGTGTGGCGATTTCGCCATTGACCCGCGCTTGTGAAGCATGGTTGCCAATTTCAGTATGGATGGAATACGCAAGGTCGATCGGCGTTGAATCTTCTGGTAAGTCCATGACGTCGCCTTTGGGAGTAAAGACGAAAATTCGATCATGAAACATGTCGAGCTTTAACTCGTTCAAATGAGCCATGAAATCGTTCGTAGTGAGCTCTTTTTGGATGCGCGATAATTCTTCCATCCATTGGACGTTGCGTTCAGCTACAGTTGAACCTTCTTTGTAGCGCCAGTGTGCCGCGACACCGTATTCGCTCTCTTCATGCATGGCGAGCGTACGAATCTGGAACTCAAGAATTGAGCCGGTCTCGTCAAAAACCGTAGTGTGAAGAGATTGATAGCCATTGGGTTTGGGTTGAGCAATATAGTCTTTGATGCGTCCAGGAAGTGGAGTGTAAAGGCCATGAAGTATGCCAAGAACGGCATAGCAGTCGGATACGTCTTTAACGATCAAGCGCATGGCAACGATGTCGTAGACCTTGCTCATGTCGTTTTTGTAGCGATCTAGCTTGCGGTATAGGCTATAGCAATGTTTGACGCGGCCGTGAATGTCGATGTAGGCGATGTTGTGGCGTTTAAGCTCGTCTCCGACGGTTTTCATGGCGCGCTCGAGCGCTGGTCCAAATTTTTTTACGCGTTCTTCAAGTAGGTGCTTAGTCCAGCTGTACTCTTTTGGTTCAAGATATTTGAAGGCGTAGTCTTCAAACAAACCGCGGTATTCACCCATGCCTAAGCGGTTGGCGATAGGTGCGTATATTTCCATTACTTCATGGGCAATACGTAAGCGTTTATGTTCTGGAAGCGCATAGAGCGTTTCCATGTTGTGCATTCGATCAGCGAATTTAATGAACACTACACGTACGTCCTCTGCCATGGCTACGAACATTTTGCGCAGATTTTCGATATAGCGTTCTTCGCCACGATATTTGAGGTGGCCGAGTTTAGTGATAGCGCCAACCATATGCGCGATATCGTGGCCATATTCCATTTCGATTTCTTCTAGTGTGTGTTCCGTATCTTCAGGTACGTCATGCAATAGTCCGGCCGCGATGACTTCGCTTGGCAATTTAAGTGAAGCAAGTTTTTTAGCGACCGCAAAACTGTGTATAAAATACGGCTCACCGGTCGCCCGAGACTGGCCTTCGTGCGCCATTTTTGCGAAATTATATACGCGTTCAAGTAGCGCTACATCGGCTGACGTATAGCGTTCGTCAAGTGTTTGTTTTAATTCTTCAAAAGAAGTTGCCTCCATAGATAGACGGGTGAACTGAAGTCCAAAGTACCGTGTTCAAACCTGTGCGTCAACGAGGCGTATTCATCAGGAAATCATGTATACTTGGCGTATGAACGATCAAACTGAGCAGAGCCTAGACGCGCAGTCGCTGATTGCGGACGCCCGTCAACTTGGCGATTCGCTCGCACAAACGCTTAGCGCATCATCACTTACGAATGACGAAAAAGCTGCTTGGGCAGCTGTTATTCCGTATATGCGTATTGATCAGCTGGCTCAACTTCAGGCGTTGCTTGAGTCTGGACTTGATCGGCGAGTTGAACGTGAAAGCGAGACGCTTAAGCAGATTAGGGGCATCATGGAAGCTTATGCGGCCCACCGTGCCGAACTTGATCAGAATTTTTCTCAAGAACTTGCGAGCATAGCAAAACAGCTCCGAGTCGTATCGAATGGCTAATATGGCTAAGAGCGATCCCAAGTCAACTGAACAAGCAAAAGAGGCTCAAAAAGAACGGGAATTTGAAAAAGCTCTGAATCGTGCCACTAATGAATTGGCGCGTATAGGCAAAGATATTGCCGATGCGGTTAGAATTCATCGTGGACAATCCAACAAAGTAAAGGGTCGTGATCCGTCTGAAGTTCCATCGCTTGACGATCTCGGAGTTCAGATTACCGAGCTTAGGGCATATGCTCAGAAGTTTGGAACTGGCATGAAAGATGTGCTTACCATGATCGATGATCAACAACGAAGTTACGAAGAGATATACGAACGAGAAACCGGTAGTAATGCTCCAAGGCCGGAACCTGAAGGTAAGATGAATGTCGAAGAACAGCCCGAGGCAGATTTGTCGCTTGAAGGTATTTCTGCGCAGTTTTCAGCCGAGCTTCGTAAGAGTTTAGGTTTATACGGAAAAATGGTCAGTCACATGCGGAAGAATGAATTCTTTCGTACTGAGGCTTTGGAGCATTTGGAGGGCATAAAAAAAGAATGGGAAGACATGAAGGCTAATTGGGAAAATGTTAAGACGAACATACAAGGTGAAATCAACGCTAAGAGCCAGGCGGCTATGGATGCCGTCGACAAGCAATTCGTCGATCTTGAGAGCCGGCATGCGCGTGTGTTGGCAGATGCTGAAAAGTTAGCCGAGACACCTCCAGTAGAAGAACCAGCAGATGATCGTAGAGATGAAGAGCGCAGAGTCAGCCCAGAGCTTGAGCGTAAACGTTCGGTGGTAGCTAAAGAAGTTCAGGTAACGCTCGAGTCATTGCAAAGATCAATTATTGAACTAGAGAACCAGCTGGATAGTTTATCGCCGTCAGAGCTTCATACGCGAGTAGGTGGCCTGTTTGGAGTTATCGGTCACACAGGCGAACGTTGGAGCACGGCGAAAGATGCTTTTTTCAAGCCAGAGTATGGTCCATTGAATCAAGAATGGCAGGCTGTAGACGATCTTGGAGTGACTATTTTGGAACGTTTGCGAAACCTTGAAAAGCGCTTGCCGCCTGAGGGTGAAGCTGAGCGCGTCGACCGTCTGGTGCGCGCAGTTGTCAACGATCGTGGTTTGTGGAAACCCGAGCTGCAAGGACGTGAAAACGCGACTTCGCGTTGGAAGATCGTCGAGCAATATACTCGCGATGGTTTGACGTTCGCCGAGCTCGATCCTTATTTCGTGAATGCTCGAGCGCTTGAGCGTTTTGTGCAGAGCATGGATCAGCTGGTACCAAAATATAAGGAAATGTTGGCAGCCAAGGAAGCCACTCGACAAGCTGAGCGTGAAAAACGAGCCGCCAGACCTTTGACGGCTGAACAGTTGATTAAGAGCGATAAAATTTGGAAAAATGACGTCCCGCAAGAGGCGCGTTGGAAGGCTTTGGGTGACTTTGCTCGTGGTGAATTAACAATCGAACAAATCGCCGAGCTGACGGTTAGCGAGGAAGCTGGAGCCGCATTTTATGAAAACGCTTTACGCTTAAAAGAAGAGCGAGCAGACGCGTGTCAAAAAACTATTGAAAATATTCCGGCTAGACTGGCTAGTGTTTTGACAGGTATCGAGACACTAAAAGCGAAGCAGGCTGGTACTTTGGTTTTTGAAGAGATCACTCCGTTCGTACGTGCGCAGAATGAACTCTGGGAGGATTTTCGTGAGAGTCTGCGTTTCTTGACGGACATTCAAGCCGCCGCTGCGACTACGGCCAAAGCGAGCAGCGTGCGTGACCAGTTGATTGCAGCCAAGCGCGAGCTTGATGCGTTGATAAAGCGTACGGCTAAAACTGAAGACGAACCGTTGTCCAAGGACGAACAAGATCCGGCCGAGCCCATGCTTGATGGATTGGTGAACGACGAGTCTTTGTGGCAGGAAGGAATGCCGGTAGGCAGGCGTCGCGATATTATAATCAGCGCCGTTGACGGGCACGCTAAAGAACGTGATTTACGCAAGGCGATCAAAAATAATGCCGCATTCAGAACTGGCTTCGCTGCCTTGCGCAATCACCTTATTTCCCGGAATTTGCTCGATATCGTTGCGCCGCGTATAGATTTTAGTGACATACAAACCGAGGCTCGCGTAGCTCGACTGGAAGAGCTTGTCGCCAAACAATTTACGAGGATTGTTGAGGCAGATTTTTGGCGCGAAGGCGTCACTGAAGATGAGCGTCGAGCGCTGCTTTCGGAGGATTCAATTGCTAAACAGGACGACATTATTAAGCTAAAGGATAAGACCATCCTATTTTGGGCAAGAACGGTTCAAGCTTCGGCTCGTCGTTTGGTGGAGTTACGGCAAAAGCTCGCCAAGATTAAGAACATGGCAGAAAGAAGTGCTGCAGGTGAAGACACATCGGCTGAAGAGGTGCAGATGAAAGCTGAAGAAAAGGCGCTTGACGTTGAGATTGCACAGATGGGTGAGTCGGGTGGTGTTGTCGAACAAGCTGTAGCCACATCTCAAGAGGCAGCCAGTCAAGGGCCGGTTGAATCGGCGCCTGATAACACGCTGCGCGAGCAGGCTATTAACGAGCACCGTGCTGAGATTTTAACGCTCTTGTCTGACGAGGCATTTTGGGAGCCGTGGTTCGCTAATGGCAACGTCGGTTCGCGTAAAGCAGCTATCGCAAAAATACTCAAGAACGGCGTACAGCCCAAGCGCGAGTATTTGCGTGACGCGGAGATGTTCAAAATTCTCACTAATTTCCGTTCCATCGAGGATTTGCGCAGCATGGTTGCTCGAGCCAAGGGTGAATCTGCTCTTCAGCCTGAGGCAATAGTCACGCCTGAGACCGTTTCGGTTGTGACGGCGCCCGCACTCGCTTCTATTGAAACCTCGTCTGAAACGCCGCCCGTCGTACCTCCACGTCGTACGCGTTCACAAGTTCTTCCAGTTGAAATTCCGGCAGTCGCTTTACCGGTCAAAGAAGCTATAAAGCCAGTGGCAGCGGAGTCTGGCGAGTCTCTTGTGTTGCCTGTTGCTTCGGTAGAATCTGTTAGTCAGCCCGTGGCTCCGGAAGCGCATCCAATGACTGTCGTGGAACAGGTTCCTAAGGTCCGCAGCCTAACAGATAATATTGCCGTAGAGCCTTCGCTTCGTCCGGAACGCTACTTTGAACAGGACCGCGCCGCGCGTTTCAGATTGGTTGATGACGATGACGAGCTGGACGAGCCACCAATGCGTGCGGCTGAAAAAACTTCACGGTTGGCCAGTCAGACCGTTGGATGGTTCGGCCGTTTGCGCGATCGATTGTTTGGCCGACGTGAAGCGTCTGAAACAGAACAATCCACACTTAGTCCACAGGCTCAGTCCGCCGGCGGCGCTATTGCAACAGCCGGACGTATCTTCGGCTTTTCAGCCTTCCGGGGCATGACCGATCGGGTGCCTGGCATGAGTTCAGCTGAGCGTAAGGTTATCGAGGGCGCAGTGTCGCGAGCCGCACAAGCGCGACAAGAAGAGCGCTCTGGAGAGGCTGCACTTGAGCGGCGGGTAAATACCAACCTTGAGGCTGTAGCGCAAATCGAGCGCAGCATAGCCGCCTCGTCGATGTCTGAGGCTGATAAAAAAGCGCTCCGTACGCGCTTGACTGAGGCGAAAACTGCTTATCAGGCAAAGCTGCGTTCTGAGGAAGAAAAGCGTGACTCTCAGGTAGGTCTGGCTCTTGAAGAGACGACTAAGCATCCTCAGCCCATGCTCGAGGCTCGTGGCGGCGTATTTTTGCGAGCTCGTGACGCCAAATCCTTTGCCGATACCTTTGCTGAGAAGATGCGTGGCCGTCAGGATATGAATGTTGTCTCACGCATCTTTGCCTCATTCCGCGAAGCTTTTTCCGAAGCTTGGTCGAGCCGTTCATCAAGTCGCCAAGTGCCGCCATCTGGAGCTTTGCAACAATTGGGTGAGCGTGCGGGCATTGAACCAAAGACTGGTAGCGTAGACGATGCGTCACTCACTGCCGGAGTCGGCGGCGACGCAGCTGCTCGCATTTCACAACAGCGTATCCAAAAAGACATCGACGCTTTAATGGCGGCCATGGAGCGACGCGAATAAACGAATAATAAAACGACGGACTTCTCAGCGGGTCCTGTCACCGGATTCACCCCGCCAGTGCTCCCTCGCAACGTCTATAAACAACGTTGCTCGGTGTGCGCTGTCGGGGGCCCCAATCCGGTGCCACCCGCCTTAGTCCGTCGTTTTGTTATTCCGTAGTTTCCTCTTCTTTCTTTTTCCGTCCTTTCCAAGCTCGCTTCGGCGACGAGCGTTTTTTTGCGAGCAAAGCGACAGCCTCGTCAAAAGTAACTTCTTTCGGGTCTTTGGTTTTAGGAATGGTCACGTTGGTCTTTCCGTCCGTAATGTATGGTCCATAACGTCCGTCCTTCACTAGTATTTTGCCCTTTGTTTCTGGGTCGAGTCCAAGTTCAGCGATAGGTTCCATCATTTTCTGTTTCTTTTCGACGCCGTCAGTACAAATCAAGATAGCGCGTTCAAGGCTGACAGTGGCCGGATGGTCTTCCGGTGGCAACGAAATATTTACGTCACCGCACTTGAGATACGGGCCAAAGCGACCAACGGCTGCAATTATTTCGTTGCCGTTTGGGTGCAGTCCGACAGTGCGCGGCAACGCCAGGAGCTTCATGGCATCCTCGAGCGTCACGGTGTCCATCATTTGATGTTTTTCAAGCGAGGCGCGGCGCGGCTTAGGTTCCGCATCGCTCACCTCACCGAGCTGCACGTACGGGCCAAAGCGTCCGGTACGGACGATGACCTCTTTGCCGCTCTTCGGATCTGTGCCAATGCGACGTTCCTTCATGACGTCGGAACGTGAGATGTCTGTGGATTTGGCTTCGATCTTGTCGTGAAATGGTCCGTAGAACGAGGTCATGACCATTTGCCAGTCATGCGTCCCTTCAGCAATTTCGTCGAGTTTTCGTTCCATTTGCGCCGTGAATTCGTAGTCGACAATTTCGGGGAAGTGTTCGACCAGCAGATCGGTTACGATCATGGCAATGTCGGATGGATAGAGTTTTTTATTGTCGTCACGCAAAACGTACTGACGCGCCTCAATGGTGGCGAGCGTCGGCGCATAAGTTGAAGGACGCCCGATGCCGTATTCTTCAAGTGTTTTGATGAGCGTGGCATCACTAAAGCGTGCCGGAGGTTCGGTAAAATGTTGCGTCGGAGTCACTTTGGTGGCTTCGCCGACGTTCTCGTCTTTTATTAGTACGGGAAGGATTTTATCCTCGGCGGCTTGCCAGACTTTCATAAAACCATCGAACACGACGGTGCTACCGTTGGCGCGGAAGGTATGATCTGCAGCCTTAAAATCGATGGCGGTGCGCTGAATCTTGGCTGACGGAAGCTGCGAGGCGACCGTACGACGCCAAATAAGATCGTAGAGTTTCCATTGCCCAGCCTCGAGCGTGCCTTTGAGCGATATTGGTGTGGCGCTGACGTCGGTTGGACGAATGGCTTCGTGCGCCTCCTGCGCACCCTTTTTTGAAGTCTTATAATGAACAGCTCCTTTGGCGTACTGTGCACCGAATTCACTAGCGATAAAGGCTTGCGCAGCGGCCGTAAATTGTTCGGCTAGATTCATCGAGTCGGTACGCATGTAAGTAATGCGACCGGTTTCGTAGAGCTTCTGGGCAAGCGTCATGGTTTGTTTAGCACTCATGCCAAGACGGTTGTACGCCTCTTGCTGAAGCGTGGAGGTCGTAAGCGGCGTTGGTGCCTTGCGTGAAGCTTCTTTTTCCTCGATTGACTTCACGATGAAGTCTGCTCCCGATACCTGCTCAACAATCGCCTTGGCGTCGGCTTCGGTTTTGACGTCGAGTTTGTCGAGTTTTTTGTCGCCGACATGTGTCAGTTTTGTTTCGATCGCCATGCCAGATTTTGCAAGCTCGGCTTCGATCGTCCAGTATTCTTCTTTATTAAAAGCGAGACGTTCACGTTCACGTTCAACGACTAAACGCACCGCTACCGACTGCACGCGTCCGGCCGAAAGTCCGCGCTGAACCTTGTGCCACAAAAGCGGAGAAAGTTCGTAACCAACAAGACGATCTAGAATACGACGAGTTTGTTGTGCGTCGACAAGTCGCATGTCGATCGTACGGGCATGTTCGAGCGCTCCTTCGATAGCTTGTTTGGTGATTTCGTGAAAGGTAATGCGTTTGGCGGTTTTTTCGTCCAGTCCAAGTACCTCGGCGATGTGCCAAGCGATAGCCTCTCCTTCGCGGTCTTCGTCGGTTGCTAGATAAATATCATCGGCTACCTTGGCAGCATCTTTGAGGTCTTTAACTTTTGGTTTTTTGTCGGCTGGGACTTCATAGGTCGGTTGAAAGCCGTGTTCGACGTCTACGCCCATTTTCTTTTTGGGAAGATCACGGATGTGACCAAAGGAGGATAGGATACGGTAATCCTTTCCGAGGAATTTAGTAATTGTCTTGGCTTTTGTCGGGGACTCGACAATCAAAAGTTTGGCCATAATTTGGGCTGACGATAGACGCGAACGTGTTTGTGGTCAAGCGACGGGCTTCATTGTACCTGAACGGCCAGAGCATAGCGCAGGCCACCCAGTGGCTGAATAAGCTCACGTAGTTCAAGCGATGTGAGTACGGCATTGACGGTTGAAGTGGCAAGCGCGGTTGATCGTACAATTTCATCAATATGAAGCGGCGCAGCCTGAAGAATTCGAAGTACAGCCGCTTGTTCTGGCGGAAGATCGTTGAGGTTGATGGAGCGTTCGCGAGACGGTGATTCGGCGAGTCCGAGGCAGCGCAGTACATCATCAGGCGTAAGAGCCACTTGGGCGCCGTCTTGAATGAATCGATTAGTTCCAGCCGAGGTAGCTGAGGTGATTGGTCCAGGTACGGCAAATACGTCACGGTTACACTCAAGCGCTAAACGAGCCGTGATGAGCGAGCCAGATTTTTCAGCGGCCTCGACCACCAGAGTTGCTTGTGCGATGCCCGCTACGATGCGGTTACGCATAGGGAAGTGCTCCTTGCGTGGAGAGGCTCGCAGGGGAAATTCACTAATCACCACACCGTTACCTGCAATGATTGCGTTTACCAGCTGAGCTTGGCGCGAATTGTCACAGCCTAGAACGCCCGATGGCAGGACGGCAAGCGTAGTTCCCGAGGTCTCAAGCGTCGTGCGATGGGCGACTTCGTCTATACCGTAGGCTAAGCCGCTTACCACAACGGCTCCGGCTTGAGCTAGGCGACGAGTGAATATTTTTGCCACTTGATGGCCGTATTCGGTGCAGTGGCGCGATCCGACCACGGCAACGTGGGGACGTAGGGCGAGATTCCCGATATCGCCGCGCACGAAGAGTATAGCGGGCGGATCGGCAATCTCACGCAATAGGCTGGGATATTGATCGTCGTCTTGCGTGATGATGTTGATTTTATGTTGCTCGA
>CAYSXU010000001.1:0-35448 GCA_964435095.1 uncultured Gammaproteobacteria bacterium | reverse complement strand
TTTCGGTGCAAAGAGGATCCCAGAACTCGCTCGCAGCATTGGTGAGGCCGTCAGAGTCATCAGACATGCCTTTTCAGATGAGAAAGAGGTTAAGACAGAGAAAGACGTTTAGCTAGCTGTGAGGTAGGGTACATAAAAGTAATACGTATTTTCAGTGTTTTGATTTTAGACAATTTCTCCTGGTTGACGATGAGAGTTGAACAGGCTCGAACTGTAAAAAGTTCGAGTTTTGCTTTATTGTTTACATATGGCGTCTTGATGGAAAAGATATTGCGAAGCGTATGACGAAATCCGGAATGTCTGGCGGTACAGCGCACAACGTGCCAGCTGATCTGTGCGCGGCGCTCCTTGCTGACAAAGCGGCCTTCGCAGCATGGGAGAGTTTGACGCCGCTCGCGCGAAACGAGTGGATTTGTTGGGTGACGAGTGTGAAAAAGGATGAGACAAGGAACGAACACATTGCACGACTCATCAATCAACTTCAAGAAGGCAAGCACCGACCGTGTTGTTGGATTGGTTGCGTTCACCGTACGGACAAACCAATAAGTCCGTCAGTGAAGGGAATTTTGGAAAAGAGATCGAGAAAGAGAGATTGATTTTTACATAGTTAACTATGTAACGGTATTGATATATACGAACAAGCTAGAGTGCGTATATTATGTATCGACTATGAAATCATCGACGGCCAGGGTAGGGTATGTTTCGTCAATTGTTACATCACTTCTTGTACTTATAACGTTTGCGATCGCGATCGCTACTCCGCCGTTATCTGGACCCTTGTGCGCTGCAAATTGCATAGCGTATCCATTTGCAGACGCCATTACGCGTTTTCCACGTGATTATCTGTGGATGTACCCGGCGATACTGCTTTTTACCAGCTACGTGGTATTTGCTTCCGCCCATTATCTCGCCGCACGTGACGATCGAAAGATCTATGCTCTTATGAGTTTGGCGTTCGCGCTGTTTGCCAGTTTGATGCTGATATCGAATTACTTCGTACAACTATCCGTTGTGCAGCCAAGCCTCATGAACGCTGAATTGGATGGGGTGGCGCTTATTAGCCAGTTTAATTCGCACGGAATATTCATTGCACTTGAAGAGCTCGGGTTTTTTATGATGAGTATTTCGAGTTTGTGGCTTGGCTTGGCGCTCGTTGGACAACAAAAGACTGCGGCAATGCGCTGGACGTTGATGGGAAGCTTTTTTGCTACGCTTATGGCATTTGTTGTGTTGGCAACGATGTATAGACTCAGTCGTGAATATCGTTTTGAAATTGCGGCGATTAGCATTAATTGGATCGTGTTGTTTGTTGTTGGCACGCTGAGCGTTCCGTATTTCAAAAAGATGCTCTAACGCGTTTGTTCTGCAAGGTGGTAAAATAGTGCAAACGCTAATAGCGAAGCAACTATGTCCACCACTATTTTGTACGTGTTTAGCATCATTGGTCTTGCGGATACGATCTATCTTATTTACCACAAGCTTCGTGGTACCAATGTTGCCTGTATCGGCTTTCCAAAGGCATGGTGCAAAAAGGTGCAGTACAGCACGTACAGCAAAACGTTCGGCGTTTCGAATTCAGTATTGGGCTTTGGTATGTACGCCGTCATTCTGGCGTTGACCTGGCTGTTTGCTCGCGGCGACATTTCGGCGCTTCCGCTTCAGGCGATTGTTACGTTCGGCTTCGCATTCTCGCTATACTTCACGTATATCCAAGCGTTCGTGCTCAAAGCATTTTGCACATGGTGCGTCATTTCCGCCATCAATTTCCTTGTCATGTTTATTTCGCTTTGGATGTAGCACTCAGTTTAGTGAAGCGAAATCGCATTATTGCGTTTGACTGATGTAGAGTGATTTATTGACAAACGATAAATCATCTTTTAGGCTTTTGAATGTTGATAAGTCATTTTTTAGCCCAACATATGCATCGTGGATCTACGTTTGTTCTTCGTTCGGCTGTTGTATTTCTTGGCATAGTGGTACTTGCTTTATGTATCTTTGCTTTGCCAGCCATGTGGAAGGGTGGTTCTGAAGAATATCCGGTGGCGAGCCAAGCGTTTTTTCTCATCATGATGGGTATGTATGTGACGGCGGTGCCTTTTTACGTTGCGCTTTGGCAGACGTTGAAACTTCTTGGCCTCATCGACCAGAATAAAGCATTTTCGGAAATGTCCGTGAAGGCGCTCAAGTCTATAAAGATCTGCGCGATCATCATTTCGGTTTTGTATATTGGCGGTATTCCGCTTTTACTTCCTATTGCCGAAGCTGACGATGCTCCTGGCCTTATGGTGATGGGGCTGATCGTGGTGTGTGCGCCGGTTGTTGTTGCGGTGTTTGCTGCAGTGCTTGAGAAGCTGTTGCGACAAGCGATTACTCTGCAGTCAGAAAACGAGCTCACTGTTTAGTGGAGCGCTCTATGGCAATTATCATCAACATCGACGTGATGTTAGCAAAGAGAAAAATGAGCGTGACTGAGCTTTCTGAGAAGGTTGGAATAACTCTGGCAAATATTTCAATCTTGAAAAACGGAAAGGCGAGGGCGATACGATTTTCAACGTTAGAAGCTTTATGCGTAGCTCTAAAATGCCAACCTGGAGATATTTTAGAATATAGAAACGATTAACGAGCTGAAAGGCCAGCCCTTGCGGACTGGCCTAGACGTTGAGTGCCTGGTGTGGAGTTGTGCCCGTGTATTCTGAAGCGAACGAAGGACGAATTAGAACAAGTGAGTCTGTATGACGGCGTCATCTTTTAGACGCCATACGCGCTCGCCGGCTTTACCGGTTTTCGTGTCCTCCACGAACTCGCGAAGCGCTGGCGCGCCGAGCGACTGCGAGACGCCGTTGACGTTCAGGTCGAGCTGCTCCGCGATCTGACGAACGGTGGCCGTACCTCCGAGTCTTACTATCGTCTCGACGATGTCCCGATGCCGACGATTTAGCGATGTAGCCATGATGTTCTCCTCGGATCGATAAAAACCTAACAAACTAAGTCGTAGAGCGCAAGCGTATGTTATAATGTTATTAATATTATTCATCAACCACATATGGCAAAAGGAAAGAACGCCAGGAAAGAAGCAAAAAAGCCAAAGAAGGCCGCAAAGAAAAAGTAAGAAAAAAATCCCCAGCATCAGCTGGGAATTTTTTTAAGTTGCTGATCGAAATGTGCTCTCAATTGTGGTCCAAAGTTTATCGCGATTCTTGCCGTTGAGACTTGAATGCTCAATACGTTCGACGCCTGGATACTTTCTTTCAAGAAGTTGATTAAGTTTGACGGCGTCGTTCATTTTTACTTTGTCGATTTTATTCAAGATTAGAATAAATGGCGTACCACAGCTCTGCAGCCATTCGATCATCTCGGCGTCGAGGTCGGAAAGTGGGATTCGCGCATCGATAATCACGAGTACTAGTTTGAGCTGTGGAGTCTTATACAAATAGTCATGAATAATTTCCGCGAAGGCAGCTCGCTTGTCTTTAGATGTTTTGGCGTAGCCGTAGCCCGGCAAGTCAACTAAATAGAAGCGACTACCAATATCGTAGAGGTTTATGGTTTGTGTTCGTCCAGGCTCTGAACTGACGCGTGCAAGATTTTTTTGATACGTCAAATTGTTAATCATGGAGGACTTGCCGACGTTTGAGCGTCCAACCATGGCAACGTGGGCGCGGTTGTCGTGGGGAAGATCTGACAGACGAACGATACTCTTAAAAAATGAGGCTTGGATCATAGGTAGAATGACACCATAACATGAGGATAGCGCAAAAGGCTAAGATGAGGTTTTTAGATGGCTTTTAGCAGCATGATAAAATGTAACATATGTGTTTTTCTGCAACCGCAAGTTTCGCAGCGGCTGGTGTCTTGGGACTGACAGGCGTCATAACGTTACACTCGGCTTATAAAACACCGATGAAATGGTATGCGGCTATACCGCTGTTGTTTGGTATTCAACAGGCTATCGAGGGTGTGCAATGGCTGCTTGAAAGGCCGAGCGCGGCTTGTAGTGTAGCGGGGTATGGATTTTTATTTTTCGCATTTATTCTGTGGCCGGTATATGTACCTTTTGCAATGTATGCAATGGAAAAAGTACAAAGTCGACGACGAATCTTGAAGTGGTTGACTTGGTTTGGCGCTACTGGAAGCGTATATTTGCTGTATTGGTATTTGACATCGCCACTTTCGATCTCGGTTATTCAGGATAGCATTCATTACTCGATGTATGTTCCATTCGCGGCAATCGGGACTTTGATGTATGCATTGGCGGTAAGTAGCGGTATTTTTTCTTCTCGTCCGCGCGTACAACTTTTCTCGTTCATCGTGTTTGCTGGCGGTTTTGCATCATACATCATGTATAACTACGCCTTTACTTCCACCTGGTGTTACTTTGCGGCGCTAAGTAGCGTTCTAGTGCTCGTAGAAGTGAAATATGCTTCGCCATCGCCTAAAATCAAGCGCCGCGTATAAACATACGCGTACATTCCTCAAGCGTTACGAGCGTTTCTTCATGCCTGGGACGTTGCTTTTGGGTACACTGATCGACGCGCTTCAATTCAAAACCTTTTCGATCACGGTTACGTTCGCTTTCTCAGCTGTGTATCTGGTGTTGTGCGCTCTGGCGATGCTTGTCATGGTTTTGCCGATCCGCGATAACCAACGTGTTATGCGTTTCGTCCGCCTAATCGCTCCGTTGGTTCAACAGTTTACGATTGGCGCACTCTTGAGTACGTCACTCTTGTTTTATTGGTTTAGCGGTGCGTTGAGTGCTAGTTGGCCGTTATTGTTTGTGATCGCGCTGCTCATGGTGTTTAACGAGGCTTTTCGTGGATATTTTTTGTTGCCAACGGTTCAAGTGGCGGTTTATTCGTTCGTGCTGTTTTCGCTTGGTGCGACCGGCTCGGCTTTTATTTTTAATTCACTCAGTCCCTGGGCCTTTATTTTTGGCGGACTAGCCAGCACTATTGTAGCCATCGCGCTACTAGTTCCATTTATACATTTCGGGAAACTCGTTCATTTCAAACTTACGATGTGTTTGACGGTGATTGGAGTATTTCTCATCATGAGCGCCGCATATTTTTTACGTCTTATACCGCCGATTCCGTTGTCATTGCGTGAAGCTGGAATTTATTATCAAGTCGCACGTTCTGGAGGTGATTATATTGTGGTAGGCGAGGATGAATCGTGGTTCTCGGCGCTTATCCCCGGTCAAACCATGTATATAAATGCGGGCGATCGTCTGTACGCCTTCACGACTATTTTCGCACCGGCGGACTTATCGACAACCATCACGCATCGCTGGGAATATCGCGACGACGAGTATGGCTGGGTCACGATGAGCGAATTGCCGTTTGCTGTGACTGGAGGTCGTGAAGACGGCTTCCGAGGCTACTCGTATAAATCTCAATTACGCGAAGGACGTTGGCGTGTCATTGTTGAGACATCGCGCAGACAAGTGCTTGGAAGAATTCCTTTTACCGTTGAGTTTAACGATTAATTGTTGGCGTAAACTCATTTCATGAGCTTGTTCATCCGAGCAATGATAGTGTGAATGGTCTTGGTGTAATCTTCAGGCTCGTTATTTATCGAGCGTGCTGGGTCGAGTGACTGCCACTTCTTATGGAGAAGAAGTGACAAGTCTTTATATAGCAGCCAAACTGGAATACGGGTTTCTAAATTCACGTCTAGCACATGACGTCGATATTCATCTATGTAGGCCTGATACAGGTCATCCGGAAGTGGATGTGAGAGTAGAAGTGCGGCAACATCGATGGCTGGATCGCCTTGGGTTGATTCCTCCCAGTCTACGTAGTTTAGCTTGCCTTCGTGATTGAGAATGTTTGCGCCATGAAGATCCCCGTGGATGCGATAGAGATTTTTAAGTTCGAGAAAAGCAGGTTCACGTTTTGAGATTGTCGTCCTGACCTTTTGGATGACGTTAGCAATGTCAGTATCAAATATTTCAGGGTCATCTTTTCGGAGTGAAATTTTAGCTTCGAAAAGTTGTGTTATATCGATTCCATCGGTTGGTGTTGTCTTTGAAAGATGCAGATGGGCTAGCTTCTTAGCGTGCTTTTCGAGCTGATCTTTGGTCCAATCTTTAGGATGTTGTCCGTAAACGAAACTTTGGATCATGAATGCATGGGGAATATACTCGTGTGAATTATCAAAAATATAAGGTACCGGACCAACGCCTTCGGGAAGTTCGCGTAATGTCTCGAATTCCTGAGCGAGACGCTCTTCCAACTCTTGGCGGAAGGAAATACGGATAACGAAGCTCCGTGAGTCGCTATCAAGGCGATACATTCGGTTATTTTCGCCGTTGCCAAGATAGGTAATTTTGGCCGATGCGATTTCCTCAGCAGATAAGCCGAGAGTTATTTGGTGCTTGATGAAGGCTTTACGAATTTCTTCAGTCATATTATGTGGTTGAAGTTTACCAATAAAACAGAACAGCCGCCCAGAGGGGCGGCCGTACTCAGCGAAGTTTGAAGACTTCACGCAACGTGGTGACGACGTGTCCGCGCGGGTGCGCGAACATGAAGTTCTTTTCCCACCACGGCGTGAACTTGTTCGCCATTAGGATCCCACTGGCTCCGAGATGCATGGGAAGCATCAGGTCGAGTTCGAAGTTGTCTCCCATGAACGTCACGTCATGCCAGTCGAGACCCAGTTCAGTGAGCAGCCCATCGATAGCATCGTAGTAGAACTTACGACGGAGCAGAACCGGACGCTCGAGTCCGTCGATGGTCATCGAGACGGGCACGTCGGTCCAGGCGTTGTCGATGAACTGTTTGCGCGCATTGCCACGAACTCGATCGTGCATGCACTGTGGGATGTTGTGTCGCGAACGAGAACGGAGTGCTTCGATGTTGTGCTGAACTCGCGCCGTTGATGAGTTCGATACAATGTAACAGACGGGGGAGCGCGCACCGAGTAGCCGCGCAGCGTGCGCACGGAACGAGCTTGTCTCGGGATAGTGCCGTATGAAGAGCTCGTGGAGCAGTCGGTTGCGTTCCTCGCCTTGCGGGCAGCGATCTGACTCGTCGAGGATGCGTTCGGTGATGCCGATGAATCGCAGGCTTGGGTCACTCACAGCCGAGGACACGATGTTCCCCTGGTGAGTCCAATCGAATGCTGCTGGCCTCTGCCTCATTTCGCGTTCGACGAGGCGTGCGATGGAATCGAGTTCCTTAATGGTCCGGCTGGTCAACGTCGCCAATTCACCGAGGTAGCCTCGCTTGAAGTCTCGCGACAGGGCGGCCGAATCCGTGAGTGTACCGTCAAAATCCGACAGAAGAGCGCCGTTTGTGTGGAAGATCATTCGTGCCCTCGCGTGCCCTGCTTTGGGTTTGTAACGACGTAATATAGCATAAAAATGGCAGTTTGCAAACGCTCAGACTGTGCCCTGGAGGTTAAAAGTTGCTATTTCTAGCCAAAAATGCTAGGATCTCGCAATTCCTATCATAAATAAAGGTTTGTTATGAAGATGTTTAGCCGTCCAGGTAGTTCAGGTGGATATAAAGGTGCCAAGAAAACAAGTTCAAATGGCCCGTGGAAGCCGAAGTTTGATAACCGCGAAACCAATAGCCGCGGAGGTGAATACGTGAAACCGGAGCTTTTCCCAGCTACCTGCAACGAATGCGGGAAGGATTGCGAGGTTCCATTCAAGCCGAATGGTCGTAAGCCAGTGTATTGCCGCGATTGTTTTAAGAAGGATGAAGGCGGTGAATCGAAGAGCTTTGGCGATAGAAAGCCGGCTTTTAAGAAATTTGACCGTCCGTCATTTGGTGACAAGCGTCCGTCATACCAGGCGCCGATCAGCAAAAACTACGATGAACAGTTTGAAGTCATCAACGAGAAGCTGGACGAGATCATTGCGATGCTCGCGGCTGAGTAATTTTGGTGAGGGTAGGAATTGGGTTTGACCTTATGGATCAAGGCAACGTCATTATTCGGTTTGAAAATGTTACGTTCGGTTACGATGCCGATTATCCCGTCCTCGATGAGGCGAGCTTTTCGGTACGCGAAGATGCGAAGATGACGGTCATGGGACAGAATGGAGCCGGCAAGAGCACTATTTTCAAGCTGCTAACCGGCGCACTTAAGCCGGATCGCGGCGAGATCCACGTAAAACAGGGCGCCAAGATTGCGATTGCCACACAGGTCATGCCGCGCGAGCATTATGAACGAACCGTGCGTGAGTTTTTCGCAACCGCGTTTGAGGAAAAGCAACACAACTTGGATAAGCAGATCGCTGACGTGCTCGAAACGGTCAATCTCGTCACTTCGCTTGAAAAGCAGATTAAGGATTTTTCAGGTGGTCAAATGGCGCGTTTGCTGTTGGCTTACGCACTTATTCAGGAGCCGGATATATTGCTGCTCGACGAGCCGACGAATAACTTGGATGCTGATGGTATCGCGCACCTGACGGCTTTCATTATCATGTACCCGAAGACCGTACTTGTTATTTCGCACGATGCGGACTTCTTGAATACGTTCACCGAAGGCGTGCTGCATCTCGACGTTTACACTGGCCACGTCGACCGCTATGAAGGCAATTATTTTGACGTAGTTGAAGAGATAACGGCTCGCTTAGAACGTGACCGCATGAAGAATGCGCGTTTGCTTAAAGATATCCAAGACCGCAAAGATAAGATTAACTTTTTTGCACACAAGGGCGGCAAGATGCGTAAGCTCGCTAGCAAGCTGCGCGATCAAGTCGCTGAGGCCGAGGAAGACATGGTCGAGGTTCGACGTGATGATCGGACTATCCGAGATTTTGTTATTCCGGCTCAGGCATGGAATGACAACGTGGTCATGATTAACTCGGTTAAGATTATCGAAAATCACGAACCGAAGCGCACCGATTGCAAGGTGTTTCTGCGTAAAGGCCAGCGTCTCATCATTTCGGGGCCGAATGGCATTGGCAAAAGCACACTTCTACGAACGTTAGCTGAGGGAAAAGACGAAGGCGCAGTTATCGCTAAGGACGTCAGCGTCGGCTATTATCGTCAAGATTTCTCTGGTCTAGATTTTGACGAGACAGCGTACAACTCGCTCGCCGCCATGATGCACGTGCCAGATAACCAAACGATCCGAGCCGTTGGCGCACATTTCTTACTTGATTCAGACGCGCTTATGACGCGCGTTGGTTCGCTTTCAGAAGGCCAAAAGGGTCTCTTGTGTTTTGCGCGGTTTGTTTTACAGAAACCAGGACTATTGATTCTCGACGAGCCAACCAATCACATCAATTTCCGTCATATTCCGGTTATTGCCCGTGCTTTGGAAAATTACGAAGGCGCCATGATTATGGTTAGCCACGTTCCTGACTTCGTCAGCCAGATCCATTTTGGTCAAGAACTGGACTTAGGTAAGCTGAGCTGAACGCCTCATAATTGACACTCAGTGTCAGGTGGATAACTGAGACTGAGTGTCAGTTTTTCGACCATGAAACTTGCAAAGGAGTCTGATAAGATATGTCGGCTATGTTACAAGCCGACGCTCTCTCAATCCTAAAAACCGGTGTCAACGTCTTTTTGACGGGAGAACCGGGAGCTGGCAAGAGTCACACCATCCGCGATTACGTGGCGTATTTGCGTTCGTGTGGCATTGAGCCGGCGATTACGGCTTCAACTGGCATCGCGGCCACGCACATCGGAGGAATGACGATCCATTCGTGGAGTGGCATTGGCATTAACAAGACATTGAATCGTTATGAGCTAGCTGAAATTGTGTCACGCGACAAATTGTCTCGTCGCATGAAAGCGGCCAGCGTGCTCATTATTGACGAGATTTCCATGCTTGACGGTCGCATGCTATCGCTCGTTGACTTAGTATGTAAGACGGTCCGAGGTTCAAATCAGCCGTTTGGTGGTTTACAAATTGTGGCTGTGGGTGATTTTTTTCAGCTTCCGCCGGTTGGGCGTGACGGTGAGGGCGTACAGTTCGCATTTGATGCTATAGCTTGGTGTGAAGCCGGTTTTACGACGTGTTATTTATCTGAACAGCATCGCCAGGAGGACGCACTGTTTTTAGAAATACTTTCTGCCATGCGCATGGGGACGGTGAGCGACGACCAGCGCGAACTGCTAATAGAACGTCGGGCGGCTTCGGCCGGAAAAATGACAAAATTGTTTCCGCATAACGCCGACGTCGATCGAATTAACGCCCACGAACTGTCAAAACTTCCCGGTAAGCCAGCCACTTTCACAATGCGTAGACATGGTGCCAAGGTTTTAGTCGAGCAGATTATGCGTGGCTGTTTATCGCCCGAAGAGCTTGTACTCAAGATTGGTGCCAAAGTCATGTTCACAAAGAACAGTCCAGAACATGGGTATGTTAACGGAACGACAGGCGAAATAACGGCCTTTCAAAAATCCACTGGGTTGCCGGAGGTGACGCTGCGTTCAGGCCGTACGATCGTAGCCGAACCAGCCGATTGGTCGATGGTGGTCGACGGCAGTCCGCTCGCTTCCATTAATCAAATACCGTTACGTTTAGCTTGGGCAATAACCGTGCACAAGAGCCAAGGTATGTCGCTGGATGCGGCCTTTATAGATTTATCCGGAGCGTTTGCATATGGCCAAGGCTATGTGGCGTTGTCGCGCGTTCGGTCGCTGTCAGGTCTGTTTCTTGGTGGAATTAACGAACGGGCGCTTGAAGTCGATCCGATAGTTCTCGAGCGCGACCAAGAGTTTCGAGAGATGTCGCAGAACGCTGAAACGCGTTTGCGTAGTTTTTCAAACGATGAGTTGTGTGAGGCACAGGATAATTTCATTCGAGCATGTAACGGCCAGGTTGGGGGAGGTGTGACGTATGAAGCGCCGACACATCAAGTCAAACAGAAAAAACGTCCAGTGCATGAGGAGACAGTTGAGTTACTCTGTTCCGGAAAGACTATCGCACAGGTGGCTAAGGATCGTAAGCGCACCGAACTGACAATCGTGCAGCATCTCGAGAAGGCTCGAGAGTCAAAAAAACTACCACTTGAGCGACTTGAACATCTGCGAGACGGACATGATTTCACCCAAGTTCATTTGGCGTTTTTGATGGTGGGAGATGATTTTTTGAAGCCAGCTTTTGAGTATTTGAAGGGACGGTATTCTTACGAAGAGCTACGTTTTGCACGATTGTTTTTTGAACGGACAAAATAAATTATACCCAGAGTCAAAGCTCCGGGTGTTATTTATTTTGAACATTTTTGACATTTGCAACCGTGAGGTTTGATGTAGTAGTCCCAGTATTCCTTACCATAATCGTAGTTGAGTTCTTCACCGACTTTGATCTTGCGCTTTGAGTAGATAAAGACGCGGCCGCTTTTGATTTCAACTTTGCAATTTGGACGGCATGAGTGGTTTATGTAGCGAGCAATATTTTTACGTGTGGTACCGACGATCGTTTTACCGTTGCCGATTTCAAACAGATATTTACCGCCGATGTACTGTGCCTTTGCGTCCGGGATCACCTTGCCCCAGTATTCGATAATATAACGTCGACGCTGGATCGCTTCGTTCGCAAAAAGGCCCAGGCCGGTGGCACTGCGCTTTAAACTGACGTCAAATGTTCGTGGTCGTGGGGTTGGGTATGACATAAAAGACCAAACATATTAGCGCATTTTAATAAAATAGTCAATGCGAGACATGCTATACTTTATGCAAATCAATTCTATGACTGAACAATCGCTCTATCTTACGCAGTTACTTGGTACGTATCTTGTGCTTATGGGGCTGCTTATGGGGCTACGCCGTCGCTTCTTCATTGCTGCGGTGCGCGAATTCATTGCCAGCCGTCCGTTGCGTTTTCTTATTCCGGTCATTGAGCTGATTGCCGGCTTGGCGCTAGTGATTGCGCACAATATCTGGACATGGGGTCCGGAAGTAGTGGTGACGATTGTGGGCTGGCTGATGCTTCTTGAGTCGTTTATCTACATAGCGCTTCCAGAAAAGCTTGTTATAAAGTTCTTTAACTTTTGCAACAAGAGCGGCATGTATTTCTGGGGCGGCTTTGCCTCGCTTCTGTTTGGTCTGTGGCTTATCAGTGTGGGTTTCTTTGGTGGTTAGCGTTTAGGTAGTCGTGAGTTTGCATGGCTGAGCGCTTTGATGAATACTCGTTGCGTATGCCGCATGCATTTCATGAGTTTCCCGACGGTTTTCTTTGGGGTTGTGCAACCTCTGCGCATCAAATTGAAGGAGGAAATGTTAACGATTGGAGCGAGTGGGAACAATCTGAGGCGCGATTACGCTATTTGCAGGCTCAAGGACATCGTCTTGAGGATTTTATTTCCGGCAGTGCCTGCGAATCATTTATTCGTGAAAATGCTGACGTCGATTGTTTAGAGCAGATAGGCGCGAACGCATACCGATTTTCGATTGAATGGTCGCGCATTGAACCACGGCAGGGTGAGTGGAATCTGGAGGCGCTACGGCACTACCACGACTTTATAAAAAAACTTGGTCAGCACGGCATTGAGCCGTTCGTGACGCTGTGGCATTGGCCGGTTCCGCTTTGGGTACGCGATCAAGGCGGGTGGACGTCGTCAAAAACGGCGTCTGACTTTGCGCGCTTTGCCGAGCGTGTTGTTTTGCAATTTGGTGACGACGTTACGCATTACGTGACGTTGAACGAGCCGCAGGTGTATGCGTCGAACTCGTATTACACGGGGGAGTGGCCGCCGCAAAAGAAGAGTCTGCGCCTTGCGCTGCGTGTTATTAAGCATTTAATTTACGGTCATAAACTCGCTTATCAAGTTATTAAGGCGCAGCAGCCCAACAGTCAGGTGGGTATTGCGAGCCACAATATTCATTTTGAGGCCCGACCGAAACTTTTCGTAAACGATATCGTCGCACGACTTGCTTCTCGCTACTGGAACCATCATTTCTTGCGATCAATCGCAAAGCAGCAAGATTTTGTTGGCGTGAATTTTTACTTTAACAATCAGATGCATTTTGGTTTTGGTAAGCACAAGGCGGAGTTTGTTTCAGATATTGGCTGGGATCTTCGTCCGGACAGTTTGTATCACGTGCTCAAAGAATTGAAGCAATATAACAAGCCGGTATACATTCTTGAACACGGCTTGGCCGACAAAGAGGATCGTCATCGTGCTTGGTATCTCAAGGAGTCGCTGAAATACGTTCATCAAGCGATCGAAGAACATGTTGACGTTCGCGGGTATTTCCATTGGTCGCTTATCGATAATTTTGAATGGGCGATGGGATTCCATCCGCGTTTTGGTTTGTTTGAGGTTGACTTCAGTAATTGCGACCGCAAACCGCGTCCGTCGGTTGCGACGTACCGAGAGATTATTGAAAAGAACGGCATGTAAATTCTCGGGAACCGACCTCTCCCTCGGGCGTAGCCCTACGGGCGAGCCGCATTCGCTCGAGGTGGGAACAGGAATGAATTCGAGGGTATATTTACCCCGAACGCATGTGAGGGGTCGGTAGTCCGCGTCCGTTTATGGAGCACTATATCTACATCATGGCGAGTCCCAGCAACAACGTGCTTTATGTTGGAATGACATCGAATCTCGCTCAAAGAGTGCAGTTACATAGAGAGAAGATCGTTGAGGGGTTCACAAAGAAATACAACTGTACGAAGTACGTATATTTTGAACAGACGCCGGATAGGGAAACGGCACTGTATCGAGAAAATCAAATTAAAAAATATAGCCGACTGAAGAAAGTAGCCCTTGTTATTTCGATGAATCCGGAGTGGGGCGACCTGTTCGAGCATATTCTCGCGATGTCCTGATACGGGCTGCCGACCTCTCGCATTCGCTCGAGGTGGGTGACGCTCAAATTGATGCGTGATTTAAAACAAAACCGCCGAGCGTGGCCGCGTGGTGCGGTCGCGCTCGGCGAGGAGGATGACGGGAACGGTCACAGGAAGAAGGGCGAGGACGTCGGCTCGAGCTTGGGCCAGTACGGATCCGGACGCGGAACGCGCCGGATCTCGCGATCGTTCTTGCGAAGCTCGGGGTGCAGGAGGCACGTGATGAGCGTGTCGTAGAGCGTCTGACGGCTGATCCGGTCGTAAAGCGAGGGCGGATCGAGCACGTCGTCGACTTCGCCGTCGAGCGTGATGACGTCACCACGTGGCGTGGAGATGTGCGCCAACGCGGCGATGAACAAGACGTTCCCCTCGAGCACGGTGCCGTAGACGAGTCCGGCTTCGGTGTAGCCTCCGCAGCCGTTGAGACCGATCCCCCAGCCATGCATCGTCGTGCTGACGGTCACCGCCGTTTGGCCTTCACCGAACGTCCTGGTGATGGGCTGTGGCGGCAACGCTTCACCCTCGCGAACGATGATGCCGATGGCACGAGCTACGTCGAGCGGAGAGGCGGCGAACGCGAGCGAGGAGAGAAGAAGCAGAGCCATGTCGAACCTCCAGGTAACTCAAAAGACTAGCAGATATTGACTGTTTTAGCAAATTCCAATGCTTCTTTACTCCGGTTCTTCTTCCTTTTCTTCTTTTGGAATCTTAAAGAAATCGAAATAACGTCGCGCTTCAAGTTCGTTGATTAGGGCTGTATAAAAAGCCGGGCGAGCAGACCAGTCATGCGGAGTGCTAGAGTGGAACTCCTCGGCTAATTGATCGTCAGTCATGCTTTTGACTATGTCGGCGCGTATAGCTACGTTAGCATCAAGATGAGCTCTCGGACCCTGCAGAGAGCTGATAGCTTGGCGAATTTCTCGAGCACGTCTGATGTGCTGCAGCTTTTCTTGTGAGATCGGCGACTTTTCTCCGCCAGCTACTCGATCCTCGGCAAGCCTGGTTAGAGCATCCAAGAGACGATCCTCGACAGGCTCGTCGTTATTCACTATTCCAAAATGTCTGGCATCGGCTGGCGTAGGAGCACGTGAGGTTTTCAACTGGACAACTTCAGCGCCAGCTTCGTCCTCATCGTCGTTCTGTTCCGTCATCGTCGGCTTGGATTCTGGCTGAGGCTCGGATCGTTGTTTCCCAAAGGGGAATTTCAAAATATCTGCCATATGGCAAAATGGTATCATATTTGTGTATGGATATCGATTCAGGTCGGCACCGGGGTGACGTTGCCCGGCGCCCGGAAATGAAGCGGCGATTTGATTGGAGTTTTTTTAAGCAATTTGAACTTACGCCGGAAGAATCAGAAGCGCGTCGACCTAGAGCGCTCGATTTTGAGCACGTAAGTTTGGACGACCGGGTTAATGCTGATAAACATCTATTACGTCTTAAGGGCAGACACGGGCGAATTGATGAGCGTTTACGTGCCGAAGGACGCTTGGATGACGAGATACCGTCGGGTGCGGTGTTTGAGGAGTTTTTAGTTAATGTCATTCGCGAAGCGGATTGGTTTGATGGCATATTATTCCGCACAACCGAACATGATGATCGCTACAATGGCGTAGACGCCGTGATGGAATGGCCGAGTTTGGAGCCGGGCGAAAAGCCGGTGCGTCTAGCGATTGATTTTTCTGTCTCAAGCAACATAGGAACTCTTGAAGAGAAGCTGCAGTCGATTGACGGCATGGCTAAGCTAAAATATTTTCGTTCAGCGCTCGAAAAAGATGAAGCTGGTAAGCCGCTTGAAACGCGCACGTTTTTCCCGAAAGTAATCCTGGGGGCAGATTTAGACATGTTGAAAGAGGTTGCTCGGTCGGGAGAAATGCCGGATCACAATCATCCGTTGCGACGCATCTTACTAGCTCAAGCCAAGCGTCAGATTGACATTCAAATTCGGCGTGCTTCAAATCATTATCTCAATCAGGCTTGGCGTGAAGAGTACCCGCATCCTGAAGTCGATAAGCTGTGTCAAAAGATTCGTCTAGCACCAACGATCGAAGCAGTGGCTGAGGCTTTGTCGGCAGCTCCAGAGGAAGCATATAAAAAGTTATTTACGGAGGATAATAAATTGTATATTAACGCTTGTTTGCGCCTAAAAGCTCGTTTGGATCCGATCGTCAAACAAGCCGAACAAATACCGCTTCAGGAGCCGTGGAATACTTTGGCGCAAATTTCAACGAATAATCGCATACTAAACACCGACATGCGCGCCTAGCTTTTGTGGCATGACCTACTTGTGATATCTTCGGTTAACCGCATAAGACAAGGTTTAGTTATTTAGCAGATCATCACGCTATATGCCAGATGGACGATCTAGTGAATTTGAGCATATCCGCAGCGACCGTTTGGATGTTTCAGAGAAAGGGAGAGTACAATTTTTTATCGAAAACTCGTTGACGAACTTTTAGCGCAGGGCGGTGAAATACATATCGACGTTTCGGAAGTGTATGACAGTGTAAAAGGCGAGATAGTCATACGAAGAGACGATCCGCGAAAGCTTGAGCAGACCTTGGCTAGGGGGCTTGATCTTTCGTTAGAGTTTGATCCGAAGCTTGGTGGCCCGTACGCGAACAGTGCACTTTGGTCCAAGAATGCTGGCAATCGCGGGCTTGAAAATGCATTTTTAGAAGGACATGGACATGTCGATGGCTTGATTGCTGTGGTCGGTTTTGTGCCGAATCAACAGATGCGTATTCAAGCCGTACCCGATCTAGCAGGCAGCTTAACCGGTTTAGACAGATCGTTAGTACGAAGCGTATCCGGGACGATTGCTTTAGAGGATGTACGATTTATAGTACTGCGAATGCCGATAGATCATTTCCCTGAGGAGGATATGACTGACGAGGAACTTGAACGGCTGGACGAATGGCGGATTGAGATGAAACGGAAGAATCCTGTATTTATTTTTAGAGGCTTGACGTTCAATCAAGATAGAGACAGGCAGCGTCTGGCTGTATAAAAAAGACGCCCACCGTAATTACGGTAAGCGCCTAGACTCGCGTTGACTCACAATCGACGCAACGGATTGCTCCAATGACGGCGTCGAGACGTTCGAGGGGAATATCGCAGCCGCAGCTGTCGCAGACCCCATAGGTTCCCTCATTGATCTTCTCGAGCGCACGCCGTACGTAAGGCACGGCGATTTTTTGCTTGAGCCTGAGGTGAACTGGCGGTTCCGATGCGCTCGGCCAATCCACAGTGTATCGTTTCATCTTTTCGAGAAGTACCGCGCGACGCGCGGCAAGTTGAGCCGGCGTAAACATGGCACCTCCAGCGATTATGGACGATAACATGAATTGAGCACGCCGTCAAGGCGCGTCTGGTCTGAACTCTGCTAAAATTAGCGCTAATTAACGTCGATTACACGATAAACGACTTCGCGGTCAGCAAGTTTGACGGTGACGGTTTCGCCTGCGCGCGCTCCGAGAAGCGCAAGGCCGATGGGGGAGCGATGTGAAATGCGTCCGCGTGACGGGTTTGTTTCTTGCGATCCAACGAGTTCGAAGGTGAATTCGCGTCCGTCAATTTCGACGCGAACGGTTGACCCGACTTGGACAGTACCGTTACTGGAGCCAGAGGCGATTGGGACGGCGTTGGCCAGTCGAGCTTCAATCCAGAGAATGCGGTTGTTTATACGACGAAGATGAGCTTTGGCGATTTGATAACCCGCATTTTCCGACAGGTCGCCCATTTCGGCCGTACGTCGGACCTCGGCGGCTGCCTCGGGACGTTCTCGTTTGACCAGATTTTCGAGCTCAACCTTAAACCGCGCTATTTTGGCTGGCGTCAGCAGATTGTCGACGTCTTCCTGAAGTAATCGTCGCTCTTCTTCACTCCGACGTTTGGGTTCGCGCATATGCCGTCATAGTAGCCGTATGTTGTTATAGCTACAATCTAAAGCAAGGTTAGAGCATTGAAACCAGGTTTCAATACGGATAATGAAACCAGGTTTCAGTATCAAGTAGTATTTTACGGCTAACGTCTGCGAAGTTGATAACCCCCTTGACGCTTATGTTTATTAAGAGAAAATGAGAGCAAGCATTTAACCAAGCCTATGCGCAATGTATTTTCAGTGGCCTTAGCGATATTCGCATTTGGAATCCTGGCATTCCCTCATGCTTCTTTCGCGGCAGTATCAGAACCGCAGGATCTGACGGTCGTCGGAGGCAGATTCACGAACGATACAACGCCAACGTTCACCTGGGACGCTGTTAGCGGAGCGACGTCGTACGAAGTTGCCGTAGCAGGTGACGGACAGGAAATCAATGTTGGTACACGCACGACGTATACCTCACCAACGCTCACTGATGGCTGGTACTCGTTTACAGTTCGTGCAATTCGAGGAAGTTCGGAAAGCACCTGGGCGTCGGTCGTGTTTGAAGTCGACACGCAAGGCCCCCGTCTGAATGATTTCGATATTGATACGAATCGCAATAAGGTGACGTTCAGTGTATCGGCGCGTCCTGATGAATCGTATACACTCGTCGGCGATTGCACGCTTGAAGTTAAAGACGTTGGCAGCTACCGCATGATGATCGGTACTGGAAGTTACTTTACATACACCGTCAGGTTTGATGGTGCTGACGATTATCGCGCGCGCATCTCGTGTGACGATACGGACGGCAACGTAACAACGACGACGTGGAAGACGTTTGTGAGCGGAGACGAGATCCCGCCCGTTGAACTAATGGTCGTCGCAAAAGAAGGTGATCGCATCAAAATTGCGTGTCGGTCAAAAGCCAGCGTATCTGACGCCTGTCATGCGGTTTACTACTATGGCAAGGACGGAAAGCGTCACATTTTCCCAGATGAAGTTACCTACAAAACCTGGTATAGCAACTGGAGCGGTATTAAGACGGTCAGTAGCGACTTCATGAATAAGTTGGCGCTCGGTGAGCCGGTAACCGTGCATCCGGGCAAGGTGGTGGTAAAGTTCCAAAGTGATGACGATATTTATGCGGTCAGCGAAGGTGGAGTTTTACATCACTACATTAACGAATTATTGCTCAAAGTTGACTACAGCAATGCTTGGCAACAATTCTTGCGCATTTTGCCAGATGCCTGGCGTAGTCATTACGAAGTCGGCAGTCAGATCGACAGTTCAGGTGATTACGATCCGTTGAAGGCTAAAAATGAAGTGACAAGCATTGACGATAATTTCTAGAAAAAAGAAGCGCCCGTCCCCAACGTAGCTCACAAGAGCGAAGTGGGACGGGCGTTTGACGTTGTGGCTAGAGCATGCGGAAGTGCCGGTAGACTCCCGAGATCCTTCGCTGTGCTCAGGATGACTGAGTGAGTTAAGGTTTCAGATGAGAATTCATTCCGTCATTCTGAGCGCAGCGAAAAATCTCAGGCTCAGTCGCGCATCATTCACGCTTCGTCTTTCAATAGATGTGAAAACTTTTGACGAAGTTTTACGATTTTTGGGTCGATGACGGCAGTGCAGTAGGCTTGTTTAGGATTTTTATCGTAATACTGACGGTGCTCTTTTTCGGCCGGGAAGAACGTTTCAAGTGGTTTGAGCTGCGTTACGATTGGGTTTGTAAAGACGTTGTCACGTCCCAGCTGATTAATAGTGTATTGCGCTTCACGTTGTTGTTCGTCGCTGGTATAAAAAATCACCGATGCGTATTGCTCGCCGACATCATGGCCTTGGCGGTTGAGTGTTGTTGGATCGTGTAGAGTAAAAAATACACTCAGCAAGTCGGCGTAACTTATACCACTTGGGTCGTAACTAATTTTGATAACTTCCACGTGACCACTGTCGCCCCGATGTACCTCTTCATACGTCGGATCTGTTTTTGTTCCGCCGGTATAACCAGGCATAACTTCTACAACACCTCGCAAGCGCAGGAACGCCGCTTCTATACACCAGAAACATCCGCCGCCGAATACTGCAGTGTTGATCATATGCGTGTACGGTACATGATTATCGTTCTTCGAGCTAAGATCGTACGGATAAATAGCTGAGGTTGACAACGCTTGAGTTCGTGCTCAGGTGGAGACGGCCCCGAGGTTGTCTCACCAGGGCTAAGGGGGAGGAACCTGTGCTGATTTTCATGCTGGTCGCGTGCACGATGGACAACGGTCTTGGCTCGTTCTTCAGCGGGTGGGGTAGGGACGACGAGCCCGTGATCGAGGTGACGCCCGACCATCTCAGCTTCGGCGCCCTGGGGCATGGCCTCATGAAGACGCTCGACTTCCGCATCACGAACGTGGGCAGCGAGAACTCGATGCTCATCGTCGACCGTCTGACGATCGACACGCCCGACGGTTTTCAGTTCACCGCTGACTTGGGCGAGATCGATCTGCCGCAGGGCAAGAGCGAAACGGTCTCCATCGTCTTCAGCCCGTCTGATCCAGTCTTCTATGAGGGTTTGGTCACGGTCGAGAGCAACGACGAGAGCAACGCCGCGGTGCCGGTCGTGCTCGACGGTTCCGGCCTCATGCCGCGCCTCGAGATCACGCCCGATCCGTACGACTTCGGTGCGCACATGATCGGATGTACGCGCGACGGGACCGTCACGCTCACCAACGTGGGCAACGACGAGCTCGTCATCGACGACATCCGGGAGGTCGCCACCGCGTTCAGCGTGACCGAACCGCTGACGTTGCCGCTTCACTTGATGCCTGGTGAGTACGGCGAGTTGTCGTTGCGCTTCGCGCCGATGGCCGAGATGGCCTACCAGGGCGAACTCGAGGTCGCGAGCAACGATCCTGAAGGTGTGCGCCAGGCGTCGCAGATGGGTGACGGTCGCAATCCCGGCCACTACCTCGATACCTTCGAGTTGCCGCTCGATCCGCCCGTCGACATCTCGTTCTTCATCGACCGTTCGCGTTCGACGTCGGACGATCAGGAGGCGTTGGCGGAAAACGTCGAAAGCTTCATCGGTCGTCTGTCTGAAGAGACGCCGGACTGGCAGATCATGGTGGTGACGGAGGATGACGGCTGCAACTCGAGTGGCGTTTTGACGCCGAGCACGCCCGACTACATCAGCCGCTTCGCAGACGCGACGCCCGGCGGTGAAGGCGGCGGCAGCTTCACTGAGGCCGGTCTCATCGTGACCACGCGCGCCATGGAGCAGACGGGAACCGGTGAGTGCAACCAGGGCTTCCATCGCCCCGGCGCGTACTTCCACGCGATCATGGTGAGCGACGAACCTGAGCAGAGCCCGGAGCCGTGGTACAGCTACGTCGAGGAACTGACGCGACTCGTCGGCGATGCGGGCAAGCTGCGCATCTCGGCGATCGCTGGCGACATTCCTACCGGCTGCCGTTCGGCTGGTAACTCGGCCGAACCCGGGGAAGGCTACTACGAGTCGAGTCTGGCGAGCGGGGGCGTGTTCCTGTCGCTGTGCGAGAACTGGAGCACGCACATCGACGCCTTGGTCTCGGCGACGGTCAGCCGTGGGACGTTCGAACTGTCGCGTACGCCGGTGCCGTCATCCGTGCGCGTGTGGGTCAACCGCAGCGAGCGGTTCGACGATTGGCAGTACGACGGGAGTCAAAACGCGGTCATCTTCAGTTCCGCGGCCGAACCGGGGGAGGGCGATCTGGTGCAGATCGAGTACGACGAGCCGAGCGTGTGTGACTGAGTTATAGCGAGTCTCAAGCGTCCTGTTTCTCTAACGAGAATCGGGACGCTATTTGCATACGAGACAATAAACGGAAAAGACCAGCCCCGAAGGGCCGGTCTTTTCACTAACGAGAAAGAGCGAGAAGTGATGTGAAGTTATTTGTTCTGTTCCGGCTTTTGTTCACCGCTCTTTTTCTCTTCGTCGACTTGCTCCTTACGTTCCTTATCTTCCCATGAGCGGTTGGTGTCGTTGAACGTCATATGGGGCTGTGAAGATTGAGAGCGTGCGCAAAGTCTGCGCACTGTTTTGTGGTATGCCCGGCCGTAAGTCGTGTCAAGCGATTTAGTCTTGTTTTACGTCAGGTTAGCCAAAGTTTGTTGATGAGCTAATTAGTCGCAACTCAAGTATTCGCCGCTCTAAAGCCGAGCGCCATGATGAGTAGCGTAAGCACGCTTAACAACATGCCAAAGATGAGATTGCCGTTTCGCATATAACGTATTTCGCTCTTGCCAAGTGTTTCGTCAAGAGGTACGGCGAAAGAGTATGTCTGTCTTTAGGTCATTAGCTTATCTATTCGACGTCATCACGTCGATTATCATGGTCGTACTCGGCGTTCGTTTAGTTTTTCGTATGTTTAATGCGAACACCGTCGCACCAATCGTGCGTTCAGTCTATTTCGTAACCGAACCGTTACTTGTGCCTTTGCGGAATGTGTTTCCTGCTCAAGAATTAGCGCCGGGATTCGTGATCGAATTCGTGACGCTGTTTGCAATCGTCTCTTATGCGCTAGTCGGGTACATTCTAGTTCGCTTATTTGATGCGTTGGCGGATAGTACGCTGCGGCATAAACCAGTGGCTCGGAGCATTTAGCTCATCAAAAACTGGCCGAAGCCAGTTTTTGGATCAACAAGTTAGGTTGACGTCCGACGTACCAGGCCCACCAAGAAGAGCAGTACGACTGAGCCTATAAGCGCCATAAGAAGTGGTCCCCAGAAGTCGCCGCCGACACTAATGTCGAAAGCATCAAAAAGGAGTCCACCGATTAAGGCGCCCAAGATACCGACCACGATATTGCCGAGGATACCAAAGCCGCCGCCGCGCATCAGAAGGCCAGATAGCAAACCAGCTAGCAAACCAACGATAATTATCGTAAGAATGTCCATAAGTTTACTGTTAGGTACCTCAAGGGGTACCTCCTGAACGTAGCATGACTTTTCCGCCTGGCAAGCTCTTCAAACTGACTCTCAGTTTCAAGTGGATAACTGAGACTGAGAGTCAGTTATAGCTGATGCAATAAAATTGTTGTGATATGCAGCATCTGTGTTATTGAGAAGCCCTGGAATAAGAAAACTACTTTTAGCCTTTTTAAGATAATAGCGAAGACTTGACCAAGGGTACGTTTTTATGAACTTCCAAGCTAATGCGAAGTTTTTACAGCCAGTTTCTTTCCAGCCGGGTTCGACGATTTCTACAGGATTCAAATGAATATAGCGTTGTGTTGCTATAAGCTGTTCATTTGAATCAATGTGTACGGCCTTATAACTTCCGTCAAATAATTTCCCTGTACGTTCATGACGGAGGTTGAAGTAGCGCGCGTAGCCATTGAGAAAACGCTGAAGAAACGAACTTATTCCGCCTTCCTTTCGTTGACGAACAAGTAGATGAAAATGATTAGTCATCAAACAATAGGCTGCAATTTCTACATACGGATCAACAATCGAAGAGTTTTTTCGAAATTCGCGATTAGTCGGTCGTTTAGAGTTGTTGATTATTCGAAGCCCTCTGATAAAGCGTAAACGATCTTGTTCGTCAATGAATATTGGACGTTTATCTACGCCTCTGCTGAAGATGTGATAATACTCACCGTTAAGTAACGAGATATGACGCATAGGCTTCCCAAGCTAAAAGAATAAAGAGCTGGGGAGCCTTGATCTATTTTTTCATTTTGACTCCGAGAGTCAAGTGGATAACTGAGACTGAGAGTCAGCTATTCCGAAAATAACAAAAACCCCCGAGTATAGCTCAGGGGTCTTTGTGCTTACTTCGCTTTTTCGGCTTTGATCATGCGCTTCGCCTTTTGCTTGCGACGGCGTGATTCAGCTACTTTACGATCTTCTTTCCAGATCGTACGAGCACCTTTGCGAGAAATATGATGTCGGGTTGGCATATCTTTATAAAACGATGCTTGAGAGTATGCCCGACGAAATGAGATTCGTCAAACCTCGGCCAAATATACCATATGGGGATGCCTGTATTGACGTTACCTATTAAATCATGGGAAAGAATATAAAACCCTATGCAAATGAATGTAGAGCGAATTGATATTTTTGAGTGTAAAGCCGATTTGGCTGTTATTCCTGTTTGGAGTGATGAATTCTCGTCAGAAAGTCTGGTTCAAGAATTCCCACCATCAGTTAGCAAGCCACTGTTGCGGCAGGCGAAGCTACAGGAATTCACCGGAGCCTTTGGACAGCTGCTGTCTTTGACGAGTAACGATGACGGTCATCACAACATTATTATTGTAGGTTTAGGCGGGAAAAAGGAATTTATTCTTGAGACGGCGCGCGAGTGGGCTGGAATCGTGGTTTCGGCCGCCCGAAAATTAGGTGCGAAAACCATGGTTTTAGGTTTGCCGGGCGAAGGTCTTACAGAACTCGATGTACGTGGCGTGGGTGAGGCCGTAGCCGTGGCTCTTGAATTAGCCGATTATGCCTTTGATACATTCAAGAAGAACGCAGGCGAGAAGCGCTTGAAGTCGGTTACGATTATTGTTAAATCGGGTCGTGACGTCGCTCGTGCGCGCAAGGGCGTTGAGCGTGGCCTGGCGTTGGCGTCTGGTGTGACGGTCGCTCGCGATCTCGTCAACATGCCAGCTCAAGCCATGACGCCCGCGCATCTGGCTGAGGCGGCTGAACGTATTGCAAAAGCCGGCGGTAAACAATTGAAAGTAAAAATTCTCGATCGTGAACAATGTCAGAAGCTTGGCATGGGTGCCTTTTTGGCGGTCGCACAGGGAGCCGATAATCCGCCTAAGTTTATTCATTTGACGTATAAGCCGATTAAACCGAGTAAAAAGATTATTGCAGTAGTCGGCAAGGGTGGGACTTTTGATTCGGGCGGACTGTCGATCAAGCCAGCTGACGCGATGATGACCATGAAATGCGATATGGCTGGAGCAGCCGCTGTTCTTGGTTTGTTCGCAGTGTTGCCCGCGCTCGCGCCGCGTGCCGAGGTACACGGCCTTATTGCAGCAACGGAGAACATGCCGTCGGGTAAAGCCATACGTCCGGGTGATGTGGTCAAAGCTTCAAGCGGCAAAACAATCGAAGTTCTAAATACCGACGCTGAAGGTAGGTTGACGTTAGCTGATGCGCTGACTTACGCCGTCAAACTCAAACCAACAGCAATTATCGACTTGGCAACTTTGACCGGCGCCTGTTTGGTGGCGCTTGGCGAAGAGATAACCGGTCTAATGAGTAATGATCGAAGTCTGGCTAATAAAGTACTCGAGGCATCAAGGGTGGCGGGTGAGAAGATGTGGGAGATGCCGCTTGAACGTCGCTATCGGCCGCTGATTGAAAGTGAAATAGCGGACTTGCGAAATATTCCGACGACGCGTTATGGCGGCTCTTTGACAGCTGGTCTATTTTTGCAAGAGTTTGTGGATGATCTTCCGTGGGTTCATCTTGATATTGCTGGGCCAGCTTTTGCTGAAAAGCCAATTGCTGCTTATTTGGCTCGCGGTGGCACTGGTCACGGTGTCAGGACTTTGGCGGAGTATTTGAGTCAGATCTAACTAATCTCCCACCACCCCTCGCCCCTCCTCGGGGAGGAGGGGAAGCTCGAGCTACCCCCTCCTTTCAAAGGAGGGGTATGGTGAGGTTAGCGCCGTGTGGACGACCTCAACCATTTGATGAAACAGCGGTGTATACTTCGAGCAAGTAATATCGCTGTTTTGTTTATTATGGAAAAGACTAATTCGCTCGACCAGTTCGTCGAACGCTTGCTTGAGGAGAAGGGCATCGTGAATGTTGAACCGTCAGTCAAGGCAGAGATGCATCAAGATTTAATTGAACGCGTTAGCGAGCGTATCAATGCTGAATTGATAGCCGCGCTGCCCGAAGGCAAGATCGACGAGCTCAATGAATTACTTGACGGTAATCAATCCGACGAACAGGTTCGCGAGTTTTTCATGACCAACATTCCGAATTTTCAGGACGTGTTGAACGCGGCGATTGCCAACTTCCGCACAGCCTACCTTGGTTAAACGTCTATGTCGGTTAAACCAGTCAGGCGCGGCGGCGAACCGCAACGCACCGAACATGAACATGAGGGTGAGCGTTTGATCGAAAGAAAAATTGCACATGACGAACCGCTTTGGATAATGCGGGATGATGGCGTATTTGAAGCCTGGGATTTATCTACCGACGTGGGTCCAGATGGTAAAAAGCGTATTGTCGCCATCAATCCCGATAACTACGCCACCAAAGTGTTGAGTGCAAACGATGTACTTACCATGGAAAAGGCGGTCCAAGCAAAGGTCCAGGCGGTGAAAGACGGAAAGTCGCACGACGAAGCCATAGCAATCGCTCGAGGTATTCTTGGCGCTCCTGTCGCTAACAAAGAACAGCCAGAAATGACTATCTCCGAGCAAGCCATTAAGGAAGCTGCGGAGTTACTTGATCAGCATCGTGCCAGCGGAAAGCCAATCATGGTGCTCACCAAGCACGGTCTGAAAGAAATGACTGTGTATTCGTTGGTTCAGGGTAAAGATGGCATGAAGTTCGTTGCTTGTGAGGACGGTACGTATTGCACCGATACCATTCCAGTTCGCGTCTACCTTGAAGACATGCGCCTACAGCGCGTGCCAAAGCTCGAGGCAGTTGGAGCGGGTGCTGGAAGTCCGCCAGTGCCGCCAAGTGGTCCTGAGGCTCGTGAAAAAAAGAAGACGACGACAGAACCGGCGCTTGTGGCCGCTGCCGCAGGATTGCCGCCGACGCCTCCTGTACCACCACGCGGGAATCCGGATGATTTTCCGGCGATGGGGAGGAATGGCATGTACGATTTGATTATCGAAGAAGACGGCGGCAAGGGTAAAAAGAAAACCGGCAAAGAAAAAATATTCCGCGCAAAAGTAGGCGCGGCTGACATTTCGGAAGAGATCGAAAATCGTGCTCGCGACGTTGCCGAGGAAAAGATGGCGCGTGAAAAGGAACAGTTGCGCGGTTTTACCGGTTGGCTCTCAAGAACGTTTAAACACAATTACGGACGAGAAATTTATCGTCAGATCGAAATTCGCAAAGCGCGCGAAGCGATTTTGCGTGAAGGAAATCTTTACGTTGGTGACGCCGCAGCTCGCGATGCTCACGTCAAAGCAACGAATGCCGTTGTCGATCGTATTGTTCAGGATTACGAAGAGTTCATTCACGAAGATGCGGGCGAGAAGCGCGAAAAGTTCGCAAGCGGCGAGGCAGAGACCGCGCAAGAAAAAGCGATCAAGGTTCGTTTGACGAATATCATCAAAGCGTACGCGGCCGATCCGTCAATGTCGCGTGAAGATTTTGAAGAGGCGAAAAAGCGCATTTTCCACGACGCTGCCAAGCTCAAAAAGACCGGTGGCGACGGCCGCATGTACGCCGACAACGTCACGGAAATTGCCGAACGACTGCGCGAACACGCTGCGCACGCGGGCGGACTTAAGAATGTCGATCTTGATCTTGACTTTACGATCGCGAAGGCGAAACTTGGCGCTCGAACTGAGCGCGAGGGAAACAATGTTGATTGGGCGCTTGAGAAAATGCGCAAACTCTCCGGCGGTCTTCTTTCGGACGCCATGAGTAACGAAATCGCAGTCGCAGTCGGCGCAGCTTATGCGGGAATCACCTATGCTGCTCAGCGAGGTGTTTCAAGTACGCTTGCTTCTTGGGCGACATTTGGCGCTAGCGCCGGTCTTGCCGGTCTTGTTGCTGGGTACAAAGAAAAGTCACGCATGACTCGAGAGCGAGTATTGCACGAACGTCAACGCGCGGTTGGAAGCGAAATTCAGGTGAAAGAAGGGATGACAGACAAGGAGCGCGAAGTAAAACGTCTTGACCTCAAGAAGCAACTTGCCGATGCCAAGTGGAGTGAGTTTGGTAAGAAGAGTGATCTTAAGAAGCAACTGGCAGAGCTCGATCGCTCGCCGCGTCGCCTTGAAATGGAGCAGCACTTGCGCGAAAAAGCGAGCGCGGTCGACATGACGACGCTTGCCATGGGCATGCTTGTCGACAACGCGCGAGCCGAGCGATTGACGAGCCTTGACAAGAAATCGTTGAACGCCGTTGCCTCGGGCGAGATTGTTCTGCGCGAAAACACGCCTGAGGCGTATGCCGCGGCCGTTAGCTTGCTTGCGGAAATTGAGGCGCGCATCCGTCTTTCAAATACCAAGGGCGTTGATCTGTTGTCGTATAGTGACGTGACTGAAGTCGAAGCGGAACGTCGCGATCTTGATTATGCTCGCGCCTTACTGAAGGCCGTCATGCGCCGTGCGTACGACAGCGTTGACGGCATTAATCGCACCGCGTACCCGACGTTTGACGCGTACCTTGAGAAGCTTCGCAAAGACAGCGAGGTGACGCTCTACGGCGAGAAGAGCATGAATGTGAAAAATGACAAGGCGTTTAATAGGCTTGCCACCAAGAAAGCGCTTTGGACGGGAACGAAGGTTGCTGTTGGCGCCATGGTGATTGGCGGCGCCGTGCATGAAGCCGTCGCATTCTTTGGCGATAACGGTCCTGAGATCGATCCGACGGGCGTTTCGCATTCCGATGTGTCAAACGGCGGCGAGTTCATTTTGCCTGACGGCGTTAAGCTCGAGGAGCTCGTCGACGGTTCGTCGCGCATGGTCGCAAAGGATGGTTCGGTGATTGTTGACGGACTGCATACGCCAGGTGGTGTGTTTGATGCGGTGTCTGAAGCCAAGCTGAACGCGCTTGGCATCTATCCGCACGACACCCTGATTACGATCGACAATCCCGTAACCATCAAACATGGCTTCAGCATTCCTGAGTGGTTGGGCATAAGTCCTGATGTCATTCATGCCAAGCGTGACTTGTGGTATGGCAACGACACCAAAATTTTTGATCTCGACGAACTTAAGCTGTGGTGGGGCGGCCATGAGCAAATTGGCACGAATGCAAATGGCGACTTTGTCATGAGCATGAGCCACATGAAGCCTGGCGAGTCGTTCAATACGCCGGAATCAGTCAATCCATTCTCAGCGCTTCACGAAGGTAAGCTCAAGTTGTTGTTGTCGCTTACCGAAGGAACGCAGAATCGTCCTGTTGAACTTGATATCAATCCCGACGGCACGATTATCATTCCAAAAGACAGCGACATCGCAAAGTCGTTGTTCCGTCTTGATGGTGGCAAGCCGGTGTTCCTCGGTCGCTTTGCTGAGATCGCCGAAGTTCGCGGTATCGATCCAGACGGCACCGTTCACTACGGCATTCTGGCGACGCATGAAGGCAAGGGCGTAAGCGGCATGATCGACAGCACGATCACGATCAACGAGTGCATCGACAAACCTGTTACTGAGTTCGATTTCGAGAACAAACCCAACCTCCCGCCGCTCGTCCCAATCCCAGTCAGCTGGCGCACGCCGCTTGAGCCGATGAAGAAATCAGCAAGGGGAGTTGAACCCCCTCCACCTCCACCATCATTACCCCCAGGTAGCAGTTCCGGGAATAAACGACTTACTTCATATACTGAAGCATACGGTTACGGAGAGTCACGCGATGGCGGAAATCCTTTTGGGCTTATCAATCGAAATCAATATCGTGAACGGTTAATGTCTGAACTACAAAATAATAAAGAGTACGATACAGCTGAAAATGAAGGCCGTCTCATTGAGGAATATCTCAATGGGCAAGATCCAGAATATCTTCGTGAACTTCAAGGGCTTGTTGCGGGCGCTCCATTGATGAAGAAGTCCGTCGAACTTTCTATTACAGTGCCTGCATATAGCGAAGAAAATAATATTGAGAAGACGATTCGGTATTATGCAACGTTAAAAAATCCTGAACGCTTTGAGCTCGTGATTCTTGAAAATCATCCGGCAAATAAGAAGAGAGATAAAACTGGCGAGGTTATTGAGCGAATGCGAAAGGAATTCCCTCAGCTGAATCTTGTACATTTATACAAACAGTTTGCAAACAAACCGGCAATTGGAAATGTACGCAAATTCTTAGTTGATTCGGTATTATTGAGAAGGCAAATGGCTGAAATCGACCACTCGGTCGCTATCGCGAGCAATGATGCTGATCTGGAGGGCATTTCGCCTAACTATGCTAATGATGTTGCTGAAGCTTTCCGTAAAGACCCGAAACTGGATGCCGTGGCGGGTCGATGGGATTTCCCACGAGAAACATATCGCCAATATCTCGATATAGCATTCAGAAATTATTACTTAAATTCTCCAGAGTTGATAGGACGTAACTCAGCATTCAGAGCTGGAACATATGCTGCGATAGGCGGCTATGGTGAGACATCTCAGCTTGCGGAAGATCTCGAAATAGGTTGGATGATTAAAGATGCACGAGGATACGACGCTGATCGCATACAATATCTCAATAAAGCGAAACTTGTTTCGAATCCACGCCGAGCGGTTGTAAAACTTCTTTCGGGTGGAAGACTTGTGCAGCAGTACGGCGATTTCCATGTCAATGAAGAGGTGCGTAAGGCTCCGCTTGAGGAACTCTTGAAGGAGAAGCGTGACTTCAAACCTGAAGAGTTTGCACACGAAGTACAAGCTATATATGACCACTACATTCGCATGTTGAAATCTAAGGGCGGTTGGGTTCCTGATGACTTATTCCAAAAATCATTTAGTAGGGCAATGGGAATGCTTGGTGTAAAGTTTAAGCTCGAAAACGACCAAATATCTGTTAGTGATATGAGTAAACTAACAGACGGATTAGAGAGTTACGGAAAGAAAGAAGAGTAAGACAAAACAGGGCTTCGGCCCTGTTTTGTCTTCTGTGATGTTTACTAGATTGCTTCGCTGCGCTCGCAATGACGAGACGCGCTACGCCTTGCCGAGCGTCTGCTCGCCTGGTGCCCATTCTACTGGGCAGAGTTCGCCTGATTGTAGCGCTTTTAGGACGCGCAAGGTTTCGGTGACTGAACGGCCGACCGAGCCGGCAGAAATGACGACGTATTTGACGATACCGTCCGGATCGATGATGAACAGTCCGCGTTGTGACGAACCGTCGTCTTCGTTAAGTACGCCGTAGTCGCGTGAGACTTGTTGCGTGGTGTCGGCGAGCACCGGGTATTTGATTTCCGGAAGATCGCGCTCAAACCATGCCTTGTGGCTCCATTCGGAGTCGGTGGACGCGGCGAGAACTTTGCAGTTCATGGCCGTGAATTCGGCTTCGTGCTTTTCGAAGCCCTTGAGCTCGGTTGGGCAAATAAAGGTGAAATCTCGTGGGTAGAAGAAGAAAGCCACCCAAGAACCTAGGTATTGAGATAGGCTAACCTTTGTGAACTCTCCGTTTTGGTAGGCGGTAACATTTGAAAAATCAGGTGCTGGTTTTCCCACGCTTAACATAAAAGTTCAATATTGAATATTTAAGAAGTAAGATGAGTCTGACCGGCTTATGCTACCATAGGTGCGTTGAACAATGTAAACGGCTGTGATAGCGTTCTCGTGTCTATGAAATACCAGAAACAATCTCTTTTTATCGTAGCGGTGATTGCCGTGGCTGTGCTTTTTTGGGGCTATGACGCTTGGCAACAGGGGAGGGTGAGATCCGGTGATTGGCCGGCGCTCGAGGGCGGCTTATATACAGATACCATTGTGCGAGACGGCGTCAATTATCTCGTTGCCGGTGATCAGATTTATGACTCTGGTGTAGAGAAAGATGGCATCCCAGCCATTAACGAACCGAAGTACATTTCAGTGGTCGAGGCGGACAATGTGATCGCTGACGATATTTACGGCATTGACGTGGAGGTTGACGGTGAACATCGTTACTACCCGTACCAGATTATGAACTGGCATGAGGTAGTGAACGACAGTTTCAATGGCAAGGAACTCGCTATCACATACTGTACGCTTTGCGGCACGCCGGTGGTGTATGAACGCCAAGTTAATGGACAGACGGTTCAATTTGGCGTTTCGGGAAAGGTCTATAACAATAACACGTTGCTTTACGACACGCTTACTGACTCGCTTTGGTTGCAAGCGACCGGTCAGGCTATCGTCGGATCGTCCGTCGGCCAAACGCTGTCGATTTATCCGTCGTCGCAGGTGATGCGTTGGAAAGACTGGAAAGCAGCTTTTTCAGATGGGGAAGTCTTGAGCACGGATACCGGATTCACACGTGACTACACGCGTCATCCGTATGGTCTGTACGAAACTTCAAACGCAATTTATTTCCCAATCAACCATACGAGTACTGCCTTTGGAAACAAATGGATCGTATCTTTGGTTGAGGCAGGTGGAGAGTCCGCAGCATTCGCTTGGAAGGTTTTGTTCGGTATTGGAATCGAAGAGGCGGAGGTAGGTGGCGCGCCGTTGATCGGTGTGTATGATTTTGATCTTGATATCGGCCGAGTCTTCAGCCGAGTCGTCGATGATCAAACATTGTCATTCACTTTTGAGGCTGACGATACAACGATGCGCGATACGACTACTAACTCAGTTTGGAACGCACAGGGCGTGGCAATTTCAGGCAGCTTGAAGGGCAGCCGATTGAGCGAAATGAATTCGCGTACGAGTTATTGGGTGTGCGCACATACACTTAATCCGGACATTCGATCGATCGGAGCAGAAAGCACAGGGGCTACTCAAGCGGAAGATGAAACGACGATTACCGTCGACGGAACTAACCAAGATGCCGGCGAATAGCGGAAAGCTCTACGTTGTAGCCACGCCCATCGGCAACCTGGGCGATATTTCAGCGCGCGCTACTGCAATCTTGCGCGAGGTTGATGTTGTGCTATGCGAAGACACGCGTGTGAGTGGTAAGTTGCTTGCTGCACTTGAGATTCGTAAGCCTCTCAAGTCGTATCACGAACATTCCGACGCTCGTCGTACGCACGAGGTTGTGACAGACATGCTTGAAGGCAAAACTATGGCGCTGGTGACTGATGCTGGCACGCCGGGTGTGAACGATCCTGGAGGCGTGTTGGTGGCCGCAGCCGCTAAAGTCGGCATCGAGATTATTCCTGTGCCTGGTCCAAACGCGACAGTTACTGCACTTTCGATTTGCGGTTTTCCGGCAGATCGTTATACGTTCGTAGGCTTCCCACCAAACAAGAAAGGACGCGATACGTTCTTTCGTGAACTTGGAGAGGTTGAGCACACGCTCGTCATGTTCGAATCAACGCACCGCATCGTCAAAACGCTTGAACAGCTCAAGCAACTCAATCGTCCGCTTGTCGTCTGCCGTGAGCTCACCAAGCTTCATGAAACGATCTACCGCGGTTCTGTTGAGGATGTCTTACACAAGCTTGAGCAGACAAGCACAAAGGGCGAGTTTGTTATCGTGGTCGCACCTAAGGATTGGCGTTAACCACCCCGAACGTATGTGAGGGGTCGGCAGCCCGCGAATTACGCAGGCTTCCGATCTCTCGCATTCGCTCGAGATGGATATTCATTATCTATGTCCGTCTATTCCATCACAACCACACTTCCTTACGTCAACGCTGATCCGCACATCGGATTCGCGCTTGAGATCGTTCAGGCCGACATGTTGGCGCGTTATCACCGTCAACAGGGTTATGAAGTCGTTTTCAATACTGGGACGGACGAGCACGGACAAAAAATTTATCAAAAAGCACAAGAGGCGGGAATGGATCCCAAGTCGTATTGCGATGAGTACGCCGCAAAGTTTGACGGTCTTAAGCAAGCACTGAATTTGACGTACACGCACTTCATTCGCACAACCGACGAAAAACATATCGCTGCAGCACAAGCGTTCTGGCTTAAGTGCCTTGAGGCGGGCGACATCTATAAAAAGCAGTACAGCGTAAAATATTGTGTTGGCTGCGAACTTGAGAAGACGGATTCCGAGTTGGTTGACGGTCGTTGTCCAATCCATCCGAATCGCGAGCTTGATCTGATCGAAGAGGAGAATTATTTTTTCCGTTTTTCAAACTATCAAGACAAGCTGTTGGCACTTTATAGCGAACGACCGGATTTTGTCGTTCCACATGAACGCTTGAATGAAATTCGTTCATTCGTCGAAGGCGGCTTGAACGATTTTAGTATTTCACGATTGAAGTCAAAGATGCCGTGGGGCGTACCAGTGCCGAACGATCCTGATCACGTCATGTACGTGTGGTTTGACGCGCTTGTGAACTATATTTCAACGCTCGACTGGTCCACTCCGGGCTCGCTCTTTGAGCGTGCGTGGCCGAGTGTGCAGGTTGCTGGCAAGGATAACCTTCGTCAACAGTCCGCCATGTGGCAGGCCATGCTCATGTCGGTTGGTCCGGTACCGTCAAAACAAGTCTTCATTCACGGTTACATCACGGCGAACGGCCAAAAGATGAGTAAGTCACTGGGTAACGTCGTCAATCCGTACGACCTGGTGGCTGAATACGGCACGGACGCCACGCGCATGTACTTGCTTGGCGCTATTCCGTCGTGGCAAGACGGCGATTACTCAAAGGAGCAATTTGAAATTCTGTACGCGAGCAAACTAGCGAACGGTATCGGTAACCTAGTCAGTCGCGTTGCGGCTATGGCGAACAAGAGTTTCGTTGATGGCCTCGAACGTGTCGACTTCGACGGAACCGAGCAGGACGCTGCACTGTCTGAAGCGATAAAGACGTATGACTTTAGGCGTTACGTTGATGTTGTGTGGAGTGTGATCGATGCGGCTAACGAGAAGATCGAGAAAGAAGCACCGTTCCGCACTGTGAAAACAGACGAGGCTGCTGCTAAGAAGTCATTATCGGAGTTGGCTGGCATGATCCGTTGGATTGCCGAGGCTCTAAAGCCGATCGTTCCAGCTACGGCTGATGAGATCGCTCGTCGCTACGCAAGTGATGTGATCGAATTTGGACCAGCCTTATTCCCGCGACGAGATGCTTGATTTATGACTCCACTCATGATTGACGTCATCATTATTGTCCTGGCTTTCGGACTTCTGGCGTCAGGCTGGCATCATGGTTTTGTTCGTACGCTCGGAAGTCTGATCGGACTTGTCGCAAGTATTGTGGTAGCAATTTATGGTGCGACTTGGATTGAGACAACATTCGGTTTCAGTTTCTTGTCGCATCCGCTTTCCGGGATCGTGCTATTTTTAACGTTGGCTTTGATCGTCAGCCAAATCGTTGGATGGTTAATTAATTTGCTTGACTTGGTTAGACGGTTGCTTTCAATTATTCCGTTTGTTGGCTTATTGAATTCACTTGGGGGAGCTGTTGTTGGTTTGGCGCAGGCCGCGGCCATGATTGTTGCTATGGCGTTTATCGCTGTGGAATTTTTGCCAGAATCCACTTTGCGTTCAGCTGTGCTTGAGTCACAGAGCGTGAGTACGGCGGTCGACGTGTTGTATCAAGTGGGGTTGCTTTAACTGTAATAACTCCCACCACCCCTCGCCCCTTCCTTCGGCAAGCTCAGGACAGGCTCTCGGGGAGGAGGGGAAGCTCGAGCTACCCCCTCCTTTCAAAGGAGGGGTATGGGGTGGTTGGAGTAAGTATGAATTATGAAATATCGGCTGATTGACACCCACTGTCACGTCCACTTTCGTGCCTATAAGGATGATGTGGACGAGGTCGTTAAGCGCGCGCTTCAAGCGGGCGTTGGCATGATTACGGTTGGCACGCAATCGTCAACGAGCAAGGCGGGTGTTGAACTCGCAGAAAAGTACGACGGTGTGTGGACGACGATTGGTCTGCACCCGAATCATTTACACGCGCAAGAATTTGTTGACGAGAACGAATTGGATCCAACTCTGCATACGGTAAAGACGCGCGCCGAGCATTTTGATCCCGAGTACTATCGCGAGCTCGCCAAGCACCCAAAGGTTGTTGCCGTGGGGGAGTTTGGTCTCGATTACTATCGCGT